>NZ_JBFUDZ010000034.1:0-62444 GCF_056404455.1 Mesorhizobium sp. P2_D1
GACCGGAGCAACGGGTTCGACGGGTGCGACCGGCCATACCGGCTCGACAGGCTCTACCGGTGCGACTGGCTCTACCGGGGCAACCGGAGCAACGGGTCATACTGGTTCGACCGGCGCMACTGGTTCGACKGGTGCGACTGGTCATACCGGSTCSACCGGAGCAACGGGTTCGACCGGCGCCACGGGTTCGACGGGTGCGACCGGCCATACCGGTTCGACAGGCTCTACCGGTGCGACTGGCTCTACCGGGGCAACCGGAGCAACGGGTCATACTGGTTCGACCGGCGCAACTGGTTCGACGGGCGCGACCGGCCATACCGGCTCGACAGGCTCTACCGGTGCGACTGGCTCTACCGGGGCAACCGGAGCAACGGGTCATACTGGTTCGACCGGCGCAACTGGTTCGACGGGTGCGACTGGTCATACCGGCTCTACCGGTGCAACCGGCTCGACCGGCGCCACTGGTTCGACGGGTGCGACTGGCCATACCGGCTCTACCGGTGCAACCGGCTCGACCGGAGCAACGGGTTCGACGGGTGCGACCGGCCATACCGGCTCGACCGGAGCAACCGGCTCGACCGGAGCAACGGGTTCGACTGGTGCGACGGGTCATACCGGCTCGACCGGAGCAACCGGCTCGACCGGCGCCACTGGTTCGACTGGTGCGACTGGTCATACCGGCTCTACCGGAGCAACCGGCTCTACCGGAGCAACGGGTTCGACGGGTGCGACCGGCCATACCGGCTCGACAGGCTCTACCGGTGCGACGGGCTCTACCGGGGCAACCGGAGCAACGGGTCATACTGGTTCCACTGGCGCCACTGGTTCGACGGGTGCGACTGGTCATACCGGCTCTACCGGTGCAACCGGCTCGACCGGCGCCACTGGTTCGACGGGTGCGACTGGTCATACCGGCTCGACCGGAGCAACCGGCTCGACCGGCGCCACGGGTTCGACGGGTGCGACTGGTCATACCGGCTCGACCGGAGCAACCGGCTCGACCGGCGCCACTGGTTCGACGGGCGCGACCGGCCATACCGGCTCGACAGGCTCGACCGGTGCGACTGGCTCTACTGGGGCAACCGGCTCGACCGGGGCAACCGGCGCGACTGGAGCAACGGGAGATCCAGGCGCCACGGGTTCGACGGGTGCGACCGGCCATACCGGTGCAACCGGCTCGACCGGAGCGGCGGGCTCCACCGGTTCCACAGGTGCGCCTGGTCCGACTGGTGCGACCGGTTGGGGCGGTGATCATGACAAGTATGACCAGCATGGTCACCATGGCCATCATGGCAACAACGGCAACGGCAACAATGGCAATGGCAATGGCCACGGCCACGACAACGACCACAAGAACAGCAGCAATTCAGGGAACGGACACAACAAGCATGACCACGATGGCAAGCCGGGTAACGGTCACGCCGGCAAGGTCACGTTCGAGTCGCTCGGGCTCAAGGACGCTGCGAAATTCCTGCAGTCGGGCTCGACACATGGCAACAGTGATCACGGCAGCCATGCGTCGTTCCGCAACCTGATCGGCCTGGCGTCCACATCCGTGACGACAGACCTGCTCAATGTCCTCAAGACGATTAGCGGATTTGGCCAGAACCAGAACAAGCCGTCGGGGGCGAGCACGGATCTCAGCTCGGACCAGACAAAGCATGGCGCTGGCTTCGCCAGCAACGACCACACCGCCAAGACCCTGAAGGACCTCTTGAAGCCGCACGAGTGAGCAAGAACCTTGAAGAGAGACGACCGACAGAAAAACGTGCGCGCGGATTACGCGGGAGAGCGGATTCGCGCGTTCATCATCTCAAGACAAGGAGTGGCATGAGAGTCGCGCGGCCGATCAGTTCGGAGTACAGTGGGGCATTGCGGGAAACCGAGGCTGAAACGCCTCGGCCCGGGCATTGTTGAACCTCGCCCTGCGTACCGGATGAGAAGTCCATGGTGAACGTCCCTGTGAATGCCGAAAACCAGCCGGTCCCGATCCGTGCCGGCACCGAAGCCGAAGTCGCGACGGGCAGGGCGGACGGCGAAAACGCGGCCAGGATTCCCGGCGGACCCGCCGAGTTCGACCGGATCCAGCCGCGCCTCAAGGCGATGCTGCGGGTCGCGCGCTATCATGGCGTCGAACTCGACCCCAACGAGTTCAGGGCGGCGGTCCCAAGCGCGGTCCCGAACGCGGCTGACCTCTCGCAATGGGCCCAGAACGGCGGCATGTGGTCGCGCGCGCTTCGCATCCGCTGGTCGCATCTCCTGCGCTTCGAGCACACGGGGCCGGTCGTCCTGCTGTTCAATGACGGTGGCGCGGGTCTGCTCACCGGGGCCAGCCCGGAGCGGAAGGTCGTCTTCCTCAAGAGCGCGGGCGCGCCCGACGATGACGAAGCCATCGCCATCGACGAATTGCGGCTGTCGCAGGTGTGGACGGGTGAGGCGGTGTTGTTGCGTCCGGCGCGATCCTACATCGCGGCCGATGCGCCTTTCACGCTGCGCTGGTTGATCGACCTGGTACGGTTAGAAGGCCGTTCCATGCGTGACATCGGTATCGCCTCGTTCACGCTCAGCATCCTTACCGTTCTGCCGCCGATCATCGTCATGACGTTGGTCAACAAGGTGCTGCAGTTCAACAGCGTTTCGACCCTCGTGCTGCTGTCGGCCATAATCGCCGTCCTGTTCGTTTACGAGACGCTCCTCGGCCACGCCCGAAGGCTGATCATCAACGTCGTCGGCGCCCGGCTGGACACCAAACTGAACTTGCACGTCTTCAGCAGGCTCCTGCGTCTGCCGCTCGACTATTTCGAGCGTCATCCGGCCGGCCAGACGATGTACCACCTCGCGCAGATCTATCGCATCCGCGAGTTCCTGACCGGAAAACTCCTCAGCACGTTCCTCGATCTGATCACGCTCTGCGTGCTGATCCCGGTGATGTTCTACATCAACGCCACGCTGGGCTGGATCRTGCTTGCCTGCGCGGGCGTGATCATGCTGATCATCTTCGCCTTTCTCGCGCCACTGCGCCGCAGCTACCAGCAGGTGGTCGAAGCGGAGACCTGGAAGTCGGCGGCGCTCGGCGAAACCGTTGTCGGCATCAAGACGGTGAAGGCGCTCGGTCTGGAGCCGCAACGCAAGGCGCTTTGGGATGAGCGGGTGGCGGACGCGGGCAGGGCCCGCCTTGCCTTCGGGCAGCTTGCCAACTGGCCGCAGACGCTTGTCACACCAATCGAGCGTGTGATGGTCCTCGGAACCATGTTGATCGGCGCTTATCTCGCGATGAGCGACACCTCTGGCTACATGATCGGCAGCCTGTTCGCATTCATGATGATCGCCCAACGCGTCGCGCAGCCTCTCGTTGGTCTTGCTCGACTGGTCGAGGACTTCGAGGAGGTAGGGGCGGCAATCGGCGAAGCAGGATCCGTCCTCAACCGACCCCTGGAAAGCAGTTCGAATTCGACCGGCCTAAGGCCGAAGCTCGTTGGCGAGATCAGTTTCCGTGACCTGACCTTCTCCTACCTCGGCACCAAGACGCCGGCGCTCGACCGGGTCAGCTTCGACATTCCGGCAGGGACGATGTTCGGCATCGTCGGGCGCAGCGGTTCGGGAAAATCGACGGTTGCGCGGCTGCTGCAAGGGATCAATCGCGATTACAGCGGTTTTCTCAAGCTGGATGGCGTCGACCTCAAGGAAATCAACCTGCGTCACCTTCGCCAGGGGCTCGGCGTGGTCCTCCAGGACAATTTCCTGTTCCGCGGGTCGATTCGCGACAACATCATCGCCGGGCGCCCCGGCCTGACCCTTTCGGATGCCATGCGAGCCGCCCACCTTGCCGGCGCCGAAGAATTCATCGAACGCATGCCGAACGGCTATGACACCTATATCGAGGAAGGGTCGCCCAACCTGTCGGGCGGTCAAAAGCAGCGGCTGGCGATCGCGCGCGCGCTCATCCACAATCCGACCGTCCTGATCCTCGACGAGGCGACCAGCGCGCTTGACCCGGAGAGCGAGGCGGTGGTCAGCGCCAATCTCATGCGCATCGCCAGGGGCCGCACGATGATTATTGTCTCGCACCGGCTTGCCTCGCTGACCGAGTGCGACCAGATCCTGGTCATGGATCAGGGCAAGGTCCTCGATGTCGCGCCGCACGCGACCCTGCTGGAACGATGCGCGCTCTACCGCCAGCTTTGGTTGCAGCAGAACCGACATCTCGACAGCCGTCACGGTCGTCTGGCCGCCGTGCCGCCGCGACTTGTTTGAGCATCGGCTTCGGGGCGCCCCATGAGCAGCATCAGCATCACCCAATCCAGCCTTCCCGCCCGCCGGCGCCGGACAGAACCGAGCGATCCGACGATGCCCGCCATCCTGGAATTCCAGTGGCCGTCGACGGCTATCGCCAATGCGCCTGTTCCGCGGATGGCGCGCAGCATCGTCTACATCATCTTGAGCATGGTCATCGCCCTGATAACACTTGCAGGGATCATACCGGTCGATCAGGTCGTCACCACCAGAGGGCTCGTGGTCTCGCAATCGCCAAACATCGTGGTGCAGCCGCTTGAGACGGCGATCGTGCGCTCGATCGAGGTACGCGAAGGACAGCGCGTGCGAGCCGGTCAAACGCTTGCGCGCCTCGATGCGACCTTCGCCTCGGCTGACCTCACCGCGCTGGCGACACAGGTTTCGACGCTTGAGGCCGAAGTGGCGCGGTTGAAGGCGGAGGCCGACGGCAAGCCCTTCAACTATGACGGCCTGGACCCGAGCTGGACCTTGCAGGCGTCGATCTATGATCGCCGCAAAGCCGTCTACGACGCCAAGCTGGCCAGTTTCGACCGGCAGAACGATGAACTCAGTTCCGTGATCTCGCGTTCCCAGTCCGATGCTGACGGCTACCGCCAGCGGCTGGCCGTCGCGGCCTCGATCGAGCAGATGCGCAAGCAACTGGAAGCAAGACAGGTGGGGAGCCGCCTCAACACGCTTATGGCCGAGGACAACTCGGCGGAAATGTCCCGGGCGCTCGGCAACGCCTTGCAGACATCGGAAGCCGCCAAGCGACAGCAGGCGACGGTGTCCGCCGACCGCGATGGCTACATCCAGAGCTGGCGCGCCGAAGTCTCGCAGGGCCTGTCTGAGGCGGGATCGCGCATGTCGGACGCCCGCGAGCTTCTCAACAAGGCAAAGCTGCGCAAACAGCTGGTCGAGCTGAAGAGCGAGGCGGATGCCATCGTCCAGTCGGTAGCCAAGGTCTCCGTCGGCTCGATCCTGCAGTCCGGCGACCGATTGATCACGCTGGTGCCGGACGACGCGGTGCTGGAGATCGAGACGAACATTGTCGGTCGCACCAGTGGGTTCGTCCACGTCGGCGATCCCGTGGCCATCAAGTTCGACACCTTTCCTTATTCGCAATATGGCCTGGCTCATGGCACTGTGCGCGCGGTCAGCCCGGATTCCTTCTCGGCTCGCGAACAAGCGCGCGACCCGAACAGCTCGTTGGCCATGCTGCCATCGGACACTGACCTGTTCTATCGCACGCAGATTTCCATCGACCAGGTCGCCCTCCATGGCGTGCCCGCCAGTTTCACGATCAGCCCCGGCATGCCGGTGACCGCTGACGTCAAGGTCGGCCGTCGCACCGTCCTCAAGTACATTCTCGGCGCCATGCTCCCCGTAGGCCAGGAAGCGATGCGGGAGCCATAGGCTTGGGTGCCGTGCCGCGACAAACGGAGGTATGAGTTCTCGCATCGATGGCAATCCTTGACCGGCTGACTGCCCTTGCCCCGCCGGCGCTGGTGTTGCGCCGGGCGATAAAGCTTTCTGACAGCGGCAAGCCTTCAGAAGCCTTTCCGCTGATGGCAATTGCCGCACGCGCCGGCATCACCGAGGCCGAATACCGGGTCGCTCGTTGCTATCTCGAAGGTTTGGGTGTGCCGCCGAGCCGGTCGGAAGGCGCGCGCTGGCTGCGGCGAGCGGCCGATCACGGCAGCCCCGATGCGCAGTCACTTCTCGCCGCGCTTTACGTGGCTGGACTGGCGACACAGGAGCCCGACGGCAATCGCATCGGATCGGAAAGCCTGTTCGAACGGGATTCCTCGCGGCAGCCGGAATTCGCGCCGGCGCTCGGTCTCGCGAAAAAAGCAGCCGAAGCCGGCTCCGCGACCGGGCAGGCAATCCTCGGCTATATCCTCAGCAGAGGCCCCGAAGCGATGCGCGACCTCGATGCGGCGCATGGCTGGTATGAGAAGTCCGCGGCCGCCGGCTGCCCCGAGGGATGCCTGGGCCTTGCTCTTTCCCTCGCCCGGCGCAGGCAACCTGGGCAAGCGGACAAGATTGCCGCCGAGGTTCGACGCGCTGCCGACGCCGGCCTGCCCACCGCAATCTACCTTCTTGGAGTGCTGACCGAGCATGGGCGTGGCGTGCCGGTCGATCGAGCGGCAGCGGCGCGACTGTATCATCTCGCCGCGGAGAAAGGCCTTCCCTCGGCCCAGTTCCGGTTGGGATTGGGGCTCATCGATGGTGGCCTTGCAGACCAGGATATCGCGGCCGGCGAGGCGTGGCTGCGGCGCGCCGCATTGGCGGGAAACATCGAGGCAGCCTACCGTCTCGGCGATCGCTACGTGAAGAGTTCGCAGCCGGACTATGCGGAGGCCGCGACGTGGTATCGACGCGCGGCCGATGCAGGCCATCAGGCCGCCGCCCGCGCCTTGGCATCGCTCTATCTCTCGGGAAACGGTGTCGCCCAGGACGTCGAGGAGGGAGCGCGCTGGCTGCGCACGTCCGCAAATGCGGGAAATCAGGAAGCGCAGGTCGACTTTGCCAATCTGGTCCTCGAAGGGGCAGGCGAGCCTGACGACCGCGACCGCGCCAGCATTGCCGGATGGTTCGAGGCGACCGCCTCGTCGGGCGATCTGGTTGCAGCCTTCAACCTCGGCCTCTGCTTTGCCCAGGGCGTCGGCGTGCGAAAGGACGAGGAGCAGGCGGCGCAATGGGTGAGGCGCGCGGCCGAAGGCGTGGCCGAGGCGCAATATGCGTATGCGCGCATGCTTCAGGATGGGCGCGGCGTGGCCGCCGACCAGAAACAGGCCCGTCTTTGGTTTGAGCGGGCGGCCAACGCCGGCATGGTCGACGCGCAGGTGGCGCTTGCCGAAATGCTCCTCAATGGGCGCGGCGGCGCATCCTTGCCCGTGGCTGCGGCGCAGTTGTTCAAGCGGRCAGCCGCCGCCGATCACGTCGGGGCCATGTTTGCGATCGGCGCCCTGTACGGGAGCGGCCAGGGCCTGTCACTCGACCCGGCGGCAGCGCAGAAATGGTTCACGGCCGCCGCCGAGCGGGGACACGGCCAGGCCCAACTCATGCTCGGGCGCTATCTTTCCAATGGCCTTGCCGGGGACCACGACCCGGCAGCCGGTCGCCTGTGGTTCGAGCGAGCGGCTGCACAAGGTGTTCAGGAAGCCGTCGACGAACTCGCCGAGTTCGCCTCGACTTGAGGCTGGTGTGGCGCTCGCTACAGGTTTGCTACACGACGCGCTTACCGGATCGGCGTCTCGCCGCGAAACAGTGGCTGGTGCGCCCGCATCAAGGTGGCGATCCGGTCGGCGACCTTTCGCACCGGCGGGGCGTGACGCTCCTCGTGATGGGTGACGATCCACTGGTCTGTTTCGAGTTCAGGGATAGGCTGGGCGACGCGAACCAGCCGCGGATCGCTGTCACCGACGAAGCACGGGAAGACCGAAAGGCCGGCGCCGGCGGCCACCAGTTCGCGCACCGAATGGGTGTTGTTGCCGCGCACCGCGATGCGGTCGCCATGATGGGCTTGCAGCCAGCGCGCCGAAGCAATGTTTGACCCGTCGCCGGTGACGCCCACGAACAGCCCGGCGGCGATGCCGTTGATCAGGTGGCGTCCGGAATAGATGGCGTGGGCGACCTTGCCGCTTAGACGACCGGCCAGCCACTGTTCGGTCGGGCGCTCGCTTCGGATGCCGATGTCGGCCGCACGGCGTCCGATATCGACCCTGTCGGTGGTGGTGACGAGTTCCACCCTGATGCCGTCATCGACCGTCCAGATCTCGCCGATATGGGCGGAAACGAAGGCCGAGGTCCATGGCCCGGCCGAGACGCGGACAATACGGTCGGGCAGGCTTCCCTCGCGCCAGCGGGTCAGCGACTGCATTGCCGCCTCGACCTCCTCGGCGCGCCGCAGCAGTTCTTCGCCGACCGGGGTCAGTTGGTAGCCGGTCTGCTGGCGCACGAACAGCGGTTCGCCGATCTGCTTTTCGAGCGCGGTGACGCGTCGTCCGAGGGTGGCTGCGCTGAGCCGCGTGGTTCTTGTCGCCGCGCTCAGGCCACCCAGCCGCGCAACGTCGAGAAACAACCTTAGATCGTCCCAGCCGATATCCATTTTGCAGAAATGAAAAACTCCTTGCGACCCTGGCTGTAGCGCGAAGCGGGCATCATACGCAAGCATGCAGGCCTTGGAGGCGTTGGACAATCCTGCCTGGCGGGACCGTGCCCAAGCACCTCGGCTGGCCAGCAAGCCAGTGCAATCCCTTGATCGCGCATGCGCTTGGCACGGACGCTTTGCGCTTTCGACCAACCAGGCGCACTGGCCATCCACGCGCCAGAGGAGACAATCATGTTGGATGAACTTCGACGCCGTTTCGCCCGCTGGCGGGCCTATCGCCAGACGCTTGCGCGCTTGAGGCATGTGTCGGACAGCACGCTGGCGGATGCCGGCATTTCCCGCCAGGAAATCCGCAAGCGCGCCCGCCAAGCCAGCCAGCGTCTTTGAGATCGTGTAGGCGGGCATTCGTCGAGGCCGCCTGGTGCGGTTCCGCCGTTTCAGGCAAGACGCAGAACCGCTCTATCGGCTGCCGAGAGCGGCGCTTAAGGTACCGGTGCGCCGGCTTCGATCAGCCGGGCCTGCTTGAGATCGGCCCACAAGGCCGGCGGAATGTCCTCGCGCAGGTAGGCCAGATTCTGTTTCAACTCGTCGGCTGATCGCGCGCCCGGAATGACGCTTGATACGAGAGGATGGCCGAGCGGGAACTGAAGCGCGGCCGCCGGCAGCGACACCTTGTGACTGATGCAGATCGCCTCGATGCGGCGGACGCGCTCGAGCACCGGTTCCGGCGCCGGCCTGGTGTTGAAGGTTGCGCCCTTGACGGCGCCGGTGGCCAGGATGCCGGAATTGTAGGGCCCGCCGATGATGATCCTGGTGCCGCGCTGCTCGCACAGCGGCAGTAAGGTCGCCAGCGGTTCCTGCTCGAGCAAGGTGTAGCGGCCGGCGAGCAGGAAATAGTCGAACGCACCCGCCACGACGAAGTCGGACAGCATCTGCCATTGGTTGATGCCGACGCCGACCGCCTTGATGACGCCTTGCGAACGCAATTCGTCGAGCGTCGGATAGGCGCCGTCCATCGCTTCCCTGAAACGGCTTCTGGCATAGGGATCCTCGCCTGGGCCGAAATGAATGGCTTCGTCCGGATCATGGATCGAGACCATGTCGACATAGTCGGTGTCGAGGCGCTTCAGCGTTCCTTCGAGCGAACGCATCACGGCGTCGCGCGAATAGTCGAACTCGGCACGGAATGAACCGGGCTGGTCCCACAGCGCCGGCTGAAGCTCCTCGGGCGGGATCGGCACGAGGTCGTAGCCGATCTTCGACGAGATGACGATGTCCGCGCGGGGTAAGGATCTGACCGCCAGCCCAAGCCGGGTCTCGCTCACGCCAAAGCCATAGACGGGTGCTGTGTCGAAATAGCGGATGCCATTGTCATAGGCCGCGTGCACCGTCTGGACCGCGGCGTCGGTGTCGACGGCGCGATACATATTGCCCAGCCCGGTGCCGCCGAGTCCGATCGTCGTCACCTTCAGGCCGTTCTTCGCGACAGCCCTGAATTCGATTTCAGCCATTTTCTCTTCCTGTGATCGTCGCTGTTCTTCGTGCCGGCCAAGCGGCTTCCCGCACCGCGCTCGGGCGGCGAAAAGCCCTTCGTGAATCCGGTGTCGAAAAAGCATTGACACAAAAGTTGTCATATAACAATGTAACCAGACGACAAATGTGGGCAAGCCCGCAAAACGAAGAGGGAGGAACCAAGTGGACGACGAAACGAAAAATCAGATGGAGATGGTCAATGCCGCCATCAGCCGGCGCAGTGCCTTTGCGCTGGCTGGCAAACTCGGCCTCGGTGCCGCCGGCCTGGCCAGCGGATTGGCGGGTGCCGGACTTGCTGGCGGCGTCAGCGCCGCGAAAGCTGCGGATTCATCGGCCGGCCTGCCGAAGAAGCCCTACAAGTTCCACTTCGTCTGCCATGTGACGCTCGACCAGTTCTTCACCCCGACCGTCTATGGCATCCAGGACGCCTGCGCGGCCTTTGGCTGCAGCTACCAGTGGACGGGTTCGCAGAAGAACGTCGTCTCCGAGATGGTCAGCGCCATGCAGACCGCGATTGCGCAGAAATCGGACGGCATTGCCGTCTGCCTGGTCGATCCGACCGCCTTCGATGCCGCAACCGACATGGCCGCCCAGGCCGGCATCCCGGTCGTCGCCTTCAACGCCGACGTGCCGGTCGGCAGCCCCAACAAGCGGCTGTCCTATGTCGGCCAGCCGCTCTACCAGTCGGGCTACAACTCGGCGCTGAAGTGGCTGAAGCTGATCCCCAAGGGCGGCCACGTCATGCTGTCGATCGGCGTGCCCGGTTCGCTCAACACGCAGCCGCGCCTCGATGGCTACATACAGGCGATCAAGGACAGCGGCAGCGGCGTCACTTACGATGTCGTCAACACCGGTCCGGATCCGGCAACCGAAATCTCGCGCGTCGAGAGCTACTATCTCAGCCACAAGGACGTGAAGGGCATGTTCGGCACCGGCGGTTCCGACACCTATGCCTGCGGTTTCATCTCCAACAAATATGGCCTGGTGAAAGCCGGCGGCGCCGTGGCCGGCTTCGACCTCTTCCCGCAGACGCTGGACTTCATCAAGTCCGGCGACGTCAACTTCACCACCGACCAGCAGGCCTATCTGCAGGGCTTCCTGCCGGTCCAGCAGATGTATCTCTACAAGCTGTCGGGCGGTCTCGTCGGCCCGGCCAACAGCGACACCAGCCAGGCCTATGTGACCAAGGACAACGTCGACGCCTATGTCGGCAAGTCCCGCTTCGAGGGCCGCAGCGACGTCGAGCCGACCTGACACCGTCCGGCAGGTGAAAACTCCTGCCCTCGCCACGTCACTGTCCGATGACGTTGCGGGGGCACCGCTGCCTGCACGCCATGCGGCCGGCTCACCCGTCGACGACCCGTCTTTTTCGCCCAGAATTCGAAATCAGGAAGACAAGAGTGCCGCCAATCGCAATCGCAAAAGCCGGGAAGGGCGCCGTTGGCGTCAAGGTTCCGCAGACGATGACGGAGAGGCTGCTCATCCTGCTTTCCCGTTATCGCGAGGCCAGCATCGCCGTCGTCGCCATCGTGCTTGTGGTCTATTTCCAGGTCGGCAGCGATGGCGGATTTCTGTCGCCGCAATTCATGAGCGTCGTGCTGCGCGACACCGGCCGGCTTGGCCTGATCGCCGCGGCCGAAGTCATGCTGATGATCACCGGCGAGATCGACCTTTCGCTGAGCGCCATCTTCTCGATCGCGCCCTATGTCATGGCGCTGATGTCAGTCACCTGGGGCGTGCCGCTGGCCGTCGGCGCCGTTGTCGGCGTCTTGATCGGTGTGCTGGTCGGCGCCATCAACGGCATCATCACGGTGCGTTTCCGCGTGCCCTCGCTGATCACCACGGTCGGCATGCTGTTCTTCCTGCAAGGCATCGTCGTCTCGATCTACAACAGCCAGCCGATCGTGGCGCCGGTCGAGCAGCCCTTCAACGCGATCTTCGGGCAGAGCCTCTACCAGCCGTCGGATGCGCTCCTGTCCTGGCACGGCGTGACGGCCTTCACGCCATTCCTGTGGGCGGTGCTGATCGTGCTGGCGCTGGCACTGGCGCTGAACCGCACCACCTTTGGCCTGCACACGATTGCCACCGGCAGCAACATCATCGGCGCGCGTGAAATCGGTGTGCGCACCGACCGCATGAAGATCTACAATTTCATGATCGCCGGCGGCTGCGCGGCCTTCGCCGGCATCATCAACACCGCCCAGTTTACCTCAGCCGACCCGCAGGCCGGCAGCCCGTTCCTCACCTTGCAGGCGATCGCCGCGGCAGTCATCGGCGGCACCTCGCTGCTGGGTGGTTCCGGCACCGTCATCGGCGCGCTGATCGGCGCGTTCGTGGTCGCTTCGCTCAACAACGGCCTGGTGATGATCGGCGCCCAGGCCACCGTTTCCGACATCTATCTGGGCGCCGCCATCATCGCGGCGATGATCCTGAGCATCCAGGTCGACCGGCTGCGCACACGGAGGCGCCTATGAACACGCAGACCATTCCGCCGCTCGCGCCCGATGCGCCCGTCGTCCTGGAAATGTCCAACATCTCCAAGAGTTTCGGCGCCGTCACAGCACTTGTCGACGTCTCGATCAAGCTGCGCCGGGGCGAGGTCCTGGCGCTGGTCGGCGACAATGGCGCGGGCAAGTCGACGCTGATCAAGATCCTGTCAGGCTTTCACCAGCCCGACACCGGCACGATCGTCTCGCAAGGCAAGGAAGTGCGTTTCGCCTCGCCGCGCGACGCGCGCGCCCAGGGCATCGAAACCGTCTACCAGGACCTGGCGCTGATCGGCGACCTCAGCGTCTTCCACAACATGTTCCTCGGTCGCGAATACCATAAGCGCATCCTGGGGCTGAACCTGCTCGACAACAGGAAGATGCGCGAACAGGCTCAACTCTACCTGGACACGCTGGGCATCTCGATCCCCAGCGTCAACAGCACCGTCGACCTCCTGTCGGGCGGACAGCGCCAGTGCATCGCCGTTGCCCGCTCGATCTATTCGTCGCCCAGGATCCTGGTGCTGGACGAGCCGCTGGCGGCACTCGGCGTGCGCGAGAGCGCGCATGTCCTGGGCCTGATCCAGAACCTGCGCCAGCAGCGCCAGGTCTCGGTGATCCTGATCGTCCACAACTACAACCAGATCTTCGAAGTCTGCGACCGCATCAACTTCCTGCATTCGGGCGAAGTCGCGCTGGACGCCTCCACCGCCGACACCAGCGAGGAGGAATTGATCCGCATCGTCAAGTCGGGCCTTGGCCGCAAGGCAATCGACGCCGCCGCGGCCGAAGTCCGGCCCGGCATCGTATGAACCCACCCAACGCCACGGCTGCCAAAATCCCTGCCGTCCAAGCCGATTTGCCGGCCCCACACACGGAGTACTCGTTTTGACGTTCTCACCGACCGAGCTGACCAAATCCCTTGGCCGCGGGCTGCTGTCCTTTCCGCTGACCTTCTTCGACGATGCCGGCGCCTTCAACGAAGCGGGCTATCGCGCCCATGTCGCGCAGCAGGGCGCTGCCGGAGCAAGCGGGCTGTTCGCGGCCGGCGGCACGGGCGAGTTCTTCTCGCTGACGCTCGAGGAGTACAAGCGTGTCGTGCGGGCGGCATCGGATGAAGTTCCCGATCACCTGCCGCTGTTGGCCGGCGTCGGCTACGGCACGCATATGGCGGTCGAGTTCGCCAAGGCCGCGGAGGCCAACGGCGCCGACGGCCTGCTGGTGCTGCCGCCCTATCTGGTCAAGTCCGAGCAGGAAGGTCTGCGCCGGCATCTGACCGCCATCTGCCGCTCGGTCGGCATCGGCGTGATCGCCTACAACAGGGACAATGCGGTGCTGACGCCCGAGACCCTCGACCGGTTGGCGCAGGATTGCCCGAACCTGATCGGGCTCAAGGACGGCGTTGGCGATATCGAGCTTCTCACCGCCTTGCGCTACCGCATGGACGACCGCCTGATCTTCATCGGCGGCATGCCGACGGCCGAAGTCCATGCCAGTGCCGCCGCGGCAATAGGCATGACCACCTATTCGTCGGCGATCTATAATTTTGCCCCCGAGATGGCGCTGCGTTTCTTCAACGCCTTGCGCGCCGGCCGCATGGCCGAGGTCGGCGACCTCATCCGCAGCTTCTTCCTGCCCTATCTCGCCATCCGAAACCGGCGTGCCGGCTATGCCGTCTCGATCGTCAAGGCCGGTGCGCGCATCACGGGGATCGACTGCGGGCCGGTCCGGTCACCGCTGCTTGACCTCACGGTGGATGAAGAACGGCAGCTCGCGGCTCTCATGCAGTCCTGCCGCATGCCGGTTGGAGAGCTGGCGTGAGATCAGGGAATGAAGGTCAGGCGCGACGCCGTGCTACGAGCTGACCGAACCGTCGACCATGCGGCGATAGCGCTCGCGGCCCGCCTCCAGATGCTCGCGCAAGGTGAAGCGGGCGGCCTCGACATTGTGCCGCTCGATGGCTTGGTAGATGCGTCGATGCTCCGTCTGGACCTGTTCGAGATAAAGCCGCCGCTGCTCCGGCGTCTCAGTCCGCGGGCGGATCGACTGGCGCGGAATGATGACGGGTCCCAGAAAATGCATGAAGCGCTCGAAATAGGGATTGCCGGTGGCCGAGGCGATCGCCCGGTGGAAGGCAAAATCCGGTTCGATGGCGCTGTCGCCGGCAGCGATCGACGCGTCGATGGCGACAAGGCAATCGCGCATGCGGGCAAGGTCGTCGTCGCTGCGCTTCTCGGCGGCGATGCCGGCGGCTTCGAGTTCCACGGCGAGCCGCAGCTGCAACACGTTCTGGACTTCCGTCAGCGAACGAAGTTCGTCGGAGACGATGCGAAATGTGGTGTTGGCCTCGTGGTCGGCGACGAACACGCCCGAACCCTGGCGGCTGACGACCAGCCCTTCCGAGCGCAGCGAGGCCATCGCCTCGCGTATCACAGTGCGGCTCACTCCGAATTGCGCGATCAGTTCCTGCTCGGTTGGCAGTTTCTCGCCACTGGTCAGATGACCGGCGCGTATTTCGCGCGCAAACCAGTCGGCCACCTGCGCGGTGCGGCTGATCTGAGGGGGAAGGCCAAAGGAACGTTTCATCGTCACCAAGCAATAAACGAACCGCTGTTCTTGGCAACCAATTATTTATATGGTGATATGATGACATTGCTGGGGCGCTTCAAGCGCCCAACAGCCGTTCGCCTTGCCGAGCCGGCACGAACATCTCTCCCGATTTCCCTAACATGAAAGGACAGGGATTGGCTCTCTCCGACAAACCGGTGCTGCTGACCGGGGCATCCGGCACGATTGGACGCCTGCTTTCGGTCAGGCTGGCAGAACTGGGCTGGACCTTGCGGCTGACCGATGTCGCGCCCTTGCCAATCCCGCTGCCGCAAAACGCAAGCTTCGATCGTGTCGATCTCGAGGACCAGCAGGCGGTGAACGATCTTGCCCAAGGCTGCGGGCTGATCCTGCATTTCGGCGGCATATCCACCGAGCAGTCCTTCGAGACCGTGCTCGGCCCCAACCTGCGGGGCAGCTACCACATCTACGAGGCGGCGCGCAGCCAGAAGGCACGCGTGGTTTTTCCTTCCTCCGTGCACGCGGTGGGCCTCTATGAGCGGACCGAGATTCTCGACCAGGACTGCTTGTTGCGCCCGGATGGTTATTACGGCCTGTCGAAGGCCTATGGCGAAATGCTGGCGCGGCTTTACTGGGACAAGCATGCGGTCGAAAGCGTGCTGATCCGCATCGGCTCGGTGCTGCCGGAAGTTCCCGACGAACGGATCCTGTCGACCTGGATATCCCACGGCGATTTTATCAGCCTGATCGAGCGCTGCGCCGAGGCCGAGCATGTCGGCTGCTCGGTGATCTGGGGACAGTCCAACAACAGCCGCGGTTTCTGGCGGCATGATGCCAGGCAAAAGATCGGCTGGACGCCGCTGGACAGTTCCGACAGCCAGGCCGAGCGCGTGCGTGGCAAGGTGACGGACAATCCGGTCGTGGAACGATACCAGGGCGGCAAGTTCATTGTTGTCGACTACAGCCGCGCCGACTTCCCGCCGCGTTCGATGTTCCCGGACGAGTGAGTTTGTTGCGCCGGCAACCGGCCTCGCCCGGCGATCATATCGGCGGCCTTTTCGGCGATCATGATCACCGCTGCGTTGGTGTTTGACGACACGATGCTTGGCATCACCGAGCTGTCGCAGACGCGCAGGCCCTGAAGCCCGCGCACGCGAAGCTCGGGATCGACGACGCTTTGCGCATCGCCGCCCATCCGGCAGGAGCCGACCGGATGGTAGGCGCTGCGGCCATGTTCGCGGGCGAAGGCCTCCAGCGCCGCGCGTCCCTTGGTTGCGGCACCGGGAAGATGCTCCCGGCTGATGTATATGGCGAAGGCCGGCTGGGACAGGATCTCGCGGCTGATCTCGATGCCGTCGACGGCGCGCTCCAGGTCGTAGCGTTCGGCAAAAGGGTTGGGATCGATGATTGGCGGATCGCGCAGATCCGCTGATCTGAGCGTGACGCTGCCGCGCGAGCGGGGGCGGACATGGTAGGAATTCAGTGTGCAGCCATTGCCGCCGGGAACCGAGCCGATGCCTTCCTCGACGCCGGCGCCGGGCAGGAAGTGGAACTGGATGTCAGGCGTCTTCTCCGCACGGTCGCCCCACCAGAAGCCGCCGGCTTCGACGATGTTGGACGCCACCGGGCCCTTGCCGAACAGCGCGTATTCGAGGCCGGCGACCGCCTGCCAGCGCTTCTTCTTGTAGCGGTCGATGCCGTGTGGCCCGTTGAGTTCGGCCACGACATCGACATCCATGTGATCATGCAGGTTCTGGCCGACCCCGGCGAGGTCGTGGATCACCTCGATGCCGTGCGTCCCGAGATGGGCGGCCGGGCCGATGCCGGACAGCATCAGAAGTTTGGGCGAGCCGATGGCGCCGGCGGTGACGATCACCTCGCGCCCGGCGCGCAACAGCTCGGTTCTGCCGTTGACGACGATCTCGACGCCGATGGCGCGCCCGCTCTCGACAACGATGCGGCCGACCGTGGCGTCGGTGCGCAAGGTGAGATTCTTGCGCGCAAGCGCCGGCTTGAGATAGGCGACCGCCGTGCTGCTGCGTTTCCCCTGACGCGTCGTCGTCTGGTAGAACCCGGTGCCTTCCTGCTGGCCGGCATTGAAATCGGCCCTGAAGGGTAGGCCGGCCTGCTGCGCCGCCTTGACGAAGACCCGGGTCAGCGGATGCGGCGCGCCGCTCGAAACGCCGAGCGGGCCATCGGTGCCGTGCTGCGGGCCGGCGAAGGTGTCGTTGCCTTCGGAGCGCCGGAAATAGGGCAGCACGTCGGCGTAGCTCCAGCCGGCGCAGCCATCGTCGACAGCCCATCCGTCGTAATCCTGCGGGCAACCGCGGGTGAACACCTGGGCGTTGATCGAAGAGCCGCCGCCCAGCACGCGCGCCTGCGGATAGACCATGGTGCGGCCCTCGATCGCCTTGCCGGGCGCCGTGTCATAGCCCCAGATCAGCGGCCCGGCCGTCATCTTGAAGAAGCCGACCGGCAGATGGATGTAGCGATCGGTGTCCGGTGGGCCGGCCTCCAGCAGGACGACGGACAGGTCGGGATCCTCGCTCAGCCTGGCTGCCAGAATGCAGCCGGCCGAGCCGCCGCCGACGATGATGTAATCCGGCATTCTCGCTCCCTCATGTGGGCACAATCGGCGCCCCCTCGTGTGCGCGACGATCTCAAGTCCCTTGTGCCGCGTCAAGAGAAAAGGTATGGTTGCCGTGTTGAAGGGTTGTCGTACAAGTGAGGAGCTTGACAATCCGTCGATCGGAGGCCCGGCCGCGCTCCCCGCGCAAGCCGCCGGGCGGGAAACAGAATTCAATTGGGAGGTTCGATACATGAAGGACAGGACAGGTTTAACGCTTTCCGGCGCGGTCAGCCGCCGGACGCTGATGATGGGCGCCACCGCCGGAATGGCGGCGCTCGCCATGCCAAAAGTTTTGCGCGCGCAGGAAAAGCCGACTTTGGTGACGTCGATCCGCTCGTTGTCCAACCCCTACCACGCGGTGTGGAAGACCGGCGCCGAGGCCTACGCCAAATGGGCCGGGCTCGAACACGTCACGCTGGTTTCGGAAGGCAACAGCGAGAAAGGCATCGCCGACATCAAGGCGATGCTGGCCAAGACCGGCGGCAACATGGTGCTGAATTCCGACCCCAACGACACCCCTGATGCACGCCCGATCGTCGAGGCCTGCGCCAAGGCCGGCGCCTATGTCGTGACGCAGTGGAACAAGCCGGCGGATCTGCACCCCAAGGACTTCAACCCGAACTATGTCTCCCACATCGAGTTCGACGGCATCGCAAGCGGCAAGACCATCGCCGAGATCCTGTTCAAGACCATCGGCGGCAAGGGCGGCATCGTCGCCCTCGGCGGCCTGATCTCGACCACGGCGGCGATCGAGCGCAAGAAGGGTCTCGACGCCGCGCTCGCCGCCAATCCCGACATCAAGCTGCTCGACTTCCAGGTCGCCAACTGGAAATCGACCGAAGCCTTCGACCTGATGGGCAATTTGCTCACCCGCTTCGGCGACGACATCAAGGGCATCTGGGCCGCCAATGACGACATGGGCTCCGGCGCACTCGAGGCGCTGCGCGCCGAAAACCTTGCCGGCAAGGTGCCGATCGTCGGTGTCGACGGCATCAAGACGGCGGTCGACGCGGTGCGCACCGGCGAATTCGCCTGCACCGTCACCTCGGATCCGTTCTGGCAGGGCGGCATGGGACTGGCCATCGGCTACAACGCCAAGATCGGCAAGTTCGACCCGGTCAAGGAACCGCCGGAGCATCGCGAATTCTATGGCAAGGCGGTGCTGATCTCGCACGACAATGTCGAGGAATATTACAAGACCAATGTCGACGCCAAGCCGGAGATCGACTGGAACGATCTTTGGGGTCGGGTGACCGGAGCCATCCGGACCTGACCACCGGGGCGGGCTGCTGCTCCCTGGCGGCCCGCTCCCCTTTACAGTCGTCGTGCATCGCACCGGCGATGGTCATCAGCAGACGGGAAGCGGTTTCTTGACAATCCATACAGAACCCCTGAAGTCCGTTTCGGACATCGAGCGGACGACGCTTATGACATTTCTCCCCGGCCGCATCGCCACCATGTTCGGTGGCAGGCGCTGGCGCAGCCTGGCGCCGCTGGCGGTGCTGGTCGTGCTCTGCCTGCTGATCGCCATCGCCAATCCCAATTTCATCGAGCTGCGCAACCTGGTGCGCCTCGCCAACTCGGCCGCCGTGCCGCTGACGCTGGCGATGGGGCTGACCTTCATCATCCTGATGGGCAGCATCGACCTCTCGGTCGAGGGCACGCTGTCGGTCTCGGCGATGGTGGTGGTGCTGCTCGCCGCCAATGACAGCAACGGCAACGACTATGGCTGGTGGGCGGTACTGGCCGCGATCGTCGCCGGCACCGCCATGGGTTTCGTCAGCGGCCTCGTCCAGACCATGCTGCGCATCCCGTCCTTCATGGCGACGCTCGGCATGTGGTTCATCGGCCTTGGCCTGTCGGTCTATATGCTCGGCGGTTCGGCGATCCGGCTCAACGACGCCTCGATCCGCGAACTGGCATTGGCCCGGTTCCTCGGCCTGCCGCTGGCGGTGTGGGTCGCCACCGGGGCGTTCCTGCTCGCCGCCGTCATCCAGTATCACACCAAGCTTGGCCGCCACATCCTGGCCATCGGCGGTGACGAGGACGTCGCCAAGCTCTCCGGCGTCAACGTGGTGCGCGTGCGCGTCACCGCCTTCGCGCTCGCCGGTTTCTTCTTCGGCATTGCCGGTGTGCTTGCCGCCGCACAACTCGGCCAGTCGCATGCCGTCATCGGCGACGGCCGGCTTTTTGCCGCGGTCACCGCCGTCGTCGTCGGCGGCACGGCGCTGACAGGCGGCGAAGGCGGCGTCGTCAACACGCTGATAGGCGTGCTGATCGTCACCGTGCTTGCCAACGGCATGATCCTGCTCGGCATTTCGCCCTACATCCAGCAGACGGTGCAGGGCCTGATGATCATTGCCGCGGTGGCGCTGTCGCTCGACCGCGTCCGCCTCAGGATAGTCAAGTGACCGCCATGCTGAGCGCTTCCGGCATCATCAAGAATTTCCCTGGCGTCCAGGCCCTGCGCGACGTTTCGATCGAGGTCCGGCCGAACGAGGTGGTCGGGCTGATCGGCGAGAACGGCGCCGGCAAGTCGACGCTGATGCGCGTGCTGGCCGGCAGCTACCGGCCGGACGGCGGCAGCCTCACCCTCGACGGCGAGCAGCTGCGCATGCGCAGCCCGCGCGACGCCGCACGGCATGGCATCGGCATGGTGTTCCAGGAACAGTCGCTGGTGCTCAATTTGACGGTCGCCGAAAACATCTATCTCGGCGAGGAAGACCGCTTCACCCGCTTCGGCATCGTCAACTGGCGCGCCATGAACGCGGCGGCGCGCCGGCAACTGGCCAAGATCGGCATCGACATCGACGTCACCGCGCGCACCTCCGAGCTCACCTTCGCCGCGCGCCAGATGGTCGAGCTGGCCAAGGCGCTGACGCTCGAGGAAGTGGTCGAGCGGCAGCTGCTCATCCTGCTCGACGAGCCGACCTCGGTGCTCAACGCCGCCGATATCGAAGTGCTGTTCGCCCGCGTGCGCTCGCTCAAATCGCGCGCCAGCTTCGTCTTCGTCTCGCACCGCCTCGACGAGGTGCTTGCGATCTCCGACCGTGTCTACACGATGAAGGACGGTGCGGTCGTCGCCGAGCATCGCGCCGCCGATGTCACCGCGCCGGAGCTGCACGAAATCATGGTCGGGCGCGGCCTGCAGGCGGAGTATTACCGCGAGGCGCGCCAGCAGGCTCCTCGCGAGACGGTCATGGTCGAGGCAAAGGGGCTGGGGGCGGGCGGCGCCTATCACGGCGTCGATCTCAAGATCAGGGCCGGCGAGATCGTCGGCATTGCCGGCGTCGTCGGCTCCGGCCGCGAGGAGGTCACGCGCACCATCGGCGGCTTCCTCCAGCACGATGCCGGCGAAATGAAAATCGCCGGCGACGCGGTGCGTTTCGGCTCGCCGGAACCGGCGGTGCGCAGGGGGATCGGCTATGTGCCGCGCGAGCGCAGGCTCGAAGGGCTGGTGATGTTCCTGTCAATCGCGGAGAACATTTCGCTGGCCGACCTGTCGAGCGTCATGCGCCATGGTGCGATCGACTATGGCAAGGAGCGCCGGCTCGCCGCCGACTGGATCAAGCGGCTGCGCATCAAGGCGCCCGGGCCCGACGCCGCCTGCCGCAAGCTCAGCGGCGGCAACCAGCAAAAGGTGGTGCTGGCGCGCTGGATGACGGCGGGCTCGCGCATCCTCGTGCTCGACCATCCGACGCGCGGCCTCGATGTCGGTGCCAAGGAGGAGGTCTACGAACTGGTCCGCGATCTCTCCGCGCAAGGCGTGGCGATCCTTTTGATTTCCGACACGCTGGAGGAAACCATCGGCCTGTCGCACCAGGTGCTGGTGATGCGCGACGGCGAGATCACCGCGCGTTTCGACGCCAGCCCGGGCAACAAGCCGAACCAGGTTGAACTGTTGCGGGCGATGGTATGAGAGACCGTTTGGAAGCTCTGCTCTGGCGGCCATCCGAAGGCGTTTTCTGCGCTTCCGGTGCTCGCGGACCAACGTCCGCTGCGCTCCGGTTCTCGAAACCACCATCATATGATGACTCGCCAGAGCGAGTTTCGAAACAGTCTCTGAGGCCGGCCGATGAATGAAGCCTTTTCGCTGCGGCGCATCTTCGAAGGCAAGTGGACGCAAGGCGCCATTCCGCTGGTCCTGCTTGTCGCCCTGCTTTTGATCATCGAGATCGCCGCGCCCGGCTTTCTCACCGGTGAGACCGTGGCGCTTCTGTTTGCCAACACCGCCGTGCTGTTCATCCTGGCGACCGGCGTCACCTTCGCCATCCTGCTCGGCGGCATCGACCTGTCGATCCAGGCGGTCGCCTCGCTGGCCAGCGTCATCCTGGCGCAGCTGCTGCCTTCGCTCGGCCTTGCCGCCTTCCCGGTGGCGATCCTGTCCGGGCTCGCCTTCGGTACCTTGAGCGGCATCGTCCACGTCAAGCTGCGCGTTCCGTCCTTCGTGGCGACGCTCGCCACCGGCGGCGTGGTCACCGGCATCGCACTGTGGGTGTCCGACGGCCGCGCCATCACCATCGAGGAAGGCGGCCGCGAAAACACCGCCTGGATCAACGCCACCGTCGCCGGCCTGCCGGTGGTGGTGCTGATTTCGGCGGTCATCGGCATCGCCAGTTTTCTCGCGCTGCGCTACACGCGCTTTGGTCGCCAGGCGATCGCCGTCGGTGCCGGTGAGCCGGCCGCCTGGGCGGCGGGCATCAATGTCGACCGCACCAAGATCATCGCCTTCGCCGCCTCCGGCATGCTGGCCGCAATCGCCGGCGTGGTCTTGGCGGCGCGACTGTCGAGCGGCTCGCCGGTCCTCGCCAACCAGTTGCTGCTGCCGGCCATTGCCGCCGTCATCGTCGGCGGCACCGCCATCACCGGCGGGCTGGGCGGCGTCGCCCGCACGGCGGTCGGCGCGCTGATCATCTCGATCGTGCGCATCGGCATGACCTTCGTCGGCGTCAATATCTTCCTGGAAAACATGGTGTTCGGCGCGGTGCTCATCGCCGCCGTCGCCATCACCATCGACCGCAGCAAGATCGCGGTCATCAAGTGACAGATCCATCCGCACCGCCTCCCAAGCAAGCGCGGACCGGACGGGGTCGCATCAAAGGCGCGATGCGGCCCCGCCTGCTCAGATCATTGCATCGTGTCGAGGCCGATCAGCTCGATCTTGTAGCCGTCCGGGTCCTCGACGAAGGCGATATGGGTGGTGCCGTGCTGCATCGGCCCGGGCTTGCGCGGAATCTTGGCGCCGCGCTTTTCCAGTTCGGCGCAGACGGCGTAGATGTCGTTGACGCCGAGCGCCAGGTGGCCGAAGCCGGTGCCGATCTCGTAGGGCTCTTCGCGGCCCCAGTTCAGCGTCAGCTCGACGACGGCTTCCTTGTCCTCCGGCCCATAGCCGACAAAGGCGTTGGTGAACTTGCCACCGGGATAGTCCTCCCGGCGCAGCAAGGTCATGCCGAGGACCTCTGTGTAGAAGGCGATCGACTTGTCGAGGTCGAGCACCCTGATCATGGTGTGCATATAGCGAAAGCCCGGGGCGTCGCTCATTGGGGAAGTCCTCCGTGTCAGGTGATTGGGTGGTCTGACCGTCCACATCAAACAGCTGGCGGGAGCGTGGCCTCGCTTGATGTTCTAAATCAGGGTTGTATGATAACACGACAAGCAAGGTGGTTGTCCAGTCGTTTTCCCAGAGGGTCCAGAGCCAGGTCATGAATGTCGTGCCGCCCATTTCCGCATCGCTGCTATCGGCCCTGGCCGGCGTGCTGCCGGATGGCGGGCTGCTGACCAGCGACGAAGACCTGGCGCGCTACAGCCGTGACTGGTCCGGCGACCATTTCGGCCGCCCGCTGGCGGTTGCCCGTCCGGCCTCGGTCGAGGAGATGTCGGCGCTGATGCGGCACTGCCACGCGGAGCGCATCCCGGTCGTTCCGCAAGGCGGCCTGACCGGCCTCGTCGGTGCGGCGGTGGCCGCCGATGGCGGCGAGATAGTCATCTCGCTGGAGCGCATGAACCGGATCCGCTCGATCAGCCCGATCGACTTCGCCATGGTGGTCGAGGCCGGCTGCATCCTCGAGGATGCCAAGCGCGCCGCCGCAGAGTGCGACTGCCTGCTGCCGATCACCTTCGGGGCGCAGGGAAGCTGCCGCATCGGCGGCAACGTCGCCACCAATGCGGGCGGCTTCAACGTGCTGCGCTATGGCATGACGCGTGACCTGGTGCTCGGCCTCGAAGTGGTGCTGGCCGACGGCCGGATCTGGAACGGGCTGAAGGTGCTGCGCAAGGACAATCGCGGCTATGACCTCAAGCAGATCTTCGTCGGCTCGGAAGGCACGCTCGGCATCGTCACCGCAGCCGCGCTGAAACTCTTTCCCAAGCCGACGCAGATCGAGACGGCGCTGGTCGGCCTGCGCTCGGTCGAGGACGCCATGGCGCTCTATGCGCGGGCGCGGCGCGACTGCAGCGATCTGCTCACCGCCTTCGAACTGATCCTGCGCCAGGGCATCGAGATCACCATGCGCGAGGGCGCGGATTTTGCCGATCCGCTGGCAAAGGCCTACCCTGCCTATGTGCTGATCGAGGTTTCCTCCGGCGGGCTGATCGACCTGTCCGCCATGCTCATGGGGTTTCTCGGCGGCGTCGCCGATATCGTCGAGGACGGCATCGTCGCATCGACCCGGGCGCAGGCCGAGCGGCTGTGGCTCTATCGCGAGATCATGGTCGAGCGGCAGGGCAGGGGCGGCCGCTATCTGCGCACCGACGTCTCGGTGCCGATCTCCAAACTCGCCGATTTCGTCACCGACGCGCTCTTCGAATTGCAGCGCGCCCGACCCGACGCGCTCGCCGTCACCTACGGCCATGTCGGCGACGGCAACATCCATTTGAACGTCGTGCCGCCGGAAGGCATGGATCCGCAAGCGGTGGAGCAACTGTTCGAGGAGGCGGAAGCCGAGATCTTTGCCGTCGTCGACCGCTATGGCGGCTCGATCAGCGCCGAGCACGGCATCGGCCGGGTCAAGCAGAAGGCGTTCCTCGATCGCATCGATCCGGTGACACTTGATCTGGCGGCAGGCATCAAGCAAGCCTTCGATCCGCGCCATATCCTGAGCAATGGCCGCATTCTGGCAAGCAAGGCCAATCATGGTCTATAGGTGAGCGATGACGCTGAAGCTCGACAAGGTCAATCGCGGTCCGCACCTCTCAACCCTGGTCGCGAGTTCCATCTCGCGCGAGATCGCGCAGGGGCGCCTGAAGCCCGGTGACCAGCTACCGACCGAGCAGGCGTTGGCGACCACGTTCGGCGTCAGCCGCAACGTCGTGCGCGAGGCGATCGCCCGGCTGCGCTCGGAAGGCCGCATCTGGTCGCAGCAGGGGCGCGGCGCCTTCGTGGTGGAGAGCACCAACCCGACGGTGCTGACCATCGACTACGAGGCGCTGCAGCGCGCCGACTCCTTCCGCAGCCTGTTCGAGCTGCGCGGCATCCTCGAGGTGCAGGCGGCAGCCCTTGCCGCAAGGCGGCGCACCGAAGCCGATCTCACCGCGATGGGCGATGCGCTGGCCGGCATGCGTGCCGCCCCCTATGGCAGCGTCGCCTGGCTGCGCAGCGACCTCGAATTCCACCGTACCGTCGCCGAGGCGACGCGCAACGCCTATATGGGCCAGTTCCTTGTCTTCGTGTCCGAGCGGGTCCGCGAGAGCATCCTGGCCGCCGGCAACCAGCAGAAATCGGACGACATGGCCCGCATCACGCTCGGCGAGCACGAGCGCATCCTGGCCGCCATCCGCGCCGGCGACGCCGAAGCGGCGCAGGCGGCCATGCGCGACCACCTGGCAGGCGCGGCGTTGCGGGTCGGGTTGCATGATGGTGAGGCGGAGGCAGCGCCAACACCTCCGGTGCGGCACTCAAGGCTGAGGAAGGCTATCCGCGGGCAAGCAGCGGGATGAGGTCGCCCTCCTGCACCTTGGAGAGCTATGGCGGCTCTATCGGATTGTTCCATGTCTAGCCATTTAACGAAAACATGGTGTGCGACATCTGCGGGATCGAAGCGGCGTTTGCTGCTTCGACTCGGCGGGCTCACGTGCTTCGGAGCTTTGCCTTGCCTCGCGACTGATGATGTCGGTGACCTGACTGGATGCGATGACATTGACGGGATGACAGATCAGGAGCAACTTGGGCGCACCGACCGAGCCCCGGGCGGGCCCGGCCACCGCGTGTGCGGTGAAAACCTCGAGCAGCACGGAGACTGACGGGAGGAAGAAATGATCCGGGTCAAGGACGTTTGCGATCGAGCACAATCGCTATGGCTGCGGGTGGTGCGATCGACCCACCCTGTCGACGATGTCGAGAACGAGGAGCTGTATCGGCTGATCGACGGCAAAAACAAGGATAACACCGGCACCAACTTCGAGGCGTCCCGCTTCGACATCGAGACCCGTCTATCGCGATGGGAGAGCTACAAGCCGCCGAACCGTAACTGAAAACTATTCCGGTTCGGAGTACTTTGGACAGCCAGCCACCGCGCTGGGCTTTTCCATTTCAGTGAACAATGCGATCGGCTATCTCGGCTCGAAGCCGGGTTACGAGCGCGAGTGGCCCGACCGCGACCCGGCGAGCACTGCGAGGGCGCAGCAAGATGCTGATGGCGAAAGCGGTCAGTTGGCTTTCGGCGCGAACCTTGCCGTCCACTCTTCCATCGACATTTGCTGCCGGTCGCTGGGTTCGAATTTTTCGACTGGTCGGCAGAGTGCTCTCACGGCAGAGTGCGACCATGTGCAATCTCTACAACATCACCACGTCGCAAGAGGCCGTCCGCCAATGGACTCGGACTTTGCGGGACATCTTGGGCAACCTTGAGCCGTCCATCGACATCTATCCCAACCAACCCGGTCCGGTGGTGCGCAACGCACTGGACGGACAGCGCGAGCTTGCCAACCTTCTGTGGGGCATGCCGACACCCACCGAGCGGATGAAGGGGAAGGCCGACTACGGCACCACCAACATACGCAATCCACAGTATGGCCATTGGCAGCAATATGTCGGTGTCGAGAACCGCTGCGTGGTCCCCGTGACGAGCTTCGCGGAACCGAGCCCGACGCCCGGCGACAAGGACCCCGAGACGGGCATCCAGCGGAACTATTGGTTCGCGCTCAATGAGGACCGCCCGCTGTTCTTCTTCGCTGGCCTCTGGACGCCATGGCATGGGGTGCGCAAGGTCAAGGACGGTCCCGGCGACTTCGAGCTTTACGGTTTCATGACGACCGCGCCGAACGCCCTCATCAAGCCCATCCACGAAAAAGCCATGCCGGTGATCCTGAGGACGCAGGAGGAAACCGAGACGTGGCTGACAGCGCCTTGGTCGGAAGCGAAGCGGCTGCAGCGCACGGCCCCGGACGATGCCCTGGTGATTGTCAAGAAGCCGGCCACGCAGATCAAGTTTCCGCAGCAGGCACCGCAGGCTCCGGCTCAGGGCTCACTGTTCTAGGCGGTGTGGACAAATTCCGCATACCACCGTGGCCCCCAGCGCCCCCTGGGCCGGCAGGGGCGAGGCGCGAGGCCGACGACGGAGTGGACCTCAAGGCCGAGCAACGCTGCCAAGGCCGCCGCTTCGATCGGGACCTTGGCCGATGAATTTTCGAGGAGGGTTTGAGCTTCTTGTTCGTTCCTTCGTCACTACGGCGAAACCCGAACCCTCCTCAATATACACTCCCAAATGTCTACCATAGGCGATAATGGATGAGAGATGTCGTCAAGACCTGATGAACGAGAGCAGGTCGGGGTTGAGGACATCCGCATGCGTGGTGAGCATGCCATGGGGATAGCCGGGATAAGTCTTCAGCGACCCGTTCTTAAGCAGGTCGACCGCACGCGGCACGGAACTTGCGAACGGGACGACTTGATCAGCCTCGCCATGCATCACCAGCACCGGCACGGTGATCTTCTTGAGGTCTTCGGTATAATCTTCGAGCCAAGAGTCGACAGTCGCGTAATGAGCGAGGGCACCGCCGGCCATGCCTTGGCGCCACCAGTTCGCAATGATCGCCTCCGAAGGCTTCGCCCCATCCAGGTTGTAGCCGTAGAACGGATTCTCAGGGACGAAACGGTAGAACTCCGACCGGTTGCCCAGCACGCCTGCCCGGATCGCTTCGAACCACTCCGGCGGTTGACCGGACGGGTTGTCCTCGCTCCGGTACATGTTCGGCGTCAATGAAGCGACCAGCGCCGCCTTCGCGACGCGCTCCTGGTGGCGAGCGACATAGCGCGCCACCTCACCGCCACCTGTGGAGTGGCCGATGTGGATCGCGTCGCGCAGGTTGAGGTGTTCAGTCAGGGCCGCGAGGTCGGCAACCCAGTGGTCCATGTCGTTGCCAGTGCTGGGCTGGTCGGACCGTCCGTGGCCGCGCCGGTCGTGGGCGATCACCCGATAGCCGTGGCGAAGGAAGAAGGTCATCTGGGCGTCCCAGTCGTCCGCTGTCAGCGGCCAGCCGTGGCTGAAAACGATCGGCTGGCCTGAGCCCCAGTCCTTGTAGAAGATGTTTACGCCGTCTGTAGTAGTGATCGTGGGCATTGTTCAGCTCCTTTAGATTAGCCGCGGATGAGAGTCATCGCTCGCTGGCGCGGCGTTCCAGCGATGATCTGGTAAACCAAGACGACCAGTCGTCTATTAATTGGTCAAAATGTTTAACTCAGCAGAGATGGCAAAACAAAGCGCTCGAAGCTGTCGAAGGGCGCCCGGCTACGTTCGACCTTGGCCCGCATGACCGCCCCTTCGAACGTGTCAATCAGCGCGACGGCAAGCTGCCCTGGATCCTTTCCGGCCGACAATTCCCCTTTCTCCTGCGCTTCCCGCAAGCATGAGGCGAGCGCGGCCGACCACTCGCGATAGATCGCCGCAAGCTTGATCCGCACATCCTCGCTCGTCGGCGTGACCTCCAGTGCCATGTTCCCGATCAGGCAGCCGACCGCGTAACGGCGGCGCTCGTGAAACTCGGCAAGCCCGGCGAAATAGCGCGCGATGCGCGACAAGGGCGGCGTCCGGCGTTGATTCAAAATGGCCCCATACTCAGCGACAACCGCCTCCCAGTATTCGGTCAATACGGCGACGGCGAAGGCTTCCTTGCTGTCGAAGTAATTATAGAACGAACCCTTGGGCACGCCGGCTGCCGCGGTGATCTCCTGCACGCCCGTGGCGTTGAAGCCGCGGGTGCTCACAAGGTCTCCCCCTTTTTCCAGGAGGCGCGATCGCGTTTCAGGATTGGCTGGTCTAGGCATGGGTTAATATATGACCGGTCGTCTTATTATCGTCAAGCAGTTTTTTGGTGTGGGCATCGGTTCGTCCGGTTGAACTGCGTCTCCAGCCGCTGAAACTACCGGATAGACGAGGCATTTCGTTGACGCCGTCCAACGCGCTCTTGGCTGCTCGCGGGGCGGGTTCACCAGTAAGCTTCACTGCCTGGCTGACGCCCTCGGACGACCGCTCGCTTTCATCCTAACCAGCAGCGAAGCGACAGACTGCAAGGCGTATGATGCATTAATCGGCTTGCCCGAGCGCACGCCCGACGCCCTGCTCGCAGACAAGGGATACGATGCCGAGGCCATTCGTGCCGACCTTGCCGATCGGAAGATCGAGGCCGTCATTCCAGGTCGCTCAAATCGTCGCGTAAAAATCGAGCATGACCGCGCTCTACAAGCAGCGTAATCGCATCGAACGCATGTTCGGTCAGCTGAAGGTCAACCGCGCCATCGCCACCCGCTACGACCAACTTGGCCAGCAGTTTCCTCGGAATGGTCCATCTCGCCACCGCCAGATACTGGCTCAAATTTGTCCACGCCGCCTAGGCTAGCTGTCATCCTTCCAGATCACCCGCCGCACCATGCGGATTTCAACAAGCCGCCTCACGCGTATCTTCATGCCCTCCAATGCGCTTGGCAGCAGGATGTCCACGTCGAGCTCGCGGCGTTTGCACCGCTCGCAACGCATGTGCCGGGCCACGTCCCAAAACGGAATGTCCCCGACGAGCTTGGCGAGGTCCCCCGGCAGGTAGTGGCGGGTGATGTTGCAGTTGATGCAGCGGACGCGGATCAGCTGCCCGACCTCATGCGCTCGGCACAAGGTCTGCACAAGGCGGCGCGGTCGTCTGCTCTGTTCCGGCATGGCCAAAAATAGGAACCTATTCCTCGCCGAGTCAATTCGCTCTTGACATTTTCGTTCACTTTTTGTTCACTGCGGCTATGCAGCGTTTGGAGGAATTGCCGTGGATCGCATTGTCACACTCAACAGCCGTCAGGAGGCAGCCCTCCAGGCCCATGCCGAGGACTTCATCGCAGTCTACAAGGGCGACGTGATGAAGGCGCTCAAGGAAATGATCGTGCTCAACGGGCACCTTCAAGAGCGGCTCGACGCGCTCTCGGCCCCGCGCAGAGCAAGCCGCTAGAGGAGGGACCGCAAATGGCCAGGGCGATGTTCCGGCTCGTGGACTCGGCCAGCCGTCGCCCGTACAATCCCGGTTCTGCTGCGCTTGAAGGACAATTTCGCGAATGGCCGAGGGACGCGTCCAACGCCGTCTTGCCGCAATCCTGGCCGCTGACGTGGTGGGTTATACGCGCCTGATGGGCAGCGACGAGGCCGGCACACTTGGCAAACTGAAGACGATACGAGCCGACCTCATCGACCCCAAGATGGCCGAGCACCAAGGCCGCATCTTCAAGACGACTGGCGATGGCGTCCTCGCCGAGTTTCCGAGCGTCGTCAACGCCGTGGCTTGTGCGGTCGATATCCAGCGGGCCATGTCGGACCGAAACGGAGCCATACCCGAAACCCGGGCAATACAATACCGGATCGGGATCAACGTCGGAGACGTAATCATCGAGGGTGATGATGTGTTCGGTGATGGGGTGAATATTGCGGCCAGGCTTGAAGGCATAGCTCCGGCAGGCGGTGTCACGGTCTCGGGGGCGGTGCGAGACCATCTTGGAAGTCGCCTCGATCTTCAGTTCGATGACATTGGCGACCAGACACTTAGGAATGTCGAGCGGCCCGTTCGAGCCTATGCAGTGCGCCTGGATGTGCCTGCCGAAGTCCCTATCGCGCAGCCTTCGCCTTCGGACAAGCCCTCCATCGCGTTGCTGCCGTTCGTCAATATGAGCGACGACCGTCAGCAGGACTACTTTGCCGATGGGATCACAGAGAACGTCATCACCGGATTGTCTCGGTTTCGCGATCTTTTCGTCATCGCGAGCAATTCGACGTTCGCCTACAAGGGCAAAGCCACGAAGATACAGGATGCCAGCCGGGAGCTGGGTGCCCGCTATATCCTGGAGGGCAGCGTCCAGAGGTCGAAGGACCGCGTCCGGATTACGGCCCAGCTCATTGACGGCAAGACCGGGGGGCACCTTTGGGCAGAACGCTACGACCGGGGCGTCGACGATATCTTTGCCGTGCAGGACGATGTCACCGAAAGAATAATTGGCAGTTTGGCCACAGCGTACGGAGGCCGACTGTTAAAGGCGTGGCAAGAGCGCCCGGAAGTCGCTGGGACGCGGAACTTTCAAGCGCTGGACTACTTCGTGCGGGGTATGGAGGCTATGGGCCATATTACCAAGGAGGGCAATCAGCGTGCACGCGAACTCTTTCGCAAGGCCGGTGAGCGGGATCCCAAATTTGGCAAGGCCTTTGCGAAGGTTGCCTGGACGCACATGATGGACGTAGTCGATGGATTTAGCGAGAACCCCGAGTCCTCGTTGGCTCATGCTTTGCGCTACGCCAATCTCGCCATCGAACGCGACGACGCTGAAGCGTGGGGCCACTACGCTCTCGCAGGACACTGCTTGTATTGCGGGCAGTACGAACCTGCCATTGCAGCATTTCACCGCGCCCTTGATCTCAATCCCAATGATGCAGACATTCTCATGGACTTTGGCTACTGCCTGAGTTGCGCGGGAAGAACCACCGAAGGCCTCGACGCAGCACAAAAGGCGTTGCGGCTTAATCCTCGCCATCCCGAGTGGTACGTCGTACAGCTCGGCCAGATTTATTTCGACTCCCGACAATACCATGAAGCAGTCACGGCTTTGCGTAGCTTAATGATAATCGACACGGTGTACCGCTGGCTCTATTTGGCAGCCAGTCACGCTGCATTGGGGAATATGACCGAAGCGAAGATGGCCGTGGCGCGGATCAATCAAATAGACCCGGCAGCCACAATCGTTGGGCGAACTGGCCCCCAAATGACGCCTTACAAAAGTTCCGGGGATCTGGAACACCTTCGCGAGAATTTGCGCAAGGCCGGCATGCGGGAATAAGACGAAAAGCTGGCGCTTCGCCATCGGCGTACCCGGTGAGGGTCGGCTCCTATCGCAGTGTCTTCGTCTGCCTATCGCCGACCCATGCTCCGCCGTTCACGCAGAGCGGGCTTGCCCGTATGCCGTGCTGGCAGCCATGCCAAATCGCAAGATCGGTCGAGCGCGCCATGTCCCGGAGGGCCTAGCTGGTGTCGCCACGGAGGACGAGACGGTGAAGGCGGCACTTGAAAACTACCATGCCCGAATGCAGCGGGTGCTGGACCACATAGACCGGCATCTCGACGACGATCTGGGCCTGGATGCGTTGAGCGGTGTCGCGGCGTTCTCGAAATACCATTTCCACCGGCAGTTCATGTCCACCTTCGGCTTGTCGGTGCATCGCTATGTCCAACTCGCCCGCATGAAGCGCGCTTCGTACCGGCTGGCCTACACGCATGCCCAAAGCGTCACGGACATAGCGATGGATGCCGGCTACGACGCACCGGATGCCTTCGCCCGCGCCTTTCGGCAACGGGTTGGGCAATCGCCGTCGTCGTTTCGGAAGTCTCCCGAATGGGAGCCGTGGCTTGCGGCCTTCGGACCTCTCGACAACGCCAGGAGCAAGCTCATGCAGAAGACTTTTACCMCCGACGACGTGACGATCCGCGATKTGGCCCCGACGSSGGTGGCGATCATRGAGCATCGGGGCGACCCGGCGATGCTCGGCGCCACCATCCAGCGGTTCATCGCCTGGCGCAAGGCCGCCGGCCTGCACCCCAGGACAAGCCCGACCTYCAATGTCTGGCGTTCGGAGCGGCGTCCTGCGTCGCCTGCCGATTATAGCGTGGACCTTTGTGTCGGGACCGGCCAACCGATCGAGGCGAACGACGAACACATGAAGGCTGGCGTGATCCCCGGCGGACGCTGCGCGGTGCTGCGTGTCGTCGGCAACACCCACAATCTGGAGCCCGCCGCGCTCTACCTCTATCGCGACTGGCTGCCGGCCAGTGGCGAGGAAGCACGCGACTTCCCGATCTATTGCCAGCGGCTGAGCTTCGTCCCGGAGGTGCCGGAACATGAGACCGTCGCGGAGCTGTTCCTGCCACTGAAATAGCACCGCTGGACCCCCTCACATCGCCGGCGGCTCAACCAGCGAAACCCCGTTCAGGCCGGCGATGATATCGGACAGCGCCGGCACGAACTTCTCGCCATGGCCGGTTGCGACCGCGGTGGCGAAGCCGTTGCGCACCGCCGCACCGATCGGGTTGGCGACATTGGCGGCCTGGGCGAAAGAGGCGAGATAGGTCATGTCCTTGAGCGCATTGACGATGGCGAAACGCTGGGCGTTCTCGTTGCGGGTCAGCACGAAATCGAAGAAGGCCTGGTAGAAGCCGCAATCCATGCGGCTGCCGGAGATGACGCTGTTGAAGACCTGCGGCGTCAGCCCGGCCTTGGCGCCGAGCGTCAGCGCCTCGGAGTAGATCGCCGAATAGCCCATCGAGACGAAGTTGTTGAGCAGCTTCATCGTGTGGCCGCTGCCGGTAGGTCCGGTGTGGATGACGCGCGCCGCAAACGCCTCGAGCACCGGCCGCGCGCGGGCGACGGCGTCGGCCGGGCCACCGACCATGACGTCGAGCTTGCCTTCGGCCGCTTCCTTGGGCGTGCGCGCCAGCGGCGCATCGATCAGCGTCATGCCAAGTGCCGCCAGGTCAGCGGCAAGCGCTGTCGTCGATGACGGGTTGGAGGTCGAGCAGTCGATGACCAGCAGCGGCTTGCCTGCCGCAGCCAGTCCATCCTGTCCCTTGATCAGCATTTCCACCTCGCGCGAACCGGTGACGCACAGGATGACGACATCGCAGGCGGCGGCGAGCGCGCGCGGGCTTGCCGCCTCGGTGGCGCCGGCTGCGATCAGCCGGTCGGCGGCGGTGCGGCTGCGATGCACGCACACCGTCAGTGGCCAGCCCTTGCGCAGCAGATTGTCGGCCATGCCGGCGCCCATGCTGCCCAGACCGATGAAGCCTATGCGTTCTTTCATGCAATCCTCCAAATGGCCCACGTTGGCGGGCCGCATTTCGTCACCTTGCGGCGGGCACCTGTCGATGCAATCCTTTGAAGAAGAATCGGCCTTTGCCGAAGAATCGGACCGGAGGCCGTATCCCCCGATGGCGGAGCCCATGCTTTTCGATGCCATACCGCAAGCGCCCAATCTGCGGACCGGGCTGGTCAACACGCTGATCGCGCAGATCGAATCCGGCGACCTGGCGCCGGGTCAGCGGCTGCCGACCGAACAGGAGATCGTCGCCGCTACCGGCGTCAGCCGCACCGTCGTGCGCGAGGCGCTTGCGGCACTGCGCGCCCGTGGCCTGATCACCACGCGTCAGGGCCTCGGCGCCTTCGTCGCCAAGGATCCGCTGCCGAGGACCTTTTCCATCCTGCCGGACGACCTTGAATCGATCGACGAGGTGCTGCGCGTGCTCGAACTGCGCATGGGCATCGAGGTCGAAGCGACCGGCCTTGCCGCCGAGCGGCGCAGCGACGCGGCACTCGAGCAGATGGGCTCGCGGCTGGACGCGCTGGAGGCGGCGGTGCGCGCCGGCGGGTCGGGGTCGGAAGAGGATTTCGGTTTCCATCGCGCCATTCTCGCGGCGACGCAGAACGCCAATTTCACCCGGCTGTTCGACACCTTCGGCAGCGCCATGATCCCGCGCCAATGGATACGGCTCGACCGGATGACCCTGCCCGAGCGGGAGAAATACCTGGCACGCATGCAGCGCGAGCACCGCGCCATTCTCGCCGCGATTGAGGCCAGGGATGCCAACGCGGCGCGGCGCGCCATGCGCAGCCATCTGACCAAGAGCTATGCCCGCTTCGAGGAGTTGCGCGACAGGGCAAGCCACGACTGAGCGCTTGCTCATGCCGTCGCTCCCGCCACGCCGCCGAGATAGAGTTCGCGCATCAGCGACATGTCGCGCAATTCGGCAATCGGCCCGGAGACGACGATGCGGCCGTTCTGCATGAGATAGCCGCGCGACGCGACGGAGAGCGCCAGGCCGGCATTCTGCTCGACCAGCAGCACCGAAGCGCCGAAGCGCTCGCCGATGCCGAGGATGATCGCCTTGATCTCCTTGACCAGCAGCGGCGACAGGCCGAGCGACGGCTCGTCGAGCAGCAGCACGCGCGGCCGCGTCATCAGCCCGCGCGCGATCGCCAGCATCTGCTGCTGGCCGCCGCTCAGCGAGCCGCCCTTGTCGCGCCGCTTGGTGGCAAGGATCGGGAAGAAGGCCAGCATCGTTTCGAAATCGGCCTCCACGGCGGCATCGTCGCGGCGCGCATACGCGCCGAGGCGCAAATTCTCCTCGACGCTCATCTCCACGAAGATCTTGCGCCCTTCCGGCACCAGCACGACGCCGCGCCTGGCCATGACATCGGCGGCAAGCCCGGTCACGTCAGTGCCATCGAAAGAGATGCTGCCGGCGCGCGGCCGGATCAGTCCGGCGATCGCCTTGAGCAGCGTCGACTTGCCGGCGCCGTTGGGGCCGAGGATGGTGACAATCTCGCCCGCCCCGAGCGTCAGCGAGACGCCGCGGTTGACGATGGTCGGCCCGTAGCCGGTGACGACATCGGAAACGGCGAGCAGGTTCACAGATCGCCTCCCAGATAGACTTCCAGCACCTTGGGATCGGCAAGCACCGTCTCGGTCGGCCCATCGGCGATCTTGGAGCCGAAGTCGAGCACGGCAAGGCGCCGGCACAGCATCTGCATCAGCTTCATGTCATGGTCGATGACGCAGACGGATATGCCGTGGCCGGGAAGCTGACGGACAAGTCCGACAAGAGCTGTGGTTTCGCGGTCGTTGAGGCCTGCGGCGGGTTCGTCGAGCAGGAGCAGCGACGGCCGCGTGGCGAGCGCCAGCGCAAGGCCGAGCAGGCGCAGGCTGCCGAACGGCAGCACACCGGCCTTCTCATTGGCAACCGCGCTCAGCCCGACGAAATCGAGCAGCGCCTGCGGAGTCGGCCACGGGTTGGCGATGCTGCCCGTCCCGACATGCTCACCGGCGATGCGGACATTCTCCAGCACGCCAAGGCCGGCAAAGGCCATTGCCTGCTGGAAGGTGTAGCCGATGCCGGCCCGCGATATGGCATACGGCTTGAGGCCGGTGATGTCCTGACCGCGGAACAGCACGGTGCCGCCGCTCGGCCGGTGCACGCCGGTGACGACATTGAACAGCGTGGTCTTGCCCGAACCGTTCGGACCGACGACGCCGAGGATCTCGCCCTCTTCGATGGCAAGGTCGACGCCGGCCAGAGCCGTGACGCCGCCGAACTGCTTGCTCAGGCCGCTGATGGCCAGGATCGGGCTCATCGCCGTGCCTCCGAGGGCGCCGCGTTGCGCTGTTCCGTCTCCTGTTTCGGCTTGCCTGACAACACTGCACGAAGCGCGCGCACGATGCCGCCGATCAGGCCATCGGGCAAAAGCATGATCACCGCGATCAGGCAGACGCCGTAGACGATGCGCGACTGGACCGGGTCGAGGTTGAGCACTTCCGGCAGGAAGGCGACCAGGATGCCGCCGGCGAGCGGCCCCTCGATCAGGCGGGCGCCGCCGATCATGACCATCAGCGCCAAATAGATGCTGGGGAAGGAGGAGAACTGCGACGGGGAGATATGCCCGAGGAAATAGGCCAGCAACACGCCGGAGATGCCGGCAAAGACGCCGCTGACGACAAAGGCGCCGATCTTGTGCCGGCCGACATTGATGCCGAGCGAGGCGGCAAGCTTCTCGTTCTCCCGGATGGCGCGCAGCGTGCGGCCATAGGACGAGTTGATGATCGCCCAGCTCGCCACCGCCGCGGCCGTCACGAAGGCCACCACCATCAGGTAATAGCGCGTCAAATCGCTCATATCGGCGCCGAACAAGGTGACCGGGCCGGCAAGGTCGAGCCCGGTCGCGGCACCGGTATAGTCGCCGCCATTGGTGAGGACGATGGCGAGCAACTGCCCGAAGGCAAAGGTCATGATGACAAAATGGTGGCCGCCGACCCGCAGCGACGGAATGCCGACGATCATCGCGAACACGGCACTTGCCAAAGCCGCCGCCGGCAGTGCTGCCCAAAACCCCACGCCAAAGTCCCGCGCCAGGATCGCCGCCGCATAGGCGCCGACGCCGACCAGGGCCGCGTGCCCCATCGACAGGATGCCGGTCTGGCCGAACAGAACCGACAGGCCGTAGAGTGCGATCACATTGATGCCGGCCGAGATCGCCAGCGACAGGAAGCGGTTGCTCGGCGAGAACAAYGGCACCAGCGCGATCAATGCCAGGATGACCAGTACCGGCAGCAGCGATCGCAATGCCTTGAAGGTGGAACCGGCGCGATCCTGGTGGAGGCCATCCTTCATGACGCCATCCTGGGTCCGCTGGTGCCGCCGAACAGGCCGTGCGGGCGGACGATCAGCACCAGGATCATCAGGGCGAAGGAATAGGCATCGGTCCATTGCGAGAAGCCGTAGCCGGCGCTGAAGCCTTCGACGATGCCGAGGATGAGCCCGGCGGCGACGGCGCCGTAGATGTTGCCGAGCCCGCCGATCAGCGCCACGGCAAAGCCCTTCATCACCATGGTGCCGCCCGTGAACGGGGTGATCGGAAACAGCGCGATCAGCAATGCGCCGCCCAGCCCGGCCAGCGCACTGCCGAGCACGAACACGCCGGTGATGTAGCGGCGCACCGGAATGCCCATCAGGGCGGCCGTATCACGGTCTTCGACGCTCGCCCGCAACGCCCGGCCGTAGCGGCTTGCGGTGATCATGCGGAAGCTGAGCGCCACCACGGCAATGGTGATCGCGATGACCATGACGCGCACCGACGCGATGCGCACGCCGCCGACCTCCCAGACCGTGGTCAGCGGGCGCGGGATGCTCTTCTGGTTGGGGTTCCAGAACAGCACGACGACATGCTGCAAGACGACGATGAGGCCGAGCGAAACGATGAAGCCGTTGGTCGGTCGCTCCAGCGTGAAGCGGAAAAGGCCGCGCTCGAGGATGTAGCCCATCAGCCCGACCGCCAGGATCGCCAGCACCACCGCCAGCGGGAAGCCGAGGCCGGCGCTGACGGCAAGCCAGGTGACGATGCCGCCGATCATCAGGAATTCGCCATGGGCAAAGTTGATGATGCCGGTCAGGCCGAAGATCAGGGTGACGCCGATGGCGATCAGCGTAATCACGCTGGCGATCGAAAGCCCGTTGAGGATCTGCTGGATGAAAATGTCCACGGCTCGCATTCTCTGTCGAAGTGATGGCGCTTTTCACGTGGTGGCCGGCTTTCAAGCCCTGCCTGCATTTCTGAGAAGGAGAGGTTGGCGGCGTGAGTGACGCCGCCAACTCAAGGTAGGTTCGCCAGATCAGCTCTTCGGTGCTTCAGCCGGTGGCTGTTGCATCGAGCAGGAGATGGCGCCGCCGGGTGCCGCGGCGCAGACCTCGGTGGCATGGGTGACCTGATGGGTTGGATTGAAGGTCAGATCATCCGAGACCACGCCCTGATGGTGCAGCGTCAATAGCGCCTCGACCGTCTTGTCCGGATCGAAGCTGCCCGCCTTCTCCCACGCTTCGGCGAGGAAGTGGACATAGTCGTGGTAAAGCAGCGACACCGACGAGGTCACGCCGTGCGGCGCGCCGGCCGCGAAGTAAGCGTCGAAATAGGCCTTGGCTTTCGGGTTGGACGACTCGCCCCAGCATACCGGCACGCAGCTCATCGCCACCGGCACGTCGGCCGAAAGCTGCTTTTCCTTCCAGATGCCGGGATCGACGCCGAACAGGAAGTAGCTCTTGGCGGCTCCCAGTTCGAGCGCCTGCGGCAGCGCCGTCAGCGTTGAATCGCCATTGTACCAGAAGTGGATGATATCCGGATTGAGGCTCTTGGCGCGGGTCAGGAACGGCGAGAAGTCGGTCGTGTCAGGCGGATAGAAGATGATGTCGGGAACGTCCTGCCCCTCGGCCTTCAGCGCCTTGAAATAGTAGGACGACAGGAACTGGCCGGTGGCGTCGTTGCCGACGATCATGACCGATTTCTTCGGCTTATAGCCAAGCAGCGGCTCGAGCAGCGTGAGCACGCCGCGCGCGGTCGATCCGGACCGCTGGAATTCCTGCGGCTCGGACTGGAAGAGATAATGATCCTCGCCGCCCGACTTGACCGAGTCCGGTGTCAGGATTTTCGCCAGGGTCGAATTGCCGGCGAAATGGATGATCTTGGCCGGCTGCGTGATCTTGGCCATGGCCAGCGTGAAGTCATGCGTTTCGGATCCGAAGATCGCCTGCACCTTCACGTCGCGCACCAGTTCCTGGGTGGCGGCGATTGCGGTCGCGATATCCGTGCGGTCGTCGCGTTTAACCATTTCCAGTTTGTAGTTCTTGCCGCCGACATTGATGCCGCCGGCGTCGTTGATCTGTTTCACGGCCAGTCCGACGCCCGCCGGCAAGGTATGGCCGGCGGAAACGAACGAGCCCGACTCCGCCGCGACGACGCCGATCTTGACGATGTTGTCCTCGGCGAATGCCGGATGAGCAAGCACGCCAAGGCACAAGGCCGCCGACGCGCCCATTTTCAGAACGGTTTTCAACTTGAGATCCTCCCGACTCCAAATCATTGCAGTCTTACCGGGTTGTCATACAACCCTGTTATCTGGTAAATCCAACGAACGGGGATGTCAATCGCGTTGCCATGCGATAAAAGGCGGCCCGCAGATCAGCAATCACCACCAAGCCGCAGTTAGGAACAGGACATGCAGTCACGGAAATTCGGCCGTACCGGCCACGACGTCAGCGAGATCGGCTTTGGCTCATGGGCGATCGGCGCCGCCTGGGGCGAGGTCAATGACGACGATGCGGTGGCCGCCCTGCATGCCGCCCTCGACGCCGGCGTCACCTTCATCGACACCGCCGACGTCTATGGCGACGGCCGTTCCGAAAAACTCATTGCCAGGGTGATGAAGGAGCGCGGTGGCGAGCGGCCGTTCATCGCCACCAAGGCCGGAAAGCGCCTGCCGCAGCAAACGGTCGAGGGGTTCAGCCAGAAGAACTTGACCGACTGGATCGACCGCAGCCTGAGATATCTGGAGGCCGACACGCTCGATCTGGTGCAACTGCATTGCCCGCTGACCGACCTCTACTATCATCCCGAAGTGTTCGAGCGTCTCGACCGTCTCGTCGAGCAAGGCAAGATCCGCAACTACGGCGTCAGCGTCGAGCGCGTCGAGGAGGCGCTGAAGGCGATGCAGTATCCCGGCGTCGTCAGCGTCCAGATCATCTTCAACGCCTTCCGCCAGCGGCCAGCGGAACTGTTCTTCGACCTGGCGAAAAAGAACGATGTGGCGATCATTGCTCGCGTCCCGCTGGCCAGCGGTTTGCTGTCGGGCAAGTTCAAGGCGGATACCAAATTCGAGGACAGCGACCACCGCAAATTCAACCGCCATGGCGAGGCCTTCGACGTCGGCGAGACCTTCTCGGGCGTGGCCTATGAGGTTGGGCTGGCGGCGGTCGAGCGCATCCGGCCGCTGGTTTCCGGCGACACGACGATGGCCAAATTCGCCCTGCGCTGGATCCTGATGTTCGACGCGGTCACGGTGGTCATCCCGGGCGCCCGCAATCCGGCGCAGGCGATATCCAATGCCGAAGCGGCGGACCTTGCGCCGCTATCGGATGAACTCATGGGCAAGATCCGGGATATCTACGACCAGGACATCAAGCCCCATGTGCACCAGCGCTGGTGATCGAAGGCCCGCAAGCCCTCGTCAGTTCACGGCGCGGCGAACCTGATGGCTGGGGCAAGCCTGTTCGCCCTCTATCAGTTTCCCTGGCCCAGCCTACTTCGCTGGCTGAGCTACCCGGCGGCTTGCGAGATGAGCTGGGCGATCTCGTGCGGGTGAGAGATCAGCGACAAATGGCTTGCCTTCACCTCGATGGTCTTTGCGTTCATGCGCTTTGCCATGAAGCGCTCGAGATCCGGGTTGATCGTGCGATCCTCGGTCGAAACCGCATACCAGCTTGGCTTCGAGCGCCAGGCCGCTTGCGTCGTCTTTCCGGTGAAAAGCTTGTCCGAGATCGGCCCCTGGACGGCATAGAGGATGCGCGCCTTCTCGTGAGCAATATCGCCGGCGAAATCCCGCAGGAAGGCCTCCTCGCTGAGCTTGCCATAGCCTTCGGACCAGACAAGGCCGGCGGAGGCAGGCGGCGCCGCAAAGGTCTTGGCGAGCGCCGTGTAGTCTTCGCCCGCGTCCGGAGCGCGCGCCGCGACATAGACGAGCGAGGAAACCTTGGGATCCATGCCCGCCTCGGTGATGATCATGCCGGCAAAGGAATGTGCGACAAGTATCGTCGGTCCATCCTGGAGCGCGATCGCTCGCCGCGTTGCATCGACGCCCGCCTCCAGCGTGGTCAGCGGATGCTGGACGACGGTTGCCCTGAAGCCGGCCTGCTGCAGCATGCCAACCACGTCCGACCAGCACGAGCCATCCGCATAAGCGCCATGGACCAGCACGACATTGCGGGCCTTGGGGCCTGTCTGCGCTTGCGACTTGTGGGAGCCGGCCAACAAGCCCGTCGCCACCCCGGCGACAAGTGCGGTGGAGAAAGTACGCCGATTTATCATGATCGTGAATTCCTTGGGCGGTTGGCAGATGGGGATCTGGTTTGTGCCGAAACTTCGGCCGAGACGAGTCGCAAGCGCTTTGTGCGGCGCTCACGTCCAATCTTCGCAGCCCAGTGCGCCTTCATTACAGCCGTCACCGCTTCGTGATCGCCTGCCACGGGCTGCCTCCTTCAGCAATGCATTGTCCCCGCGACTATCCACAGGTTCGCCCGGCTATTTCGATGCGTGGGGCGGTGGCGTAGAATGACATGCAATTCGGCGGGTCTGCAGCCCGCCGACGTCTGGGGAACGAAGTGGAGAGCTTGATGCGGAACACGATGCTGGGCTTCGCGGCACTTATCCTGGCCGCGTGCCAATCGGCTCCTGAAGCGCCGCAATCGGCCGCTCCCGAACCCGCGGCCATTGCTCCCCTATCTACCTTGGATCCGGCCGCCGCTGCTCCTGGTTCGGCCACGATGGATCAATCCACAACGATCACCCCGCCAGCGAAGGGCGTTCCTGCAAAGTACGCCGCGTTCTCGGGCATGTGGGCTGGACGGTTGGAGGGGACGTCCGAAGCCAAAGTCGCTGTGCAGACGATTTCTCCCAGAGGCGATGTGACGGCCACGGTTGCGTGGGGCAATCTGGGCGACAACAGTCCCGGAGAGGCAGCCGGCGCTGGAAGAATTGCGGGGAATACATTGAAGCTCAAGCGCCTCCCGAATGGCGCGGACGTCAGTCTTGTGATGCTGCCCGAAGGAACCTTGGCCGGAACCGTTGCGCTTGCCGGCCAGACCTACACGGGCCCGTTCATCAAGCAATGATCACTGAACCATCCAACCGGCCGCATTGATTGCGCATCGTCTTCCGGTTCATCTCGGACTGTTCAAGCGTAACGATGGCCACCGTGAAGGACGGGACAGACGCCATCGTCTTGTCGCATGCCTCGTCTTTCCCGCGGCTTGATTGGAGCGGCCCGGCATCCCTTCTGTTGGGATGAGCTAGGACACCGGGCCTAACCGACAGGATGCCTGTGAGGAACAATGCCGCCGGCTGGATAATTTATGCGCCTCCGCTAATGTAAAGTGAAGCCCATCCGAACGAGGGAACGCAACGGTCCGGCGATGACCGACAAACCGGTGACGACCTGCATCGTGAGCGTGTTCGAGGAGCCGACGAAGGACAGGCGAAGGCTTTTTATCTCGCCAGAGAGATCGGAGACAAGGTGCGGATCGACTGATCACGCCAAAGAAGCGAAAACTGAAAATGGCCGGCACCTGTTGGGCGGGGGGCCTGGTTGGGGTAAAGGCGCCGGCCAGGCGGAACAGGTCCGCCACCCGAACAATCTAACAGACGGACCGCTGGCGCCTATGGTGTTATCGCGGAAGCAGGGCCGGACACCGATGGACCCCGCCGACGCACACATGGCGGTTTGCCGCCCGCTATCCCTGACACTTGACTCCTCGACGGGAGACTTCGAGGGACGAGGAGTCGTATGCCGATACGACCTAGCTTTCGATATATTCGTGCTCGAACCCAGCAAACTTCGTCAGGCCTGGTTGATCGAGTACGCGCACCTGGCCTTGGCGGAATTCGAGAAACTTGCGCTCGCGCAATTCCCGCAGCATTCGATTGACATGAATTGGAGTGAGGCCGAGAGCGTCAGCGAGATCGTACTGGGTGAGAGGGCATTCAAAGCTGTTCTGGGTAACAGAGCCGGTCCGTTCCAGACGCGCCTTCAGTTCGAGGAAGAGATGCGCTGTCCGCGCCAATGCGCTGCGTCGTCCTACATTGGTGAGATGTTGAGCGATAACCGCTCCGTTGTGCACGAGGGTTTCGAGAACAAGGGAGAAGAGATGGGGCGATTGCATGGCAGCAAGGGTAAATGTCTTGGTCGAAGCCACCAGCACCGTAAGTTCAGTTTGAGCCACGAACGTTTCAAGAGCGCTGCCCGAGTACGATTGAGGCAGGACGATATCGCCTCTCAGTGCAAAATCCAGGATCTGTCGCTGCCCGCCGGCGAGTTCATGGGATCTACAGCCCCAGCCCGACTCGACTATGAACATGCGATCGCTGTCCTCGCCCTGATTGACGATGACCGTCTCCGCCAGATAGCGCTTCGGCGTGAATCCCAACGTCTTGATAAGCGCYGCATCGTCGTCGTTAAGTCCGACATACGATGGACGATTTTCATTCCCGCGCGAAAAAGGATGTGAAGCGTACGTCATCTATAGCCCCGCCCAATGCCCCAAAGTACCTCCCTCTGATGGAATGTACATCAAATTTGATGTGATGAGTATCCGTTGATGGCAAACTATCGATCGGTGTAGCGACGGCGCTTTTCGATGAAAATGCGCAGGTTCCACCGGCTCGCCACCGGCACGCTTCGAAATTGGCATGTGGCGGCAGGACTAGGTTTTGTTTCTCTTGAAACTTTCCCGCATGGAGTCGACGATTTCGCTGGCAATGAGACAGCTGCGATTGTCGACCTGATCGGCGGCATTTCGTAACGTCGTCGACGCGTCCTTCAGCAATCCTCTGATCTCGGCCGCTGACAACAGCTCGGATGCTTCGAGTTCCAGCAGCACGGATTCACTCACGTGCAGCGCGGCAAGCGCCACCGCTCTCGGCCTGGTAGCAAGCAGTTTTAGGAGGTCACCGCTGGCCCTGGCACGCGCTTTTTTTTTTGCCATAGTTGCGTCTCAACCGTTCGGACATGAAGGTTCATAGGCTCAAAATTACAACGCCTCGACGAGTTTGCCGCAACTCCAAGATCGGAAGAGGTCGCTCAATGCCTCTCTTTGAGGCATCCTGTAAGCATACTATCCCGGTTTGCAGCCACGACACAGAGGCACGGGATACCGAATTAGCCGTAGTTACTACCTCCCTACCACCTCTGGGCTACCGTGGTTACAAGCCGACGCAGGAGAAAGCATAGCTGCTCGTAGCCTCTTTGGATTGGCGTCGCTCAGGTTCGCCGTATACGACCACAGTGGCACGAACATCGTATCCCAGGATCGGCGCATTAGCGGCGGCTGAGGACCTGCTTCAGACCTGTCTTGCCCACATCCAAAGCTGGAAGCGGGAAAGGTTCGACCTGTCCACCGGTCTTGTCCAGATACTGCATCAACGCCGTCACCAGATGGTAGAAGATGCTTGCCGGGACTTCCGTCGCCACGGATCTTCCGCGCTCGTCGATCCTGTCGACCCACAAGCCAAGCGGTGCGGGATCGATATGCCATCTGAACAGGCGCGCGACGCGAGCTTCGATCTCGGGTTTCAGATCAGGCCCGCCAATGCCGTCCAGGGCGGCGGCTGCCTTGACGGCTTCGCATTGCGGCCAGCTGCGGGAGAACCGGTCGAGAGGCATTCCCTGCCGCGATACGGCTGCGTAAGCCAGACCCGTGGCTCGGTTCAATCCACTGGCGACCGCCGATGAATAGAGCTTCCTGGCGTAGGCGACCAGGTCTTTTTGCCCGCTCGCCCGCGCGAACTCGACAAGGAGCGAGGCCCATTCGAAATGATGCCCTGGTTCGGTCCATTGTCCTTTGTCTCCCGGCAAGGGCAGCCAATCGGCGTCGAAATATTCCCCAAGCGTCCAGCTTTCCTGGTCGAAGAAATGGCACCGGAAGAGATCGATGACGCGTGCCGCCCGTCGCAGATAGGCACGGTCGCCGGTGACGCCGTACCAGGCAAGAAAGGATTCCAGCATGTGCATGTGCGGGTTCGAAGACCGGGCCCCGTTGGAGCCGGGGCTCTCGAGGAACCCGGACAGGCTGTCGTCCTCGAGATGGGTGTCGACGAAATGAAATGTCTGTTGTGCAAGCCGCAGGGCGTCCTGATGGCCGCATCGATGAGCATGAGCCAGCGCCAGGAGCACGCAGGAATGATCGTAGGCGTCCTCGGTCGGGTCAGCGACGCTGCCGTTGGCATTGAGCGTGCGCACCCAGCCGCCACGGTCGGTGCGGCCGTATTTTGCGATGAAGTCGATACCGTGGTCGATGAGTTTGTCGGCCGGTCCAGTCCAGCCGCGTTCCTTGGCCACCGCGAAAGCATAGATTTGGCGAGCCATCGTCCGCATGCGCTTGGGTTTGCCCAATGGCCTCGCATCGAAGCCGAGAGCCTCGTGGAAGCCGCCATATACATCGTCGACACCGGCAGTGGACCACAATGGCAGGGTTTCTTCGAAGAGCCAGTGTTCGACACGCTTGCGCCATGAGCCGCTGATGATGACCCGGTCTTCCGAGGCGGTGAATTTCGTTTCGAGGCGTCCGCTCTTCTCCAGCTGTTCGACGACTTTCTTCACGTGCTGGCTGTGGCTGACGGGGGCGACGAACACCGCGTCCGGCGTCGCCACTATCGCTACATCCTTCATTCCGACGACGGTCAGCAGCCTGCCCTGGCTTCTGAGGTAGGAGTTGCCGCAATCCATGGCGACGATGTCCCCCATGACGACATTGCCGTCGCCGTCGGTAGGGCTGGCTTCCAGCAGCGATTGCCACGATCCAAGGTCGTTCCAGCGGAAGGAAGCCGTGACCATCGCGATGTCGCCCGCATGCTCCATGATCGCGTAGTCGATCGACGTCGAGGGGACAGCCAGGTAGAAGCCCTGTGGCAGGTACAGACCCGAGACCTCGGTCCGCGCTGTCTTGTAGGCCCGTTCCGCAGTCTCCCAGATGTCCGGCTGGAAATCGAGAAAGGCCTTGCGCATGGTGTCGGCACGGAAAAGGAAGATGCCCGCGTTCCAGTAGAATCGTCCCGACGCCAGGTATTGGCGTGCCGTTTCGGCGTCTGGCTTTTCGACAAAGCGTGAAACCGAGGCTACTCGGTCACCATTTGCCGTGGCCTCGATGTAGCCATATCCGGTTTCGGGATGCGTCGGCTTGATGCCGAACACGATGATACTTCCTGCATCGGCGGCAGGCACGCCCGCCTCGACGGTTTCCCAGAATTGCGCTTCGGTCGATATCTGATGGTCGGACGGGACCACGAGTACCAGCGCGTCGGCGCCATGTTCGGAGATCGTCTGCAGGGTGGCAATGGCGACCGCGGCGGCGGTATTGCGGCCGACCGGCTCGAAGATCGGTCTGCCGCCGTTCAGGCCGAGCGGAGCAATGTCCGAGATGACGCGGTCGGCATGCCGTTCGGACGCTATCAGGTAGATCGGTGTCTCACCGTCCGGCCGCGCCTTGAGGCGTCGAACAGTCTTCGCAAGCATGGAGCCGTCGCCCGAAAGGTCGTGGAATTGCTTGGGATTGTCTTCGCGCGAAAGCGGCCACAGCCGTGAGCCGACGCCCCCGCTCATGACGAAGCTTACGATCCGGTCCGGCATGGTCCAATTCCTCTCAGCCAATTCCCATCAGAATGTCTGGTTGTAGGCTCCGACCTCTGGATTGCGGCGCAGTACCGCATCGAGAGCCTCGAACATCTCGCGGCGTCGTTCCGACGAGACGGGGCTTTCCACCACGACGACAATCTCCGGTTTGTTCGACGAAGCCCTGACCAGACCCCATGTGCCGTCCTGGGCAACCACACGCACCCCATTCACGGTGACGAGATTGGCCAGCGGCTGGCCAGCGAACTCGATCCCGTCCCCCTTCATTTTCGTGAATTCCCCGACAACTTTCGCGACCACGCCGTATTTCACCTCGTCCGGGCAGTGGGGCGACATGGTCGGGGTGCCGAAGGTCAGCGGCAGATCGCGGTAAAGGTCGGCAAGTGTCTTACCCTGGTTGCGGTCGAGCATCTCGCAGACGGCGATCGCGGTCAGCAGACCGTCGTCGTAGCCGCGTCCAATCGGCGGGTTGAAGAAGAAATGCCCCGACTTCTCGAAACCAGCGATGGCATTGAGTTCGGCAACGCGCCTCTTGATGTAGGAGTGCCCGGTCTTCCAGTAATCCGTCCTTGCACCGTTCTGCAGGAGGACGGGATCTGTCATGAAAAGGCCCGTCGACTTGACGTCCACGACGAAGGCGGATTTCGGGTGCAGGCCGGAGATGTCTCGCGCCAGCATGACGCCGACCTTGTCTGCGAAAATCTCGTTGCCTTCGTTGTCGACCACGCCGCAGCGGTCGCCGTCGCCGTCGAAGCCGAGCCCGACATCGGCACCCGTCTCCAGAACCTTGTCCCGGATCGCGTGCAGCATCTGCATGTCTTCGGGATTGGGGTTGTAACGCGGAAACGTGTGGTCGAGCTCGACGTCCAGCGGGATGACTTCGCAGCCGATGCCTTCCAGAACCTGCGGTGCAAAAGCACCGGCGGTTCCGTTGCCGCAGGCCGCCACCACCTTCAGCTTTCGACCGAGGTTCCTTCCGGCAGTCAGGTCTTCGATGTATCTCTCGCGAAATCCGGACACGAATTCATAGCTTCCCCCGCCTATGAGATCGAAATCGCCGTCCAGCACGACCGCTTTCAAAGCGGTCATCTCATCAGGCCCGAATGTCAGAGGCCTCTGCGCTCCCATCTTCACGCCGGTCCAGCCGTTCTCGTTGTGGGAGGCCGTCACCATGGCCACCGACGGAGCGTCGAGCGCGAACTGGGCGAAATAAGCGGTGGGAGAAAGTGCCAGGCCGATGTCCTTGACGCGCGCGCCGGCCGCCATCAGGCCGGAGACCAGCGCCATCTTGATCGCCATGGAATAGCTGCGGAAATCATGGCCAGTGACGATGTCCGGGCCAACGCCCATTCGGCGGATCAGGGTGCCGAGCCCCATGCCGATCGCCTGCACGCCCATCAGATTGAGTTCGGGTTCTTTGTCCGAACCTGGCTGCCCGAACCACCAGCGCGCGTCGTATTCCCGGAAGCCAGTGGCTTTGACCAGGGCGCTGGTTTCGAAGGCGAATGTGTTTGGCCTGGCTTGGCCGACTATGGTCACGGTCACGGTTTCCGCTCAGCAGTTACAGGCGAATAGTCCTAGCACGCTGCCGGACGCAGCCCCCTTCATGAATTCGAGTAGCCCTAACGCGCTGGTTTGCACCCCCTCATCCAATAGGAGCATGACCGCCGACGGCCGAAAGGATGTCTCGTCCAGGCAATGGGGTCTTGTATTCTATAAGGTGCGTCCTGCTCGGGCGCCGACGAGAAAGGTGGGCTGCAAGATGCCGCTGACCGCATTCAAGTACCCGTTCCGTGAGGATGTCGACGAAAGGCGGTTCGGTCGCCTGGCTCGGCTTCTCGAGCTCATTCAAGTGGAAATCGAAAGGGAATCCGCGGCACTGCGTCCGTCCGTGGAAAGGATGACGGACTGCGCCGCGTTCGCTTTGGAGGCCATGGAAAATGGCGAGAGCCCCGAATGCATATCCGAGCGGATCGATTCCCTTGCGCGCGACCTGGCACTCAGCCGCGGACGGCAGGCCTTGCTGGAACAGCAGAAGTCTTTTGTCGACAGGACCAGAGCAGGGCTGCCGGGCATTCTCCCTTCCCATAGGGCGTAGGTCCCTACGCCAATTGGCGGCGTTTAACCTTCCCTGACGCAGGCGTAATCTTTTCGCGGCAAGTCTGGGATCGAGGGGCCTCAGCTTTCAATGAAAACATCGGCTGAATGTCATCGACCGCCAGCATGGGGACCGCCTGCATGGGAACCGCCTGCATGGGGACGGCGTGCGCGCAGGATTTCCCGCACGCCTGCAGGAGAATTTGAATGAACCGCATGTTTCCCAATCAATGGCCTCCGGCAGCGGACCAGCAGGCTTCCGTCAGTCAGGAGTTTATTGGCCTCTCCGACATAACCGAATTTCTGCGGCACTACGTTGGAACCATCTTCGCCTGCCTTGCTGCGGCTCTCTTGGTGGCCGGGTTCTACAATTCGACCACCGACCCAACTTTCATCGCCAGCGCGCAGATTCTGATCGAGCCGAAATTGCCACAACACTTGCAGGAGGGTGGCGAAGTAGATCTGTCGTTGGACACCGCCCAGGTGGAAAGCCAGATAGCAGTGATGCAGTCGGAAAAGATCGCCGCGATGGTCCTCGACCAGTTGAAACTCGTCGACGACCCCCAGTTCAACCGTCCGCAGACTCCGACTTTGCGGGAGAGATTCAAGAAGATAGGATCAGTCCTGCTCGATGCTTCCGAGCTTAGGAAGAGCGCCTGGCTGACGTCGCTTGCGCAGCATTTTGGCCAAGGCGTGCCTGAAACACCCGTGACGCTGACCGATTACCAAAAGTCCCGGCGCAGCATGTTGATTTTCCGCAACGGCCTCGACGTCCGCAGAGTCGGCGTTTCCTACGCGATAGACATATCCTTCACCTCTCTCGATGCCGAAGGTGCAGCCAAGGTTGCGAACGCCACGGCCGATGCCTTCGTGCGTGAGCAGATCGAAACCAAGGCCGACGCGGCAAGGGAAGGCGGCGCGTGGCTCGAGATGCGCCTTAAGCAACTGCGCACCCAGATGAACGAGGCCATGGCGAAGGCGCAAGAGTTCCGGTCACGGCACGACTACAGCGTCGGCGGTGAAGCCACGGACGAAGGTGGGGCGAACGCAGTGCCGACGCTCGAAGAACTCGAGGTGACTGCTGAAACCTACCAGAAGATGTACGAGAGCTTCCTGCAGGCCTACACCAACTCGGTAAGCCAGCAGTCGTACCCGGTCGCCGACGCAAGGGTGATCACAGCTGCGACGGCGCCGCTCTATCCGAGCACTCCAAGGCCGAAGCTGATGCTGGCCTTCGCGGCGGTTGCCGGCCTCATTTTCGGCATCGGACTTTCGTTTGTGAGGCATACGTTCGACTGGACCATCAGGTCAGCACGACTCATCCGGGAGAATTTGGGTGTCGAATGCGTCGGAGAGCTGCCGCCCACCACCAAGAGAAGGGAATCCGGCCACCTCGACGAAGTCGCAAGATATCCGCACTCCAGATACAGCCACAGTCTCAGGAAAGTGCGAACCGAAATCAGCCTTGCGGAAACCAGCCGCCCGATCAAGTTGCTTGGGCTGACGGCTGTATCCAACGACAGTTCGAAGAGCTCAGTCGCCAGCAATCTTGCCACGCTGTATTCGATGTCCGGGCTGAAGACGCTGGTAATTGACGCCGACATCAGGCGACCGACACTGACTACGCGGCTGCTCGGCCCGTCGGGCGCCCTCGACAAACCGTGCCAGGACCCCGTCCGGCTTAATATCGTCCGCGCTCCTGGGCGGCCGTTCGACTTGCTTCCAAGTTCGGTGGTGGACGCCAGGCACCTGCTGTCACCAAGCAACATGGAGGCGTTCCTCCTGGATCTGACCGCTCGCGACCTTGCCGCCTACGAACTTGCTGCCTACGACATTGTCATCCTGGACCTGCCGACGCTTGCCTCGGGAGCCGACGAATTGATTGTCGGATCCGTCCTGGATGGCGTCGTCGTCGTTGCCCAGTGGGGCAAGACACACGTCCAAACGTTGCGGGAACTCGTCAGGACGCTGCAGGCCAGCAGGACGCCCATCCTGGGCGTGCTCCTGACGAAGGCCCGCGCGATGAAGTCCAAGCCCCGCATGAAACTGGTGGCGAGACATTCCTCCCTCGGAGGTCGCAAAAGCGTGTAGGGGGATCATTCCTTGGGATTAGGGGGTAGCCCTGGAGCGTCACGCTACCTCCTTTGCCTTTCTTGCCGACAAGCCCCGACCTTGGAAGAGTGATCGGAACAATTCGAACAGCAACCGTCCCATGTCAACAAACACCTTCGAGTCGCATCAGGGAACCCCGATCTGGGTTCAGCCGCCTCTTCCCGTGGCGGCTGACAGCCGAACGGCAGTCCTGCACGTTGTTCCTGCGCCCGACCACAACAGTGCCGGGGCAGTATTGACAGACCTGTCGCCCGCCATCAGGACGGGAACGACGAACCCTCCCATCGGAGGTCTCCTGAAGCGGCTCATGGATCTGGTCATAGCGGGCACGGCGCTTGTCATGGCTGCGCCTGTGATGATCGTCGTTGCCCTGCTGATCAGGATCACGGCAGGAGGCCCGGCAGTGTTCTCGCACAGCCGTATCGGGTTCGGGGGAAAGCCATTCGATTGCTATAAGTTCCGCTCGATGGTTGCCAATTCGGAAGAAGTTCTGAAAGCATATCTCGAAGCCAACCCGCATGTCTGCAAGGAGTGGGAAGAGACCCACAAGATCAGGAACGACCCTCGCGTCACGCTGCTTGGGTGGATGCTGCGCAAGTCGAGCCTCGACGAACTCCCCCAGCTCTTCAACATCATCCGTGGCGACATGAGCTGCGTGGGCCCAAGGCCCATCGTAAAGGACGAACTCATACGCTACGGCGACCACCTGGGGGAATACCTTCGGACAAGGCCGGGACTCACCGGTCTCTGGCAGGTGAGCGGAAGAAGCAGCATGGACTACGCCAACCGCGTGGCGCTCGACAGCCAGTATGTGCGGAATTGGTCGATCTGGCTCGACATCGTGATCTTGTTCAGGACGATTTTCGCAGTGATGCGCTTCGACAGGGCTGCCTGAAGTCCCGACCGCTCACCCTTCCGTCCGCTTCCAGTGGACGGACAGCGACAGGCCGACGATGTAGGCGCAAGCCAATACGAATGCCAGGATCAGGAATTTGGTGACGGTCACATGGCCGGGCAACCCAAGGCCATTCCAGGCAAAGCTTCCGATCACAAGCAGTGCGGTAGCCGCGATCAGGGCGGGAGCCTTGAACCGCAGTCCCAACAGAACGCCCCCCGCCGATACAGCCACGACACTCATGAGCACCGAAATCTCCAGTGATACCCGCAGCACTGATCGACTCACTGCGGCAGGGAAGGTTTCGTCAGCGTGTGCTCACTGATATGCGGCCTCAAAGTGCATGGCAAGTGCCAGGGTATTGCGCAGACGATCCGGTTAGGCATAGCCCCCAGTTTTCTTGCGCCCTTGTTCTTCGTGCTTCCAGGCGGCTTCCAGCCGAAGCGCACGCCAATGGGTGCGACGGGTGAGGACCTCACTGAACCATGCAAGTTTGATCAGTTGGTGCCCTGAATCGGGAGCGTCTCTGCCTGCACGCTGCCGCCTGCAGGGAGGGCGGCCAAGCCGGACGGCGGCGGGGGGATATCGATCTTCACGGTATCGCCTGGCTCGATCGGCGTGGTTTCCTCAGCCGTGAGCTCTTGCGAGCCGCTGTCCGTCATCCTCACGATCTTGAAGATCGGCTTGGCCCGTTCGCCGCGCTCTCTAAGGGCGAGCAGAGCAGGTGCCGTGACCTCGGTATCGTGCAGTAACTGCACCGCGGTGTTGGCCTTGCTGGTCACTTCGTTGAGCTGCAACTGCGTCTCGCGCAAGGAAGCGGCGACTTCGCTGGCTTGGCTATTGGCGAGGTTGAGGATCTCGATGTCGGTCTTGCTTATCTCCTGCCTGACTCGCAAAAGCGAGGTCTCGGCAACCAACCTGTCGCTCTGCATCTGTGCGACCGTTCCCTGTAGAGAGAGTTCCCGCGGTGCAACCGCCAACCCCTTCTGGACAAGGGCCGAAACACCCGCGAGTTCCTTCTGGATGAGTTCGATCTGTTGGTCGTGGAAGGCCATCTGCTGGCCGAGCGAGGTCAGTTCCTTTTCGAGGAAATCCTTGAGTTCGCGGAGCGCACGGAGTTGTGTCGCCATCGCGTCCTTGCGGACAGCGAAGATCTTGCGCTCCTGCTCCATCGCAACCGCGACCGTCTCGTTCGAAGCTCTGTCCATCAGTTGCGCAGGGAAGGCGATGTCGTCGCTGCCAGCCAGTTCCGATTCCAGCCGCGCTTTGCGGGCGAGCAGACTGACGTTGCTCAGCGCCAACAGACCCACGTCGCCCTGGCCCGCGATGACTTCACGCTCGAGCCTCGACATGTCCTCCTCGCGTGTTCGCAGGCCGCCGGCGATTCCCATCGCCTGCAAGACCGTCAGTCCGGGCCTGAAGGGAAACTCGCCGGGCTGCGTGACGTAGCCGACGATGTAGAACGGCCTGTACTGGACAATCTCGACGGCGACATCCGGCTGGCGGCCGAGTCCCATCTGCTGCATCAGGCGGTCGCCGATCGCACGGGCGAGGTCGCCGGGGGCGGTGCCTTGCGCTCGTATCTGGCCGACGAATGGAAGGAAGAGCGTGCCGTCGGCACCGACAACGAAGCTGTCGTTGAGAGCGGTCCATTCGAAGATCACGTCGCGTGATGCGCGCCATTCGTAAACCTTGAGCCTGACCTTGTCCTGGGGTCCGAGGAGATACTCGGCAGCCATCGTCGGCAAGGGGCAGGCAGCTGCTGCCGCCAATGAAGCCGCCGCCACCGTCAAGAGCCATTTCCGCATTGTCTTTCCCGCCGTCAGATTTTCAGGATGTATTCGGGTTCGATTCGTCCCATGGCGATGTGCAGGATCGCCAGCATGTTGCCCCTGAGCCTGCCCCTGCGATCGATATACGGCTCGGGCCGCAGGCTCTTTGCGAGGTTGGCTGCAATATTCCTGAACATCAGGGGAAGCGCGAAAGAGGCCGGAACGGAGCCCTTCCTGATCAGGTAGATCGCATTCGCAACCTGGGAATAGCCGAACCGCTTTCCGCTGACCCGGCCTGACTTGATACCGAGGTGGACGCCCGTGATTTCAGTGACGCAGACCACGCGACCTTTGGATCTCATTTGGCTGGTGAAGTCGATGTCTTCCTGCCAGCCGTACAGGACCAGGCGCTCGTCGAAGCGCAAATCTCCGACAAACGAGGACCGGAAGGACATGTTGCATCCGTACGCACCGACATGATCGACCACCGGTGGCCCATCATGTTTTTTGCCGCGGGCTTCCCGCAAGGCGGCTTCGGCATCTTCCCAGGTGAGGCCGGCATTCGTGGCCCCGTCCCTGACGACCATGCCCATCACCACCGCCCATCCGTCATTTTCCACGAAAGCTTTCTCGACCTGCGCCAGGTATTCGGTGGACGGAACGAAATCGTCGTCGAAGAATGTGATGATGTCGAAGCGCGCCAGGGAAGGTACGAGAGCCGTGTTCCGCTGGGCAGACGATCCCATCGGTCCGAAAACGAGCGACAAGGGGAAAGGACAATCTTCCGGCAGTTCGACATGCGTGGCGTCGGGCGCAGACACGATGACCTCGTCAGGAAGTCTCGTCTGGTCACCCAAATACCGAAGCAGGCGCGCGACCTGTCCGCGGCGGCCAAGGGTCGGGATTATCACTGCGAGTCTCATGCTCGATCCAGTTTCGGTTCCCGCCGAACCTAGACCGACGAGGGGACCGAAACAGCCTGCATAAAAGGTGACGGAAGCAGCTTGGCCTACCCCCGGACACAGGCTTTCGGAGTATCCCTGTAAACGACCCACAGCCATAAGTATTAGATAGGCATGCGTCCGGAACAGCCTGTAACCGATCGTACAACTTGCCGGGGCAACAAGATGGAATGGAGACTGCTGGCCTGACGAGGCTAGGGGGAACCATGCTCCACGAACGCTCTTCCGATTTGGCGGTCGCGGCCAAGGTCGATGTGCCCATCGAGGAGTTCCCGGCCGCACCGGGGCCTGCCGTCGACAGGTATGCGAAGATAGCGGTCGTTCATGACTGGTGTCCGAATTTCCGGGGAGGGGAACGGGTTCTGGCGCAAATCTGCAAGCAGTTCCCCAATGCCGAAGTCTTCACGCTTTTCGATTTCCTGCCGCCCGAGGTGAAGGAGCAATATTTCCACGACGTGGAATTCCATACCTCCGCGGCCAACCGGATCCCGATGGTCCAGAAATTCTATCGATCACTCTTCTTCTTTTGTCCCTTCCTGATCGAACAGTTCGACGTGACAGGCTACGATGCGGTGATCTCGTCTTCGGCCGCATTTTCGCGCGGCGTGATCACCAGGCCGGACCAGCCGCATCTATGCTATGTGCACAGCCCCGTTCGCTACGCCTGGGACGAGCAGTTTTCGTATCTTCAGCAAGGGCGGCTTGGCTTCGGGCCCAAGGGAATGCTCTATCGGTACATGCTGCATCGCCTGAGGACGTGGGACACGAGAACCGCGCACGGTCCGGACCTGATGCTGGCGAATTCGAACTATGTCCGCTCCCGAATCCAGCATATTTACGGGCGCGCGGCGCGCGTCGTTTTCCCGCCGGTCTCACTGGGGGAACTGCCTTGTGTGGAGGACAAGGACGATTACTACGTTTCGGCGTCCTTCCTCGCCCCTTACAAGCGCACCGACCTCGTCATCCGGGCCTTCAACGAGATGCCGTCGCGGCGACTGGTCATCGTTGGCGAAGGACAGCAATCAGCCAGCTTGCGGGCGCTTGCTGGTCCCAACATCACCTTCTCGGGTTACCTGCCCCGGAAAGACTATGTGGACACCCTGGCGCGGGCGAAGGCGATGGTCTTTGCAGGCTGCGAGGATTTCGGCATAGCGCTGGCCGAGGCGCAGGCCTGTGGGACGCCGCTGGTCGCCTTCGGCCGCGGCGGGGCCGTCGACATCGTACAGCGCCTGGGATCATCCCCCGAGCCGACAGGGGTCCTGTTCAAGGCTCAGACCGTCGAGCACCTCAAGGAGGCCGTCGAACGGTTCGAAGCGAACAGCCATGCCATCACACCCCGCGCTTGCGCCAGGAATGCCGGACGCTTTTCCGAGGAGAACTTCGACCGCGCGATCCTGGAATCACTCGGGGCCGTCCAGGCACTTCACGAGATCATGTGAATTCGCGAGCCCTGACGATCTTCGCTTCCGCATCGACGCCGTCCGCGGCCGCCATCGCCTTGAGATAACGCAAGGCCGTCGCCCTCCAGCTGTATGCCGAGGCTCTCGCCCTTCCCTTGCCTATCATCTGCAGTCGCAAGGCCTGGGAACCGCGAAGCTGCGCGAAACTGTCGAACCATGCGTTCGGGTCGTCGGGCGGTGCAAACAGCGCTGCGCCGCCGCAGACTTCAGGCAGGCTGGCGCGGTCGGAAACCACCACGGGGCAGCCGACGGCCATCGCCTCAAGGGCCGGGAGACCGAAGCCCTCGGTGAGCGAGGGGAAAGCCAGGCATAGCGAGTCCCTGAGCAGGGCCGCCAATTCGCCATCGGAAACGCGGCCGAGCCAGTGGATGTTTCGAGCTTCGGTCCTGGCCGTCCCTGACCTGAAGACGCGCGAATCCGACATGCCGACGATCGCTATTCTGAGGCCGGCCTCGCCAAGACGATCAGCCATGTTCAGGAGGAGATCCACATTCTTGTGGGGCGCGGCACTGCCGATCAGGACAACGGTTTCCCGCGAGGCCGCCAGCCGTGTCTGTGCCGAGTGTTCAGGCTTCCATCGCAAGGCATGCTCATGGCCGTTCGGCGCGACGAAAGCCCGTCCTGCCGGGATGACGCCGCGGCGAACCAGTTCATCCAGGGAGTAGTTGGAAACTGTAGAAATTCCGCACGCCGTCTTGCCGAGGCCGGGCAACAGGTTCCTGTAGAGAAGCCTGAAGGCAAGGGAGTAGCTCTGCGGGGCGTTCCAGACATTTGCATCATGGATGCAGACGATATGCTTGCGGGAAAGCAGCGGCCCGGTGTTGCAGAGGCTGAGCAGTCCGCTGCCATCGAGGGACGAGGGGAGCTGCACCTGCTCCCAGACATGCCCGCTCGTGCGGCCGATCTCGCGACGTTCGATGAAAGCCAGGGGGATGTCCCCGGACCCGGGCGGACAGTGCAGACTGAGTTCGAGGCCGCGGGCGAGCGGCTCCTGTTCCGCGATCAAGGCGTCGAGAGAGTGAACGACCTCGCGCGCATAACGCTGGACACCTGTTGTCGGTTGGGAAAGAAAACGCCCATTGATGGTCCAACGCCGCGCCATGTCGTCCCCCTTTGAAACCTTCAATGTGGAGCCGCAAAGACGCCAGGTCACCATGGCCATCGGGTCATCCGACTAAGCGGCAATCATCCGGATAGGCGAGGTCGGACAGCGTGCCTACCTCAAACGTTTGAGGGCCTTGGTGCCCCCGGGGATGCTAGTCTGGTCCAAGGTGCGGGAAGGACCGGGGAAGGGGGACATGGGCAAACTCGAGTTCGACACGACGGAGTCGCCGCCACCAAGACGGGCCAGACCGGTGAATGGACACCGAGCCGACGCACCCCTGGCCAGATCTGCTGCCGACGGCGCCGAATTCCTGATCGGGCATTCGGCTGGGGTGTGCGTGGACCCGGAAGCGCCGAGACGACGCTGGACGATAAACGGAGACTTCACGACGCTTCGGCCGACTGGAGTGGCCCGCTACGCCCGCGAGGTCACCTTGGCTCTCGACGCCCTCATTTCGGAAGGGCATCCCCTCGGTCGCGACCTGGAAATTGATCTCGTGGTGCCGCGCCCGCTTTCCGAACCTCTCCGCCTCGATGCCATCTCCGTGCGTGTCGTTCCCGAATTCAACAGGCCGCGACTTCCCCAATTCTGGGTGCAGGCGCAGTTGCCCTGGCATGTGCCCGGAGGATTGCTGAGTTTCTGCAACCTTGCTCCGGTCGTGCTGAGGCGCCAGATCGCGTGCATCCACGACATGCACACCAGGCTCATGCCGTCGAGCTACGCGCGGGGGTTCCGGTGGGCGCACCGCCTGATCCTGCCGGCACTTGGGCGGCGGGCCGCCCGCATCACCACGGTCTCGCAACTCTCGCGCAGCCATCTGGTCGATTTCGGGATCGCGCCACAGCAAAACATCGTCGTCACCTACAACGGCAGCGACCATGCGAAGAGATGGGATGCAGCGAGATCGTCTCTGGTCGTCGACCGGGGCAGGCCGTATGTCCTTTGCCTTGGCAGGCGGGACCAGGAATACAAGAACATGGGGCTTCTCGCCAGGCTGGCCCCACTCCTCGACGGGATGGGTCTCGACCTCTGGATGCCAGGCGATGTCGACGAGACCACGGTCCTGAGGTACGTCCCGGAAATGCCCGGAAACATCGTCCTCCCTGGCCGCATAGGGGATGACGACTTCAAGAAGGCGCTCGAAGGCGCCCTGTGCTTCCTGTTCCCGTCACGGATCGAGGGCTTCGGGCTGCCCGCTGTCGAGGCGATGGCTTCGGGCTGCCCGGTCGTGGCCTCGACCTCGCCGTGTCTTCCCGAAATCTGCGGGGATTCGGCCCTCTATGCCGATCCCGACGACGTCCAGTCATGGGCCGAAGCCATCCGCCTGCTGATGCTTTCCCCGGACTTGCGGCAACGGCTGGTCACCAAGGGGCACGCGCGGGCGAGCAGTTATTCCTGGCGGTGGATAGCGTGGAAATACCTCGAACTCATGGTTCAGGTCGACGCCGATTTCGGGGAGTACGGCAGTTGACCGGCAGCCAGTGCAAGGATTGATCTCCAGGAGAGCACGATGAACGAGCGGCCCGACCCGCACGACCTACGCGTCGCAAGCAGACAGGCATCCGCCAGCACTCTGCTTTTCGACAACTCCCTGTCGATCCTGAACAGGACTGGCGCCTACCACATTGCCAAGGACCTCACCGGGGAATTTGTCCCGGGCCAGGCCAAGGTCCGCTACTGGCGGCTCGGTTCGTTTGCGCCCGAGGGTCTTGCCCGCAAGATAGTCGCCCGGCTGATGATGCTGGAAATCAACTGGCTCCGCGACAGCGAGTTTCTCCTGATCCGTGACGGCGTCGAAGAGCGTGGCTTCCGGCTGTTTCTGGATCCGCTCTACGTCCTGAGGTCACGCCTGACCGAGAATGATATCGTCCTGTGCCACGATGTCGGTCCGCTGACGCACAAAGACCTCTACGGCGAACGGACTTGCGCCAACTACCACCTCGCTTACGAGAAGATCCGGCGCATCAAGCCGGGGGCCGTCTTCGTCAGCAATTTCTCTGCCCAGCAATTCAAGTCTCTGTTTGGCTCTGGTTTCCGGTTCCTGACGACAATCCCGCTGTATCTGCGCACCGAACTGTTTGACGGCCCGGCGGAAGCAATCTCCGGCTTGAGCGGTCGGTATTTTCTTACCGTGGGCGCGTTCGAAACCCGCAAGAACCAGATCGCCGCCCTGAAGGCGTATCGGGACGGTGGGTTCCATCGTGAGGGAATAGAATACGTCTTGTGTGGGTCGCGTGGCGATGGTCATGCAGAGACCGCGGAACTGGCGGGATCCATCGCCGGAGTAAGGCTCATGGGCTACGTGCCCGATGCACAGCTGCGCTGGCTCTATGCGAACGCCGAGGCATTCGTGCTGCCGAGCCTTCTCGAGGGTTTCGGGATGCCGGCACTGGAGGCGGCTTACATGGGATTGCTGCCGATAGTGTCCGCGGACAGTGCGCTCGTGGAGGCGGTGGGAGGCCAATGCTTGCAGGTGCCGCCGAACGATCCGCCGGCGATCACGGAAGCGATGCGAAAAGCACTTTCCCGAAGTCCTGCGGAGAAGGCGGAAACAAGCCGCTCGCTGCGCAACACGGCGTCAGCTGCAACCAAGGATCGGTTTCTCCAGCAATGGAGGGATTTGCTGATCGCCGACGCAGCACAAAGCCCATTGGCTGAAATGCTCGGCTAGCCCGTTACCTTGCATGGCTCGCATAGCTGACGGATTTTTGCGGCGATGGTATCCCGCAGCGGGTCGGGTCAACCGGCTTTTTGGGCGCAGATCAGCCTCATAAGGTGCGCCGCCGGACAAGGCTTCGATTGCCGGACACCCGGCCACCCGCAGGCGCTGACACACCCAAAAAGAGGTGTTCTTCAGCCCATAGGTTGAGGCGAAGAAACGGACAGGTGGTTCTATAGTGCACTGCACTCAATCACTCACTTGAAAGCCACGGGTTCTTATGCAGTCCCAAAAAACGCAAACTGAAACCGTGCTTGAGCCTCAGCTCCGATCGCATCGATGGGTCAATGGCTACGACCACGCGCATGCAGTGCCAAACACCAAGCGAATTCGGATTGGCCTGTTAGGGCAGTTTGGCGTCGGCAACTTCGGCAATGACGGCTCACTCGAGGCAATGATCGACACGCTCAGGCGGATTTGCCCCGAGGCCGAACTTTCCGTGATTTGCACATGGCCCGAATCCGTCGAGAAAGCCTTCGGCGTGGAGACCATCAGATTGACGCGGCCGGCCATCAAGTCGCGTTGGCTCGACTTGGCGAACCGCATGCTCGGTCGAGTGCCCTACAAAATGTGGGGACCGGTCCGCGCCTTCCGCAAACTTCGTGGCTTTGATGCTGTCATACTGCCCGGAACTGGCGCGTTCGATGATTTTGGCGACACTCCGTTTGGAATGCCCTACGTTTTCCTCAAGTGGTTCCTGATGGCGCGGCTAAGAGGCTGTGTCGTCGCATTTGCGAGCATCGGCGCCGGGCCTGCTTACCACCCCCTCAGTCGCGTGTTCTTCGCCTGGGCTGCCCGCTGCGCGTCATATCGTTCGTTTCGCGACAGGATTTCACGCGAATTCGTCAGGAGCCTCGGGGTTGATGTTGCGAACGACCGGGTTTTTCCCGATCTTGCTTTCGGACTACCAATCCTGAACGTCGAGCGTGAGGTCTCCGAGACCACTGTTGTTGGCGTGGGCGTGATGAACTACCGCGGTCGCACGGGTGGAGATGACTCGATCTATGAGACGTACATTGCCAAGCTCGCGGAGTTTGTCGCACGCACCGTGACACGGGGCTTCGCCATTCGACTTATCCTGGGCCAGGATAATGACGAGGTTGCGGTGGTCGATGTCATCGAGCGGCTCCGCGGCCGGCTGTCCGACGCTGATTTGGCCCGGGTCGTTTTCAGTCGGTCTGCATCGCTGCACGACGTCATGGCGCAAATGCAGACGACCGACGTCGTGGTCGCCACCCGATTTCACAATGTTGTTTGCGCCCTGCGGGTCGGGCTCCCTGTCATATCTCTCGGATACCTCGAAAAGCACGACGCACTTGCTGCCGACACCGGTCTATCGGCCTTTTGCACCAGCGTCGAAACCTTCAGCGTCGAATGGCTGGAGTCGCGGCTGGACGCACTCCTTGCCGAGCGGGAATTGCGAGCGCAGGAAGTTCGCGAAACGGTTTCGCGATACCGGCAACAACTTTTGGACCAGGAGGTTCTTCTTCGAACACAAGTTTTCGCCCATGCGGTGTCTCGTCCGATCTTGTCGTGAAGCTGAGAGCGGCGGGCATGGACGACGCAAGAATCCATGAAAGCGACACCGAAGGTCGGATCGCCGTCTTGGTGAAACAGATGAGCAGATGCTCCCACGTTCAACAAATTCGTGAAGGTTGATCAATGCCACTAATCGACGTTGTGATTCCAAATTACTGCTACGGGCGCTACTTGCCTCAGTCCGTCCAGAGCATCGTGCGCCAGCAAGTAGAAGACATCAGGATTCTGATCGTTGACAATGCGTCAACCGACGACAGTGTCGATGTTGCAAATGAACTGGCAAGCCATGACAGGCGGATAACGGTTATCGCACGCGAAGAAAATCTCGGGTTGCACGCATCCTGCAATGAGGGCATCGATTGGGCCATCTCGAAGTATTTTGTGATACTTTGTGCCGACGATCTGCTCGTCGAGGGTTGTTTTAACCGTGCCCTGTCGGTTCTTGAGCGAGAACCCGATGTTTCCTTTGCGTGTGGAGGCGAACTGGTTTGGCATGAGGACCGGCCCTTCCCGGCCGTGGAGAATTCAGACGCACATGACTGGCGATTTCTGTCCATGGAATCGTTCGCCCTGGAACGGTCGCTTCCCAGCAAGGTGTTGTTTGGAGGCGGCGCAGCGGTGATGAGAACCGCCGACCTCAAACGGGTTGGCCATTTCAGGCCGGAGATATCGTTCAGCGAGGACTTGGAAATGTTCCTGCGGCTGTCACTGGGCCGCAGAGCGGCGCTGACAAAGGCGATCCACGGAATACGGCGCGTACACGGCGCGAATCTATCCGCCATATTCTGGCAGGACTTCAAGCGGGACATGATCGAGAAGAAACTCACCTTCGATAGTTTTTTCTCGCACGAGGCAGCCTCCGTGCCCGGGGTGGAACGGTTGCGCAGGGGCGTTTACCGAAACCTCGGAAAGCGCGCATACTGGTCCGGCCTTTCACACATCGCGCGCGGTGAGCGAGC
>NZ_JBFUDZ010000035.1:0-61950 GCF_056404455.1 Mesorhizobium sp. P2_D1
CCGCAATGCCTCGATCTTGGCGGCACGCTCCTTCAAGGCCGAATTGGTCGGGTCGACGGTCAGCGCGAAACGGGCGTTGGAGAGCGTGTATTCATGGCCGCAATAGATGACGGTCGCGGCGGGCAGCGCTGCAAGCTTCTTCAGCGACTCGTACATCACCGGCGGCTTGCATTCGAACAGCCGCCCGCAACCCAGCGCAAACAGCGTGTCGGCGGTGAACGCCACCTTCGATGCCGGCAAGTGATAGGAGACGTGGCCGGCGGTGTGGCCAGGCGTGGCGATCACCTCGATCCGTTCATCGCCGAGATGAACGACGGAACCTTCTTCGACGGTTTCGTCGATGCCGGGAATCTTCGCCTTCTCCGCTTCCGGGCCGATGATGCGCAGCTTGAAGCGCTCCTTCAGCGCCAGATTGGCCTCGACATGATCGACATGGTGATGCGTGGTCAGGATCATCGTCGGCGTCCAGCCGGTGCGCTTGAGTGCGGCCAGGATCGGCGCTTCCTCGGGCGCATCGATGATCGCGGTCTGGCCGCTTTTGGGGTCATGCACCAGCACGCCGAAATTGTCGCTGCGGCACATGAACTGTTCGATTTCGACCGGCATCGCATCTCTCCATTGTCGCCGCAGACATAGGGCGCCAAGGCGCCGATGTCATCCCGGAATGTCGAATGACATCCCAGGGAGATGACAAGTGTCACTCGGGAATGTCGACCTCGTCGAGGCCTTTTGTTGAAACCCGCCGATATCACGGCTACATCCCTCGCATGCATTCCGACATCGTCGATCTTCGCTCCTTCTATTCGACAACGCTCGGCCGGTTCGCCGAGCGCTCGATCACCATGGCGCTGTCGTCGATCTGGGCAGACGTGCCCAATGAGCGGCTGGTCGGCCTCGGCTATACCTTGCCGTGGCTGGAGCGCTTCGGCGCCGATGCCGAGCGGGTCTTCGCCTTCATGCCGGCAACGCAAGGCGCCGTGGTGTGGCCGGCGACGGGGCCGACGGCGACGGCATTGGTCTTCGACGAGGAGCTGCCGCTGGTCGATTCCTGCATCGACCGCATGCTGCTCGTCCATTCGCTCGAACATGTCGAAAATCCGCGCGAAACGCTGAACGAGATCTGGCGGGTGCTGTCGCCGGCTGGCCGCGTCGTCATTGTCGTGCCGAACCGGCGCGGCGTATGGGCGCGCTTCGAGCACACGCCGTTCGGCAATGGCCGTCCTTTTTCGCGCGGCCAGCTTACCGAACTGCTGCGCGAGACGAATTTCACGCCGGCCGCCTGGTCCGATGCGCTGTTCTTTCCGCCATCGCGGCGTCGCTTCATGATGCGCTTCCAGAACGTGCTGGAACGCGCCGGCCGGCGGCTGTGGCCGATCTTTTCCGGCGTCATCGTCGTCGAGGCGCAGAAGCGGCTCTATCAAGGCGTTCCGGTCGCCCAGCGCGCCTCGCGTCGCGTCTTCGTGCCGGTGCTGTCGCCGCATGGCGCCACGCGGCTCGGGCGTCAGAAGGAGGCCGGGGACGCCAAGCTATCGGCTGCGGGGGTGACGGCTTCGTGATCGCGACAAGAACACCTGGAGCCTTGTCCCACCCTATCTGTCGCAAGGGGGCTCGCAGCCCATTTGAACGACGGATGCGATCAAGTCTCTCCATCCGGTTTCAGCACTGAACGCAAGGACCTCAGCTATGGCTGATCAACTGGACAATGCAGCCACCGTTCAGCCGGCTGCCGTGGCGGTCGAAGCCAGCAGCCTGGGCGATCAGGTGGCGACGATCAGGCAAGCACTGACGGGATCGCCGGTTCGCAGTTGGTTGCTCTGGACATCGGTCGGCATCATGGCCGTCATCATCGCAACGTCGATCGGCCAGGTCCTGCTCAACCGCTGGAACCAGCCTTTCTACGATGCGCTTGCGCGCCGCGACATGGCGGCCTTCCTGCACCAGCTTCTCGTCTTTGCGGCAATCGCCGGCGGACTTCTGGTGCTCAACATCGGCCAGACCTGGCTCAACCAGATGATCAGGCTGAAGCTGCGCGAGGCGCTGACGCTGGATCTGATCGACCAGTGGATGCGGCCGGCTCGGGCTTTCCGTCTGGCCAATGCCGGCGCCATCGGCGTCAATCCCGACCAGCGCATGCAGCAGGACGCCGCGCATCTGTCGGACCTGTCGACCGACCTCGGCGTCGGCTTGCTGCAGTCGTGTATCCTGCTCGTATCCTTCGTCGGCGTGTTGTGGGAACTGTCCTCGGGCTTCGTGTTTCATGTTGGCGGCACCGCGCTGGCCATACCGGGCTACATGGTCTGGGCCGCCATCCTCTATGCCGGCACCGCCTCCTGGCTGAGCTGGCTGGTCGGGCGACCGCTGATCCGCCTCAACAGCGACCGCTACACACGCGAAGCCGAGCTTCGCTCGTCGATGGTGCGCGTCAACGAGAATGTCGATGCCATCGCGCTGTACCATGGTGAGGCCGACGCCAGGCGACGGCTCGGACTCGACCTCGGTACGGTGCTGGGCGCCATGCGCCGCATCTACACCGCCCAGATCAACCTGTCCTGGGTGACCGACACCTATGGCTGGATCACCGTCGTGGCACCCATCCTGGTCGCCTCGCCGGTCTATTTCTCGGGCGATATCAGCTTTGGCGGGCTGATGATGGCGGTCGGCGCCTTCAACCAGGTTCACTCGTCGTTGCGCTGGTTCATCAACAATATCGGCAGCATCGCCGACTGGCGCGCCACGCTGATGCGCGTCGCCGATTTCCGCATCGCGCTCAATGAGACCGATGTGCTGCACGACAAGGAAAGGCGCATTGCCTTCGGCGAAAACGCCAATGGCAGCCTGACTTTCGAGAAGCTCGAAGTGGCCTCGCGGGATGGCTGCACCAAGCTTGCCGACCAGCATGTCGAAATCCGTCCCGGCGAGCGCGTCATGATCACCGGCGACCCCGGCGCCGGCAAGACGTTGTTCTTCCGCGCCATTGCCGGCCTGTGGCCATGGGGGAGTGGGCGGATCGGCCTGCCTGCGGGAGAAAACCCCATATTCGTGCCCCGCGTGCCGTATTTCCCGACCGGTACGCTGCGCGAGGTCCTCGATCACCCGAACGGACCTGCGCCGGCGAGCGACGCCGACATTTCGGCGGTGCTTGCCGAAGTCGGGCTTGGACGGCTGTCATCCTCACTCGACCGCAGCGCGCGCTGGGAGCATGAGCTGGGCGATGACGAACAGCGTTCGCTGGCCTTCGCCAGGCTCGCCTTGCGGCAGCCGAAATGGGTGATCATCGACGAAGCCCTGGACGCGTTCGACGGGCCCTCGCTGCGGCGCGTGCTTTCGACATTGGATAAGCGCTTGCCCGAGACGGCGATCCTCAACATCGGACGCGGGCTGCACAACAATCAGTTCTTTCCCCGCGCGTTGACGATCGTCAAGGATACCGGTGCGCAGGCGCTGAAACCTGTCCGCGTCAGGGCCGGTGCGATCGACCCGCCGCCGGCGGCCGCCCGCCGCAAGAAATAGGCTGTTTTCCTCGGTTACGGGCTCCAAGCTTTATTTTGCCGCGATCGCGAAGGAAGATTTCGCGAAGAAACAACTCTGGCGTCGGCCATGCTTGATGCTTTACGCCTGCTTGCCTGTCTTGCCTGTGCCCAGGCTGCTCCGACCGCCTCGCCGCCGGATGCGCTGGCGGTCGATGTCGAGCTGGTGCTGGCGGTCGACATTTCGCTGTCGATGGACGAGAAGGAGTTTGCCCTCCAGCGCGCCGGTTATGTCGAGGCGCTGCGGCATCCCGATTTCATCCAGGCTGTCCGCGCCGGCAAGACGGGCCGCATCGCGCTCGCCTATTTCGAATGGGCCGGCACGGTGCGCGACGACGCGATCATCGACTGGCAAATCATCGACAGCGCCGAGAGCGCCAACAGCTTTGCCGACAAAGTCGCGGCCCGGCCGTTCCGCAGCTTCCGCGGCACTTCGATTTCCAGTGCACTGGCTTTCGGCACCGAGATTTTCGATCGCACTTCTTTCGAGGGCGAACGCAGCGTCATCGATATATCAGGCGATGGTCCCAACAATATCGGGCCGCCGGTCACCGCGACGCGCGATGCGGCAACCGCCAAAGGCATCGTCATCAACGGCCTGCCGATCCTGATCAATCCGTCACCAACCTTCAGCCATCTCGACCAGTACTATGCGCAGTGCGTGACCGGAGGGCCTGGTTCCTTTGTGCTGCCGATTTACGCTGCCGCCGAATTTTCTACGGCCATCCGGCGCAAGCTGATCCTCGAAGTGAGCGGCATTCAAGATAGGACGAGGGTCATCCCCGTCGACACTGGTGCGCCTGTCGACTGCCTGAAAGGCGAGCGGGACAGACGGTTTTTTTCGGACCCGTATTTTCCGGAGCTCGACCGATAGCTTCGTCGTAGTGACAGGGTCAGGCCGGACGGACGCCGAACTTCTGGCGAAACTCGTCGTGAAGGTCGCGGCGCCAGCGCCGGCCATAGACATAGCCATTGATCAGTTCGGGCAGCGAATAGCCGAGATCTTTCGACGAGCGGTTGGCCATATAACCCGAGAAGGCTTCCGGAATCCGGCACTTCAGAACATCGGAAATGATCTGCCGCGTGATCATGTAGGGCGGAATATGCGGGTACGAGCGGGCAATATTCGGGTGTTTGCGCATCAGGTTCGCATAGGCTTCGACATAGCCGTGGCGACGTCGCGAAATCGAATTCTCCGAATTGTGCTTCGTCCAGTCAATGTCCTCAGACAATTGCGCGCCGAAGCGCCGGGCAAGGCGCAGCAGCAATTCCCGATCCTGCATCCGGGCGATGTCGCTGTCGTAGCCGCCGATGGCCAGCAACGCCTCGCGGCGCGCTGTTATCGCCGATCCCGCGATCAAGATTGTCTCCGCGACCAGCGTTTGCTCCAGCGTGGCAGAGTTTAGGAATGCATCGCGATTGATGCAATCGCTGGCGCGTCCGCCCTTCAGGGATACATAGGAGCTGATCAGCACTTCGAGCGCCGGATTGGCATCGAACCAGGTCAGGGTCCGTTCGAGCCTGTGCGGCAGATAGACGTCGTCGGAATCGAGGAACGTCACGACGGGTGCCCGCGCGCGCTCGATGCCTGCATTGCGGGCGGCATTGGCGCCTCGCCATTTCGCGCCGACATAGATCAGTCGCGGATCGCGAATGGCGGCCAGGGCCGCCGCGGTTCCGTCCGTCGAGCCATCGTCGACGACAATATGCTCGAACCTCGGCATGCTCTGGGAAAGTACACTTTCCACGGCGCGCAATACCGCCTCACGCCTGTTGTGAGTCGGCGTGATGACCGTGATGAGAGGAGCGTGCTCTGTCTTCCCGGTCATACTGCGTCAGCCATTTCCAGTGCAAAAAATACGCTTCCTGCCAGGTCTTTCGATCTTCAGGACGGTCAAATGGATCGGACTCCCCCTTCCATATCCCCCGTATTGGCGACGACGCTACAAAAAACAAGCGTACCTGTCACCCCATCGGGATGCTGCTCAATGCGCATGAAATGACGAATTCCAGTATCTAGCGCTTCAACTGCAACACTATTGCCGCGCGTTATGCTTGCGAATCGCCCTTGCGATGAATGACGCGTCTATAATCTGGATGCATTCCACTACGTCAGACGTAATCGCATCGCGGCCGGTGTTTGGGCAGATTGCCGTCGCGAGGTCGGCTGGTCGGCTTCGGTCCCAGAGGGAGTACTGTCATGACTGCTTACGCCGTTGCCCATATGCGCCAAGCCCGGATGGGTCCGCAGATCGTCGAATATCTGCAGAAGATCGATGCCACGCTGGCCCCTTTCGGCGGCCGTTTTCTGGTCCATGGCGGCGATGTCGAGGTCATCGAAAACAAATGGCAGGGCCACCTGATCATCATCGAGTTTCCCGACAGGCAACAGGTGCGCGGATGGTACAACTCGGCCGCCTATCAGGCGATCCTGACGTTGCGGACCGACAACTCGGAAGCCGACGTGATCTTCGTTGATGGCGTTGAACATCCGCATAAGGCCACGGATGTCCTTGACCAGGCGTGAAGTCGACAATGGCGCGGCGGGATCACCGTTTCAGCAAGAACACCGCCTGCTGGCCGAAGAAGTTCCAGAACCACCATGGCATCGACAGGCCGATCTTCTGGCCATTGGCGTCGAGCGCGGTTGCTTTTTCCACGGTAGCGCCAAGCTCGTCGCACAGATTGACGAAGTCGCGGATGGTGCAGAAATGGATGTTGGGCGTGTCGTACCAGGAATAGGGCAGGTCCGTGGTCACCGGCATGCGGCCATTGAGAAACAGCGACATACGAACCCGCCAATGGCCGAAATTGGGGAAGGACACGATGGCGCGATTGCCGATCCTGAGCAGTTCGTTGAGAACCAGCTTCGGGTTGCGGGTGGCCTGCAGGGTCTGCGACAGGACGACGAAGTCAAAGCCCTTGTCGGGATAGAATTCGAGATCCTTGTCGGCATCGCCCTGGATGACGCTCAAGCCGCGCGCCACGCATTCGTTGACGCCACGCTGCGACAGTTCAAGGCCGCGTCCGTCGACCTGCTTGGTGTCCTGCAGCAATTCGAGCAGCGATCCATCGCCCGAACCGACGTCGAGCACGCGCGATTGTGGCGGGATGAGGTTGGCGACGACTTCGAGGTCGACGCGCTGGTTGCGGGTGACGTTCACGATGCGAGCCCTCGCGCCCGTGCTGCGGAGCCGATGAAGCCATTGATCGCGGCAAACAATTCCGGCTCGTCGAGCAGGAAGGCGTCGTGGCCGCGATCGGTCTCGATCTCGACAAAGGATACCGACGCGCCGGCGGCGTTGAGCGCATGAACGATCGAGCGGCTCTCTTCGGTCGGGAACAGCCAATCCGAGGTGAAGGACACCAGGCAGAAGCGGGTTTTCGTGCCGGCGAACGCATCCGCCAGCCGGCCGCCATGGTCGGCGGCGAGGTCGAAATAATCCATCGACCGCGTCATGTAGAGATAGGAATTGGCATCGAAGCGATCGACGAAGGTCATGCCCTGGTGGCGCAGATAGCTCTCGATCTGGAAGTCGGCATCGAAGCCGAAGGTGAGCGCCTCGCGATCCTGCAGATTGCGGCCGAACTTCCGATGCAGGGCAGCCTCCGACAGATAGGTGATATGGGCGGCCATGCGCGCCACCGCCAAGCCCTTTTCCGGGCGCTTGCCGTGCTCGAAATATTTGCCGCCATGCCAGTCCGGATCCGCCATCACGGCCTGCCGGCCGACCTCATGGAAGGCGATGTTCTGCGAGGAATGGCGCGCGCCGGTGGCAATCGGCAGCGCCGAGAAGACGCGCTCCGGATAGCTGGACGCCCATTCCAGCACCTGCATGCCGCCCATCGAGCCGCCGAGGACGCAAAACAGTTTTTCGATGCCGAAATGGTCGATCAGCATCTGCTGGGCGCGCACCATGTCTCGAATGGTGATGATCGGCAGGTCGAGCCCATAGGGCTTGCCGGTGGCGGGATTGGTCGAAGCCGGGCCGGTGGAGCCCAGACAACCGCCGATGACGTTGGAGCAGATGACGAAGAAACGGTTGGTATCGATGATCTTGCCGGGGCCGATCAGCACTTCCCACCAGCCCGGCTTGCCGGTCACCGGATTGGTGCTGCCGACATGCTGGTCGCCCGTCAGCGCATGGCAGACGAGGATGGCGTTGGAACGGGCGTCGTTCAGCGTGCCGTAGGTCTGGTAGGCGATCTGGAACGGCGACAGCAGGGTGCCGGCATCGAGCTTTAGCGGCTTGTCGGGCCCAAAGCGTAGCACCGGGCTCGACGGCTGATCAGCCTCGTTGTTGGTTTTTCCTGCGCGCAGAGCGGCCATTGCATCCATCTCACACTTTGAATCCGCACGGTGCTTTCGAAATTCGAGGCCGATGCGGTGTCCGGCCGGCGCGGACAACAAAAAACCGGCATTGCCGCCGCAAAGCCGGTTACAGGATGCAAACGGCCCTTTAGCAAGTTGTTTAACGTGGCTGCAAGCCGACCGGCCAAATCACCACGGAATCTCGTACCTCTTCTAGGACTGTGGCGCGCCCGCGTCAACGGCCAGCCGCGGTCCGGAGGTTGCCACCTCTCGACATTGCGGGCCGTGGCTTGTATTTCCGCTGCGGCTTCCAGACGGAAGCGTTCTCGACGGATTTTGCGACATGAGCCAGACACCGGACAAGGCACGTCCAACCCCGCGCGCGGGCATCATGGACATCGACGCCTATGTGCCGGGCAAGAGCACGGCGCCCGCCGGCGTCGCCAAGGTCTACAAGCTGTCGTCGAACGAGAACCCGCTGGGTCCGTCGCCGAAGGCGATCGAGGCCGCGCGGGAGATTGCTGCGAAGCTCGACGTCTATCCCGATGGCACCGCCAGGCGCCTGCGTGAGGCGATCGCCGAGGTRCATGGTCTCAACGCGCAGAACATCATCTGTTCCAACGGCTCCGACGAAATTCTCGGCCTTTTGGCGCAGACCTATCTCGCTCCCGGCGACGAGGCGATTTTCACCGAACACGCCTTCATGGTCTACAAGATCTACATCCAGTCGGCTGGCGCCACTCCGGTCGCGGTCAAGGAGACCGATGAGCGTGCCGACATCGATGCGATGCTGGCCGCCGTCACGCCGCGCACGAAAATCGTATTCCTCGCCAATCCCAACAACCCGACCGGCACCTATGTGCCGTTCCAGGAAGTGCGCCGCCTGCATGCCGGCCTGCCTAGAAATGTGCTTCTGGTGCTCGACGCGGCTTATGCCGAATATGTCCGCCGCAACGACTATGAAGCCGGCATCGAACTGGTCGGCGGCGCCGAGAACGTGGTGATGACCCGCACCTTCTCCAAGATCGGCCTGGGCGGGGCGCGGATCGGCTGGATGTACGCGCCGATGCACATCGTCGACGCCATCAACCGTGTGCGTGGCCCCTTCAACGTCAATGCGACGGCGATCGAGGCCGGCATCGCCGCGATCCGTGACCGCGACCACGTCCAACGCAGCGTGATGCACAACGAAACGTGGCTCACATGGCTGAGCGAGGAGTTTGGCAAGCTCGGGCTGCGGGTGACGCCAAGCGTCGGCAATTTCATTCTGATCCATTTTCCCAACGACCAGAACCATTCGGCTGCCGCGGCGGATGATTATCTGACGGCGCGCGGCTATATCCTGCGGCGCGTTTCCGGCTACGGCTTTCCCAACGCGCTGCGCATGACCGTCGGCACCGAAGATGCCAATCGCGGCGTTGTCGCTGCTCTCACGACATTCCTGAAAAGCTAGAACACCATGACATCACCGATGTTTGAAAAGATCGCGCTGGTCGGCATCGGCCTGATCGGCTCGTCACTGGCCCGCGTCATTCGTCGTGAGGGCCTCGCCCGTCACGTCGCCATCTCGACCCGCAGTGCCGCGACATTGGCGCGGGCGCAAGAGCTTGGGCTCGGCTCCTCCTACTCCACTGATGCGAAGGAAGCGGTCCGCGATGCCGATCTGGTCATCGTCTCGGTGCCGGTCGGCTCGTCGGGCGCTGTGGCCGAGGAAATCGCGCCGGCACTGAAGCAGGGCGCGATCCTCACCGATGTCGGCTCGACCAAGGCATCGGTGATTGCGCAGATGCAGCCCTATGTGCCTGATGGCGTGCATTTCATTCCGGGCCACCCCCTGGCGGGCACGGAAAAATCTGGCCCCGATGCCGGTTTCGCCGACCTGTTCGACAATCGCTGGTGCATCTTCACCCCGCTGCCCGACACCAACCCGGATGCGCTGGAGAGGCTGTCGGAATTCTGGCGCCGCTGCGGCGCCAACATCGACACCATGGATCCGCAGCATCACGACATGACGCTGGCCATCGTCTCGCACCTGCCGCACATCATCGCCTACAACATCGTCGGCACCGCCGACGATCTGCAGTCGGTGACCAAGTCCGAAGTGATCAAATATTCGGCTTCGGGTTTTCGCGATTTCACCCGTCTCGCCGCCTCGGATCCGACCATGTGGCGCGACGTCTGCCTGCACAACAAGGACGCCATCCTCGAAATGCTGGCACGGTTCTCGGAAGATCTGGCGTCGCTGCAGCGGGCGATCCGCTGGGGCGACGGCGAAAAGCTGTTCGATCTGTTCACCCGCACCCGTGCGGTGCGCCGCTCGATCATCGAGGCCGGCCAGGACATCGACGTCCCCGATTTCGGCCGTCAGGCGGTCGAGCACCCGGCGAAGGCGTAGGTCGCTTCTTCAGCCTGCTGGCCAGTGGCTTTTCATCATCGCCAGCGTCTCGGCCCGGTCCGGCGCGCCTAGCCGGCCGCCGAAGCGCAGGCATTTGAACGCGGCGGCCGCACTGGCAAAGCGTAAGGCCTGCTCGACCGGCATGGCTTCCGCCAGTCCGACGGCGAAGGCGCCGTGAAAGACATCGCCGGCGGCCAGCGTGTCGACCGCATTGATTTTCGGCGCCGCGACATGTCGCGATGATCCCGTCGCGCGATCGAACCACCAGGTGCCAGCCGCGCCGCCGGTAACCGCGACAAACGCATCGCCACGCCGGGCAAGTGCCTCACAGGCCTGGCGCGAATCCAGTTCCGCGCCGCACAGTATGCGCGCCGCCGGCTCGGAAGCCACGATATGGGAAGCCAGCGGCAGCAGCAGTTCCAGCACGTCCCTCGGCGCGGTATCGGCATCAAGGATCGCCGGCCGGCCGATGGCGTGCGCCGCCTCCAGGGCAAGCGCTGCGGCACCGGGCCAGCGGACATCGACCAGCACGGCATCGAATGCTGACAGGTCTGCGAGCGGCAGAGCCTCGGGATCGGCCTGGGCCTGGCTGTCGTAGAAGGGCACGATGATGCGCTCGCCATGCGCGTCGACCAGGATCGAGGCCAGCGCCGAGCGGGCGCCACTGACGCGGCGCACGAAGCTGCAATCGATGCCTTCCGCCTCGATTCCGGCGATCAGTTGATCGCCGACGGAATCGTCACCCGCGCTCGCCCACAGCGATACGTCGGCGCCCAGGCGATGTGCAGCGCAGGCCGCGCTCGTCGCCATGCCCGAGGCGATCTGGACGCCGTCGGAGGCGATGAACTTGCCTTGGTGGTCGGGCAGCGTCTCGACACGCAGGATCGTATCCAGCGTCAGCGCGCCGACACTCAGCAGTCTCACGGTTTTTGCCATCGATGCGCTATTCCACCGGCTTGATCTTGCCCAGCGGAATGAAGCCGAGCGAGGCCTTGCCCTTGACCACCTTGAGCGGCATCGACGGCTGGTTGCCGAGCAGCGCCAGGCCAGCAAAGCCCTGCTCGATCTGCGTTTTTTGCTCGGGGATGGCACCGCCGAGGATCGCTGCCACGGCCTTCGGATCCTTCAGCGTGATCGTCAGGTCGGCGTCGATGAGACCCTCGGCATCGACCGACAGCGGTCCGGAAAGGGTGACGCGCGCCGTGCCTGACGACAGGTCGAGGTTGCGGATCTCGATCGCCTGGCCGCGCAGGCTCTTCACTTGCCTGCCGATCAGCGCGACGCCATTCTTCAGCGTCACGTCGCCGCTGGCATCGAGCGCCGGCAGCACCCGTCCGCCGATCGCCTCGGCATCGATCTCGAGATCGCTGAAATTGCCGAGATAGTTGATATCCCCACCTTTCGGCTGCAATTGGCTGTCCGCCTTGCCGGCACTGAACAGTTCGACCGGATCGGTGTCATCAGTGGGATCGGTCTGGCCGGACAGGCCCTCGGCCTGTAGCGAAATCCGCCGTGGCAGCGGCCATGACAGTTTGACGTTGGCTTGCAAATTGTCCCAGTCGATCCACAGCGGCATCATGCCTGGAACGGAGGTCCTGAGCGGACCGCGCAGATCGGCCACCGGCGACAGCGGCTGGATGATCTGGGCGACGGCATTGAAGCTGCCGGCCGAGGCGGCGATGTTCCTGGCATCGTCCTCATAGGCGAGATTGTCGCAGGAGACGGCAAAGCTCAGCGGATAGCCGCTGACCTGGAGATTGGCACAGCCGGCCTCGACGCCACTCTTGTTGAGCGAGGCAACCGCCTTGTCGGCTTCACTTCTGACCCGGTCGGCCAGATAGAACCAGCCGGCGCTGTAAATGGCGAACAGCACGACAATGAACGCGGCAAGCCAGAACAGGAGGCGTCGGCGCTTCGGTTGGCGTTCGTCACTTGACGTCATGCTTTGGCTCTCGTTAACGCAAGGGTGTTGTAGGCGGACTCGCGATTCCGACAACAACAGGTAGACAGAGGCGGACGGAAAAAACACCGATTCCGGTGTGGTGCTGCCATTCTTTACAATCAGGCGCGGCGATATGGGCGATTTTTGGGTGTTTGGCTATGGGTCGCTGATCTGGCGGCCGGGTTTCGCGCATGTCGAGACGCAGCGCGCCCGCCTGCACGGCTACCGGCGTTCGCTGTGCGTCTATTCCTTCGTGCATCGCGGCACACGTCAGCGGCCGGGGTTGGTGCTCGGTCTTGACCGTGGTGGCTCCTGCGTCGGTTTGGCGTTCCGCGTGCCCGGCGAATTGCGCGACGAGGTCATCGCCTATCTGCGCGAGCGCGAGCTGGTCACCAACGTCTATCTCGAACGGACGCTCAAGATTCGCCTTGACGGCGGCCGGACGGTCGAAGCCGTGGCCTACATCGTCGACCGCCAGCACGAGCAATATGCCGGCGCGCTCGACGCGGCGCATGCAGCGGCCGTGGTGCGCGGCGCGGTCGGCCAGTCCGGCAACAATGAGGACTATGTGATCAGCACGCTGGAACACCTTGAGGCGCTGGGCATAAGCGACCACTGGCTGGAGGATGTCGCGCGCCGGGTAGCGCCTTTGTGAAGCGCTGGCTCTGCGGAAAAGGCCGCCAGGCCTTTGACCTCGATAAGGGAAGACCTAGGTTAGGTCCCGAACCTCAGCCAGGGCTGCATTCACTGGCCCCCAATCATCCCGGAGATACGCTTTGCAGAAACGCCGCCTTGGTCGCACCGACCTTTCCATCGCGCCGCTGGTTCTGGGCGGCAATGTCTTCGGCTGGACCGCCGACGAGAAAACCTCGTTCGATCTGCTAGACCGCTTCGTCGGGGCCGGTCTCAACGCCATCGACACGGCGGACGCCTATTCGCGCTGGGTGCCCGGCCACAAGGGCGGCGAATCGGAAACGATCATCGGCAAGTGGATGAAAGACCGCGGCAATCGCGATCATGTCGTGGTGGTCACCAAGGTTGGCTCGGATATGGGACAAGGCCACAAGGACCTGTCCGCCGCCTATATCGAAAAGGCCGTCGACGCGTCGCTGAAGCGGCTGCAGACCGACGTCATCGACCTCTATCTGTCGCACTGGCCGGATCCGACCACGCCGTACGAGGAAACCCTCGGCGCCTACGAGAAGCTGCTCGCCAAGGGCAAGATCCGCTATGCCGGCTGCTCGAACCTCGACGCTGGCCAGTTGCGCGCGGCACTCGATGTGGCGAGCCTGCGCAGCCTGCCGCGCTACGAGGTGCTGCAGCCGGAGTACAATCTCTACGATCGCTCCTCCTTCGACGGGCCGTTGCGCGATCTGTGCGTGGCCGAGGACATCGGCGTCATCACCTATTTCAGCCTGGCCAAGGGCTTCCTCAGCGGCAAATACCGCAGCGAGGCCGATCTTGGCCAAAGCCCGCGTGGCGGCGGGGTGAAAGACTATCTCAACGCGCGCGGCACGCGCATTCTCGCGGTACTCGATGCGGTGTCGGCCAGACATTCGGCCAAGCAGGCGGAGGTGGCGCTTGCCTGGGTTATCGCACGGCCAGGCGTCACCGCGCCGATCGCCAGCGCCACCAGGCCTGAGCAGATGGACAGCCTGATCAAGGCCGCGTCGCTGAAATTGACCGCCGACGACATGGCCGAGCTCGACAAGGCAAGCGGCTGAAGCTTCCGGCGGCGCCGCACGCACGAACGTCCAAGACCACCCTCCTGTCTTGCCATACCGTCCGTCGCACGGGGCAAGGCAGAGAGTGAGATGACAGAGCCGCTTCTTTCGCAGCCGGATCTTTGGCGCCAGTTGGTCGCGCTGGTGCTTGCCGCCACCGTCGTCATGGGCAGCCCGGGGCCGGCAACGATAAGCGTCACCGCCGTCGGAGCTGCCTTCGGCTTGCGTGATTCATTGCGGTACGCCTGGGGGATCGTCCTGGGCACGATTGCAGTGCTGCTGGTGGTAGCTACCGGGGTCATGGCGGTGCTCACGTCGATGCCGAAGCTGGCGCCGTTGCTGGCTTTCGCGTCCGGCGCCTATATCCTCTATCTCGCGTTCAAGATCGCCACGGCTCCGCCATTGGCGGCGCGCGCGGCCGAGGCTTCGCGCCCGACACGGCTGGCCGGGTTTCTGCTGGCTGTCGCCAACCCAAAAGCCTATGTGGCGATCGCCGCCGTGTTCGCCGGCGCGTCGTCGAGCCAAGGCGCCGGCGATCTAGGCATGTGGCTCAAACTGACCGTTCTGGCGCTGATGATCGTCGTTATCCACGCTCTGTGGCTCGTTGCGGGAGCGGCGTTCGCCCGCTTCCTCCGCAGGCCGGCCGCTTCGCGGATCATCAATCTGGTCTTTGCCGCAACGCTGGTGTTGACCACCGCGCTGGCCGTGTTCGGCTGAATGTTGACTCAGGAGCCTTCAGGCTTTCGCGCCGAGTTCCCGCAACCGCTTCACCGCGGTTGACGGCAATGCCGGCGGGTTGGGAGTGCGGGATGCCTCGATGAGAAGCTGGTCACAGGCAGCCTCGGTTTCACCGATCAGCCTGGCCATGAATTCGTCCTTGCCCAAGCCCGGCGGAATCGGCGGCAGGAACCGCGCCTTGATCGTGCCGGGGTAGCGCAGGAATTTGCGGCGCGGCCAGTAGAGACCGGCGACATGGGCGACCGGCACCACCGGAACGCCAAGCTGCGAATAGATTTCGACGATGCCGTATTTGTAGGCCGGCTCGTCACCCGGCGCGCGGCGCGTCCCCTCGGGATAGATGATCAGCTGGCGAGGGTTGCGCGCCATTTCCTGCCTGGTGGCGGCGACCACCGCCTTCAACGCCTTCGAGCGGCTGCCGCGGTCGACCGGGATCATGCGCATCTTCATGATGTACCAGCCGAAGAACGGGATCCAGGTCAGCTCGCGCTTGAGGATGTAGAGCGGATCTTGGAGGAAGGGGAAGAAAGCGATCGCGTCCCAGAACGATTGATGCTTGGGCGCCAGGATGAAGGAACCCTCGGGCAGGTTTTCCAGGCCGGTGATGTCGCTCTTGGTCCCGGCAATCTTGTCATAGAGCCACATGCACGTGCGTGACCAGAATTTCGGTACGAACCAGGCGCGGTGACGGGGCGACAGGAAATAGTAGGGGGTCCAGAGGATCATCTGGACGATCAGATTGACGTAGAAGACGAAATTGAACGCCAGCGATCGGACATAGAGCATGGAGGGAGGCCCGGTGAGAGGTGTGCGTTGGTTACACCAAGCGCGGCGAAAAAGGAAATGGCCGCGAGCCGCTCTGACGAGCGAAGGAGAACGATGGTCGGGCGGCCCGGTTCAACTACGCCAATCGCGTCAGCCGCTCCTTCAGACGCGGGGCAGCGAAATCGAGAAAGGCCCGCAGCTTGACCGGCAGCAGGCCGTGGCCGGCATGCACCAGGCTTACCGGCCATGGTTCAGGCTCGAACTCCTGCAGCAGGATGCGCAGCGCGCCTGACCGCAGTGCGGCTTCGATCTGGTAGGAAAGCACTTTTGTCACCCCGATGCCGGCAATCGCGGCGTCGATGGCCGCCTCGGCGGTGTTGACCTGAAGCCGCGAGCGGACCTGAACCGGGACTTCCGTCCTGCCCTGGGCGAAGCTCCAGATGGCGGCGGAAGCAAGTCCCTCGAACGTGATGCAACTGTGTGTTTCCAGATCCTGCGGGGTCATCGGCGTGCCATGCTCGGCCAGATAGGCCGGGCTCGCACAAGCGACGCGGCGGATCGAGCCCACGGCAATGGCGACCAGGCTCGAATCAGGCAACTGGCCGATGCGTATGGCGAGATCGAAATGGTCCTCAACCAGCTGGGTTATGCGGTCAGCCAGCGTCAGGCGAATGTTCACGTCGGGATAGGCCGCGAGAAAACCGGTGACGACCGGCAGCACGTGCAGGCGGCCAAAAACGACCGGCGCGGTGATGGCCAGTTCGCCGGTCGGAGCGCTGTATTCGCCGGCCGCCGTGCGTTCGGCCTCACCGACATCGTCGAGGATGCGGCGGCAGGCAGCAAGATAGGCCTGGCCGGCATCGGTCGGCGTCAGCCGGCGCGTCGAGCGGTTCAACAGGCGTGTGTTCAGATGTCGTTCGAGATCGGAAACCTTGCGGCTGACCGTCGCCAGCGGAATGCCGAAACGGCGGGCCGCGGCGGAAAGGCTGCCGGCCTCCACCGCGACGACAAAGAGCGACATGGCTTCGAGACGATCCATAGCTTCTTCCAGAAAATGGAAGGACGGATTGCGAATATGTCATCTGCATTTGAAGGATGGAAGGCTTTATATAACGATTCCTGGCCTGCCTGCAGCATGGCCTCAACGGGTAAGGAGTCATCATGTCCGAAAGCCGGCCGCCGCTGCCGCCGTTCACAGCCGAGACCGCCGCGCAGAAGGCGCGCATGGCCGAGGATGCCTGGAATTCACGCGATCCGGCCCGAGTAGCGCTTGCCTACACGACGGATAGCCGCTGGCGCAATCGCGCCGAATTCCTGCAAGGCCGCGATGCCATCCAGGCGTTCCTGACGCGCAAGTGGAGCCGCGAACTCGACTACCGGCTGATCAAGGAGGTCTGGGCCTTCCACGGCAACCGCATCGCCGTGCGCTTCGCCTATGAATGGCACGACGACAGCGGCTCATGGTTCCGCAGCTATGGCAACGAGAACTGGGAATTCGACGAACACGGGCTGATGCGCCTGCGCATCGCCAGCATCAACGACCTGCCGATCGGTGCGGCCGATCGCAAATATCACTGGCCGCTCGGTCGGCGCCCGGACGACCACCCGTCATTGTCGGAGCTTGGCCTCTAGGGTCGCCCGGGCAAGGAGGCTTTCATGAATGCTCATGCTTTCACCAGCGACGTCGCCTTCACGCCAACCGTCAAGGCGATCCAGGCCCGCAAGGGCTCACGCCAGTCCTATGCCCGCGTCGAGGAGCGTGGCGGCTGGCAGGCCGATATCACGCCCGACCTTGCCGCCTTCATCGAGATGCAGACCAGCGTCTTCCTGTCGACGGCCAATGGCGATGGCCAGCCCTACATCCAGCATCGCGGTGGACCCGCCGGGTTTCTCAAGGTGCTGGATCAACACACGATCGGCTTTGCGGATTTTGCCGGCAACAGGCAGTTCATCACGCAGGGCAACCTGGCCGACAATCCGCAGGCCTTCCTGTTCCTGATCGATTATGCCCACCGGCAGCGCATCAAGATCTGGGGCACGGCCCGCGTCGTCGAGAACGATGCCGAGCTGATGGCGAGGTTGATGCCGCAGGACTACAAGGCGCGTCCCGAGCAGGTCATCCTGTTCACGGTCTCGGCCTGGGACTCCAATTGCCCGCAACACATCCCGCAGCGGTTCGAGGCGGCTGACGTGGCAGCGGCGCTTGGCGAACGGGACAAGCGTATCGAGGGCCTCGAACAGGAGATAGCGCGCCTCAAGGGGAGCGCTGCAGCCGGGGCAGGCGCTGCAGCCGGGGAATGAGGTTCAGCCGCCGGCAGCGGTCTCGGCCAGCGCGATGCCGTCCGGCGTCGGCTTCATAGGCACGATGCCGCGCGCCAGCGCCAGCAGATATTTATTGTATTCGGTGAACAGCACGCGCAATGCGCGCGGCTTGGTCAGCCAGCTGCCATTGTCGAGGTTGGTGTTGACCACCGGATACGGTTCGAGCTTGGCGCCATGCAGCAGCCGGCCCATTTCCAGCAGGCTGCGCGGCATATGATAGTTGTTAGTGACCAGGATCACCGTGCCATAGGCGTGGCTCTCCACCCATTTGGCGCTCTCCTCGGCATTGCCGATCGTGTCCAGCGCGGCGCGGTCGATATCGACGCAACAGGAGAACAAGCGCTTGTCGCCACCGATTGCCGCCTGCAGCTGGCGGCGGCTGGCGGAAGGATGCACGCCGCTGATCAGCAGCCGCTCGCCCTTGCCGGACGCCAGCAGATCCATTGCGGCGTCAAGGCGTGACTGGCCGCCGGTCAAAACGATGATTGCGTCGGCCTTAGCCGGATTGGCGGGCGTCGTCAGGTGGCTGACCTTGTTGGCGAACCAGCCAAAGCCGCCGGCAAACAGAGTTGCGAGGATGAGCAGGGAAAGCCCGGACAGGCGCAGAGCGGCTTTTAGGCGGCTGACCTTGCCGTGGTCGCGCGAATGGGCAACCACCACTGGCATCTGCCCAGCCGTCCCGGTCGTTTGCCGCGCGTCCATCGCCATATGGTTAATCCCCAAATGTGGCTTTGGGTAGTAGAAAGACGCACTTTGCGTTACGCCAATTCTCCATCCGTGATCATCCTGTTTCTATCGATGTCATTGTCCCGAACTTGTCCCTGCTTCCAAGCGACGTAAATTAGCCGGCATCCGGCTGGCGGACCTCGATGTCGCTGAGATAGGCGACGACAGTGGCGTGCGAGGTCGCCGCCGTCAGCCCACCGATCACCAGAACCATGAGAACGACCCCGAGATAGCCCGCCGAACCGATGGCGAAATTGCCGAACAGCGCGGTCGCCTGGTCGGCCTGCGGCGTCGCCATGTTGCGCGACGACCACCATGAAAAGACGATGAACACGAGCACAGCCGCGGCTCCGCCGGCGGCGGCACCCTTCATGCCGGTAACCAGGAAATGCCGGCGGAATTCACGCGCGATGAAGCTCGCCTCGGCGCCGACAAAATGCAGAACCTCGATGATGTGGCCATTGCCCGCCATGGCGCCGCGCGTCGCGAACACCACGGTCAGCACGGTCGCCGACAGCATCAGCGCCAGCACCGCGATGCCGATGGTCACCGTGGTGCGGGCCATGGCCACCAGCCGGTCGACCCAGGTGCGGTGATCGTCGAGCGATGCGCTTGGCAATTTCGGCGTGATCGCGGCGCGCATGGCGGCGAAATCAGGCGGGCTGCTCTCGTCGATGGTGACGATGATCAGGCGCGGCACCGGCAGTTCATCGATGTTGAGGCCGGAGCCCAGCCACGGCTCCAGGAGCCTCGCGGTCGCGTCGCGATCGATGATCCGGGTCGCCTTCACGCCGGGAAACTCGCTGGCCATCTGCGAGGCCTCCGCAAGGGCGGCCTCCATGTCTAGGCCGTCGACAGGCTTGATCTGGATCGTCGCCTCGCGCGAGATCTGGTTCTCCCAGACCGAGGCGGTGTCACGCACCAGCGTCACCGCGCCGAAGGTCAGGCAGGACAGGAAGGTCATGATGGCAATGACCAGCACCAGTGCCCGGCCGGCGATGTTCTGCGCCGGCACGATCGGCGCCATCCGGCGCTGGGCACGCGGCCTCGCCTCGGCGGCCTCGGCGTCCTGCTCCTGCTGTTCAAGATGTTCGGCGGACAGCTCAGTCATAGATGTCCAGCCTTCCGCCGGCCAGGATCATGCGGCGCGCGTCGACCTGTTCCATCAGGCCAAGGTCATGGGTCGCGATCACCACGGCGGTGCCGAGACGATTGAGCTCGATAAACAGCCGCAGCAGGCGTCGCGCCAGCGGCGGATCCACATTGCCGGTCGGCTCGTCGGCCAGCAGGATCTCCGGCTGCTCGATCAGCGCACGGGCGATCGCCGCACGCTGCTTCTCGCCGCCGGACAGAACTGGCGGCAGCACATGCATGCGCTCGCCCAGCCCGACCCATTTCAACAGTTCGGTGACATCGGTCCGGTAGCTCGCCTCCTCGCGCCCGCGCACGCGCAGCGGCAAGGCCACGTTCTCGTAGGTGGTCATATGGTCGAGCAAGCGAAAGTCCTGGAACACCACACCGATACGACGCCTCAGGTGCGGCAGTTCGGCGCGCGAGATGCGCGAGCGGTCCTTGCCGAAAATGGTGATCAGCCCGCGCGTCGGCTTCAACGACATGAACAGCAGGCGCAGCAACGTCGTCTTGCCGGCACCCGAAGGCCCGCTCAGGAACTGGAAGGAGCGCTCCGGAATGTGCAGGGAGATGTCACGGAGGATTTCCGGACCCATGCCATAGCGGAGGCCGACATTTTCGAAGCGAATCAATTTCGGCGACCTGAAATTCGCGGCGGCAGCGAGCCAGCCTGTTCTGGGTAATGACCATCGGCCGGCATGGTTAACCGGCGGTTAATTCTTGGGCTTTTTCGGCTCTTCACGAGGGCTCCGGTGGGGAAGCGTTAACCATTTGTGGCTACGCAAAAGAAACGAAAAGCGAACACGTGCTGCAATGCTGGGGCCATGATGGCTGACGATAGAACCGCGCGCCCGGTTTCCGGCGAAATCATGACCGATCCGGCGGCAATTGCCGCAACGGACTGGTTCATTCGCGCTCCAGCGGCTGACATCGTCGATGCCGACTATGTGGTGATGCCGCGCCTTGTCCCCGCCGCGGAAAGCGTTTCGCAGCTGCCACGCGCGATCGTCACGCCGCCCATCGAGGGCATGGACATGCTGCGCAAGCCCGAGGCCCCGGCGGAGCGGCCACCGGCTTCACGCGGCGGGCCGATCTTCTGGATCGCCGGCATTGGCGCCGCGTTCGCCGCTTTCTGGGTCTCCGGAGGGCATGCGCTGGTGCGCCAGGCGCCGTTCCTATCCAGTGCGCAGGCGTCGGCGCTGAGCATTTCAGGCGTCACGTCACGCGTCGATGCCTCCGGACCGAACCCCGTGCTGTTCGTCGATGGCGAGGCCGCCAATGACGGCGCGAAACCGGCGCCGCTGCCGCCGCTCGAAATCCGGGTGACCGGCAATGACGGGCGCACGACCCGCTATTCGTTGGGGACATCAGGTCGTTCGCTGGCGTCGGGCGAAAGATTTGGCTTTGCCAGCCGGCTGGACGTGCCTAAGAACGGCGTAAGAACCGTTTTGGTCACTTTCGCCCGATAGGCGATCACCGGGGAAGACCACCAATGCCAAACGTACGCGGCAAGGACATCGAGGTCCTGTTTTCGGCATCGGCGATCGCACGGCGCAATCTCGAACTCGCCAAGGAGATCGCCGGCCACGATTATCACGATCTGCTGGTGATTTCGGTGCTGAAGGGCTCGTTCATCTTCGCCGCCGACCTGATCCGCGCCATGCATGATGTCGGGCTGTCGCCGGAGGTCGAATTCATCTTCATTTCCAGCTACGGCGCCGGCACCACAAGCGGCGAGGTGAGGGTGCTGCGCGATATCGACAATGAGGTGGCCGGCCGTGACGTGCTGTTGATCGACGACATTCTCGAATCGGGCAAGACGCTGAGCTTCACCCGCGACCTGATGCTGTCGCGCGGCGCCAAGAGCTGCGCCATCGCCGTGCTGCTCGACAAGCGCATGCGCCGCCAGACCTCACTCAACGCCGACTATGTCGGCTTCGACTGTCCCGACTATTTTGTCGTCGGCTACGGCATGGACGTTGCGCATGCCTTTCGCGAATTGCCGTTTGTCGGTGTCGTCAAAGGCGACGTGTAAGCGACGTTCAAAAAGGCTTGTTGGTCTCCTGCGCCTTCAGAAAAAGTCAACTTTTCGCAGCCAAACATGGCCGCCATGGCAAAGCTTCTGATCGTCGAGGACGATGAGTCCGTCCGCACCCTGGCCGCCCGCGCGCTTGAACGCGCCGGACACACAATCGATATCGCCGCGGACGGCGCGCAAGGCCTCTCGCTGATCCAAGCCGAAAATGGCGGCTATGATCTCGTCGTCTCCGACATCCGCATGCCGGAGATGGACGGCATCGAGATGGCGATTGCAGCGGCAGCGCTCTTCCCGTCGATGAAGATCATGCTGATGACGGGCTATGCCGACCAGCGCGAGCGCGCCGAGGAGCTGAACGGCGTTATCCTCGATGTCGTGCAGAAGCCGTTTACGCTGGCCGAAATCCGCTCCCGCGTCGAACGGGCGCTGATCTGCTTCGCCTGATCAGGCTGGATCGGCTGCAGCGAGCACAGGCGCAGCGCTCTTGCGGCGTTCGAAGTTGAGCGCCAGCAGGCCGGCGCCGATGATGAGCGCCGCGCCGATCACCGTCGTCGACCGTGGCACCTCGGCGAAGAACAGGAAACCCCACAGCGGCGACCACAGGATGCCGGTGTATTCGAAGGTGGCAACGCGGTTGGCCGGTGCCATCCGGTAGGCCTGCGACAGCAGGATCATGCCGGCGGAGGCGACGAAACCGCAGGCAGCCATCTTGAGAAAATCAGGCAGTGTCGGCGAGAGCCAGGGCCGCACCAGGAATTCGAGGCTCGGGTGGACGGCGTGGGCGATGCCAGCCAGGTGAAACGTACCGGCAACCACGGCCGCGCCGACCAGATAGGCGCCGTTCTGGTAGAAGGCCATGACGGTGGACGATTCGGTATCGCCGATCTTGCGGGCCATCAACTGCGAAAAGCCGTAGAGCGCCGCCGAGCCCAGCGACAGCAGCGCCGCCCAGTCGAACAGACCGGCGCCCGGGCGCAGCATCACGAGGACGCCGAACAGCCCGATCAGCACGGTCGCCAGCGTCTGCCAGGAGACGCGCTCGCCAAGATAAGGCCCGGCCAGCACCATGATGAACAGCGGCGCCATGAAATAGAGCGCCACGGCGTCGGCCAGCGGCAAGGCGGCGATAGCCAGATAGTACACCGTATAGGAGGTGAACTGGATGAAGGCGCGCATCGTCAGCATGCCGAATCGCCTCGACAGGATCGCAGGCAAGCCGACATCGACATGGACGAGAACAATCAGGATCGGCAAGGCGACGATCGAGCGGATCGCCATCACCTCGGTCACCGGATAGCCGCTCGACACGGCTTTGACGAGCGGGTCCTGCAGCGAGAAGACCAGCACGCCAAGGCACAGGCTCAGGATGCCAAGGACCATCCGGTTCTGCATGTGCCTTCAGGGCTCCCTGCAAGCGAAAAAGAACCCGCCACCGTTTCGGGCAGCGGGCATGAGTGAGGACTCTTCGAATTGGTCCGCGGCCGATTTCGCAGCCGCATATCCAATGGGTGAGGCGACTATCGTTCGGCGTTTGACATGTTGCAAACGAATTGGAATGATATCAGTGATCAAAATTCCTTATGGTGGATTTCATGCGACCGACCCTCGACAGCGACCTTCTGCGCACCTTCGTGGCTATTGCCGAAGCGGGCAATTTCACCAGGGCGGCGGAGCAGGCAGGCCGTACCCAGTCGGCGGTGTCGATGCAGATGAAGAAGCTCGAGGACCTGATCGGCGACACCCTGTTCGAGCGCGGTTCACGCGGCGTCGTGTTGACGCGGCGCGGCGGCGAACTCATCGTCAATGCTCGCCGCATCGTCTCGCTGCTCGACGAGACGGCGGCATCGATGGCGGCGGCACCGCTTGGCGGGCCGGTGCGTATCGGCATTCCGGAGGAGTATGGCCACGCGATCCTGTCGCGTGCGCTCGGCGCTTTTTCGAAGCGCCACACCCAGGTCGAGGTCACCGTGCGCTATGCGCATTCGGGGGCGCAGGTGGCGGCGCTCGCCGCCGGCGAACTCGATCTGTGCGTGGTTTTCGAATGGCAGGATCCTGCCGGCGGCGAAGTGCTGATGCACGATCCGACCGTATGGGTGACATCGACCCTGCATCACATGCATGAGGAGCGGCCGGTGCCGATCGCGCTCTACAACCGGGCCGGCTGGTGCAAGGATTTTGCCGTCAAATCACTGGAGCAGCGCGGTCTTGCCTATCGCGTCGCCTATACCAGTGACACGACTGGCGGCCTAAAGCTCGCCGTCACCTCCGGGCTGGCGATCGCGCCGATCTCGCGCAGCAACATTCCGGCCGGCTGCCGCGAACTGACGTCGGCGGACGGGTTCGGCGACATCGATTCCTCGAATGTGGTGATGCACCGCAACCCGAATGCCTCGGGTGAGGCGATCGACGGCATGCAGGAGGCAATCCGCGAAGCGTTCGTCAACAGGCAGATCTAGTGCCTGTCGTCCAAGCTGTGCAGCGGTCTTGGGATAACGACATGCACAAACAAAGACTCAAGCGGCCGCTTCCTCGTGGAAATGCAGCCGGTTGCCGAACGGATCGGCGACCGATATTTCGCGGGATTTCCACGGCGTTTCCTCCAGACCCGGCCTGGCGAAGCGGTAATTTTTGCCGATCAGCTCGCGATGAAGTGCCGCGATGTCCTCGACCTTGATGCGCACGGCAATGCCCGGCGCGCCGTCGCCGTGATGTTCGCTCAGATGCAGCACGCAGCCGTCGCGGCCGACCGCCATGTAGAGCGGCGCGTTGTCGTCGAAGCGATGCTCCCATTGCACCTCGAAACCAAGGAAGCCGACATAGAACTCACGTGCCTTGGCAATGTCGAAGATGCGCAGGATGGGCGTGACGGCGCCAAGTTTCGGCATGGTGTTGCAACCGTTCGAGTGTCTTCGGGTGAGGTTGGAAGCGGGGCGGCGATCCCTATTTCAGCTCGAGCAGCCGTTCCAGATAGCTGCGTTCGATGTCGGGGCTGAGCGCATTGCCGAGCCGCTTGCGGATCGCTTCCAGAATCTGGCGGGCGCGCTGCACGTCGATCTCGTCGGGCACTTTCACCGAATCGCCGAAATCAGGGCCCTGGCTGGCGCGCGGACGGCCCAGCGGGTCACGGTCGGCGTTCTGCTGGCGGCCACCTTCCTCGCTGCCGCCCTGATCGCCCTGCATGGCCTGCATCTGCTTCATCATGTCCTTGGCGCCCTTGCGCAGCGCTTCCAGCGCCCGGCCCTGGTGGCCGACCGCCTGATCGCCGTCGCCTTCGCCGAGCGCCTGTTCTGCATTGCCCATGGATTTGCCGGCCTCGCCAAATCCCTCATTGGGCTCCATGCCCATGCCTTCGAGCCCCTTCTTCAGCTGCTCGAGGTCGCTTTTCAGCTGGCCCTGGCCCTGCTGCAGCTGCTTCAGCGCATCGGCGAATTCCTGCGGTGTCATCGGCTTCTGCTGGCCATCCTCGCCGGGCTTGCCGTTTTCGCCGGACTGACCTTGCTCACCGTCCTGGCCGAGCTGCTCTTCACGGTTCTGTCCGCGCTGGCGCTCGCCGCGCTGCATCTGGTCCATGCGGAAGGTGTCGTTCATCATCTCCTGCTGGCGCCGCAGGATTTCGCCGAGCTTGTCCATCTGCTGGCGCATCTCGCTGTCCTGCTGGCCGCCTTGCTGCTGACGGCCGGCCTGGAGATTGTTCATCATATCCTGCAGTTGCGACAGCAATTGCTGCGCCTTGTCGCGATCACCCGACTTCGCCAGGTTCTCGATCTGGTCCATCATGCGGTCGATATCGCTCTGGCGCAGTTCCTGGCCGTTCTGCTGCATCTGCGGCGCGTTGGGATTCTGCTTGGCGCGTTCGGCGAATTCCTGCAGGAACTGGTTCATCGCCTCGCGCAGTTCCTTCATCGCCTTTTCGATTTCCGCGTCGCTGGCGCCGTTCTTGATGGCGTCCTGCAGCGCCTGCTGCGCCTGGCGCAGCCGCTTTTCGGCGGCCGAGAGATTGCCTTCCTCGATGCCAAGCGCGATTTCCCAGAGATAGGACACCTCGCTGCGCAGCTGGTCGTCATTGACGGCCATCTTCAGCCGGCTGCGGGCGCTCATGATGGCGAGGTAGTGGGACATGTTGTCGAACGTGTCCTCGGGCCGCAGCGTGATCGCGTCCATCAGGTCGAGCACGTGCGGCTTGGCGTTGGCGTCGAGCGCCAGCAGGCGGCGCTGCTCGAGCACCGCGCGCGCCAGCGGGTTGGCGAATGGCCGCTGCGGCATAACCAGCGTCTTGGTCTCGCTCGACGCGGCGTGCCCGGCATCGTCGGTGGCGACCAGCGTCAGCTTGATGCTGTTGCCGGCCCAGACATGCTCGGTCAGGTCCTTCGTCGTCCGGGCGGCATTCGACTTGCCGCCGCGACGCGGCAGCGACAGCGGCATTTCAGGCGGACCATAGAGCGGATGTGCATTGGGCGCCTGCGGATCGGCGAGCGCGAAAACCGCCTTGGCATTGGCGGCGCCATAGTCGTCGTCGATCTGGTAGTTGAGCTCGAAGGCGCCGTTGGCGGCGCGCTTCGGCTCGCCGACGAAACGGATCTGCGGCGGCTTGTCCGGCATGACCGCGAAGGCCCAGCGGCCGAGCTGATCCTCGCCCGACGTCAGCGTCAGGGTGCCGTCGCCGGTCAGCTTGCCGGTGAACTGGCGCACCTTGGATGGCGTCGCCGGGCTTGCCGCCGGCTTGGCCGTGGCGGCGGCCTGCGGGCCAGCCGGGTCGATGGCCCGGGAATTGCCGTTCTTGTCGGCATAGGCGAGCGTTTCTTCGCCCGAGCCGCCGGTGACGCGCAGCGAGACGTCGCTGCCTTCGGGAATGATGAAGGTCGGCGTCGCCTGGTTGACGTCGGCGGTCAGGAAGATCGGCGGCTTGCCGGTATAGGCCGGCGGCGTCACCCAGGCGTCGATGCGCGGTGGTATGGCATCGTGGACGCCATGGGCACTGAATCCGTCGACAATCTTGCCGCCGCTCGGTCCAAAGGAGAAGGCAAAGGCGGTCACCAGCAAAAGTGCGGCCACCGCGCGCAGACCCCAGCGGTCGCGCTCCGGCACGCGCGTTCGCGGCAGATCGGCGCCAAGGCTGTCGAGCTTTCCGGCCATTCGCTTCTGGTGTTCGCGCCACAGTGCCTGCGAGAAGCTGCTTTCCCTGCCGCTCGGCCGATCGGTCTGCACCAGCACCGGGCTGTGCAGCAATTGATTGGCCGCTTCGATCCTGCGGTCGATTTCGGCGGCGGCGGGCAAGCGGAAGAAACGCAGCGGATAGAGTGCCGCAAGTGCTGCCACACCGAATGCGGCGAGCAGGCCGATGCGCGCCACGTCCGGCAGGCGCGAGAAGATGCCGAGCCAGGAGACGCTGAGGAACAAGCTGGCGACGATGACGAGCGGAAGCAGCACCGGCCAGCCACGCTCGACCATCATCGAGACCCGCGTCGCCAGCCGGCTCAAGGCAAGGCGCCGGGCCAGGCCGCGATGGCTGCTGAAGGTGGGTCGTTGCGTCATCGGCCCTTCCATGGGCGGGCAGGATAGCCCGATCTCACGACTCGAAGAATACCAGCAAACACGGCAAAGGCGAGGCAGTTTGAGAAAACGTGAAGCTGCCGGACTGGTTGCTGTCAGAACGTGGCGGGGTTGGCGTTGGCACCGCAGACCAGTATGGCGACCCTTTCGCCGGGCGCGGGCTCATACCGCCCGGACAGCACGGCCGCGAAGGCGGCGGCACCGCCCGGTTCCGAGATGATGCGCACCCGGTCCCACAGCGCCTTCTGGGCAGCGACGATGTCGTCGTCGCTGACCAGGATCGAGCGTTCGACAAAGGCCTCGGCGATCGGGAACATCATTTCGCCGACGCGCTTGGGCGCCAGCGAATCCGCGGCGATGCCCTCGGCCGGCGCGTCGACGGGGCGGCCGGCCTCGAAGGCGCGGTAAAGCGTTGGCGCCCCTTCCGGCTCGATGGCGATGATGCGGATGCGGCCGGCGAACCAGGCGGCGATGCCGCCAATCAGGCCGCCGCCGCCGACGGCGACCAGCAGCGTGTCGATCTCAGGCAAATCGCTCTCTATTTCCAGCCCGAGCGTGCCTTGGCCGACCAGCGTCTCCTCCTGGTTGAAGGCATGGATCTGCAAGGCACCGGTTTCCTCGGCGAAGCGTTCGCTCGCGGCCAGCGCCTCGGCGTAGCGGGCGCCGCCGACGATGAGCTCAGCGCCGTAGCTGCGGATCCGCTCCAGCTTGGCCGGCGGGCTCACCTCTGGAACGAAGATGGTCGCCTTGTGGCCAAGCCGCATGGCGGCGTAGGCGACCGCGGCGCCATGATTGCCGCCCGACGCGGCGACAACGCCGGCCTTGGGAACCGTTCTCTCCAGGAGGTTGGTGAAGGCGCCGCGCGCCTTGAACGAGCCGGAATGCTGCAGGCACTCGAGCTTCAGGTCGACGGTCAGCGGCGGGCGGTCGAAGTCGGCCATGTCGACGCGCAGCACCGGCGTGTGGCGCACATAGGGCCGGATGCGAGGTTCCATCGCGGCAATGCGTTCGCGTGTGACGGTGTTGCCGTTGCTCATGGACGTCTCCTTGGGATTGACAGCAATTAGTAACTTGGCAAAATGGCTAAATGCAAGAGGTTGATGTCTTCAAGGCGATCGCCAACGAACGCAGGCTGCAGATTCTCGACTGGCTGAAGGATCCGCGTGCGCATTTCCCGCGCCAAGCCGATGGCGATCTGGTCGAAGACGGTGTCTGCGCGCTGCTGATCGCCGAGAAGCTCGGCATCACGCAGGCGACGCTCAGCGAGCACATGCGTGTGCTCACCCAGACCGGCCTGCTGCGGGCCAAGCGCATCAAGCAATGGACGTTCTACCGCCGCGACGAGGACAGGATCGCCGACACAAGGGCGCTCATCCAGAACCGGCTGTAGTACCGCCGGCGCAGCGTTTCGGACGGAGCAGCGTCTACCTTAGCCAGTCGGGTACCGAATCCAGCCCGATCAGGTCGTCATAGGTCAGGCGCGGGCGCACGATGTGGAAACGGTCGCCGTCGACCAGCACCTCGGGCACCAGCAGGCGGGTGTTGTAGGTGCCGGCCTGCACCGCGCCATAGGCGCCGGCGGTGGAAACGGCAATCAGGTCGCCAGCCTTCAGCCTGGGCAGGTCACGGTCGAGGCCGAGATAGTCGCCGGTCTCGCAGACCGGGCCGACGACATCGACCATCATGCGCGGCGTGTCGGCCGGCGGCTGCACCACCGGCCTTATGTCGTGGAAGGCATCGTAGAGCGTCGGCCGGATCAGGTCGTTCATGGCGGCGTCGACGACCAGGAAATTCTTGGCGTCGCCTTCCTTCACGAAGATCACTTCCGAGACGAGGATGCCGGCATTGCCCACGATCAGCCGGCCGGGTTCGAACATCACCTTGAGCCCGAGCTCGGTGACATGCTTCCTAACGATCTGGGCATAGGCGTCGGGCAAGGGCGGCGGGTTGTTGTCGACGCGGTAGGGGATGCCGAGGCCGCCGCCGACATCGACATGCTCGATGGCATGGCCGTCGGCGCGCAGCGCGCCGACCAGATCGACAAGCAGGGCGAAGGCGTCGTCGAAGGGCTGCAGCTCGGTGATCTGGCTGCCGATATGGGTGTCGATGCCGGTGACCTTGAGGCCCGGCAGCTGTGCAGCACGGGCATAGACCTGACGCGCCCGTTGCCACGGGATGCCGAACTTGTTCTCGGCCTTGCCGGTGGAGATCTTCTTGTGGGTCTTGGCGTCGACGTCGGGATTGATGCGCAGCGAGATCGGCGCCACCTTGCCAAGGGCGGCGGCACGGGCCGACAACAGTTCCAGTTCAGGCTCGGATTCGACGTTGAAGCAAAGGATGCCGGCCGCAAGGGCAAAGTCCATTTCGCGCGCGGTCTTGCCGACACCCGAAAACAGGATCTTGCTCGCGGGGATGCCGGCCGCCAGCGCCCGCCGCAATTCGCCTTCCGACACCACGTCGGCACCGGCGCCGAGTCTGGCCAGCGCTCGCAGCACCGCCTGGTTGGAATTGGCCTTCATGGCATAGCAGACCAGCGCGTCGAGCCCGGCAAAGGCCTTGGCGAACACCCGGTAGTGTCTGGCTAGGGTGGCTGTCGAATAGCAGTAGAATGGGGTGCCGACCTGTGCAGCGATATCGGCGATCGCCACGTCCTCGGCATGCAGCACGCCGTCGCGGTAGTCGAAATGGTTCACGAGAGTGGTTCCGGAAGTTGGAGCACGATGAGACCGGGTCTTAAACGACCAACCCGGGTGTCATCGGCCTAGATCAGCGGGTCGAGGAAGAACTTCTTGTCCTTGACCGGTTTTTCCGGCTCGGGCGGCACGGGCTGGTGGGCCTTTGAGGCATCCTTGCGCGCCTGGACGGCTGCCTCATAGGGCGAGTCGAGGGCGCCCCTCCGGCCGCAGGCCGAGACGGCCGCAATCGCCACCAGCAGCGTCAGCGTCACCAAAATCCTGCTTCCGGTCATCGATCCATCCGTCCGAAACTTTTTCCAGCCGCCGCTTTTAGCCGAGTTCTCAGAGCATTGCACCCCGGATATTGCTGGTCGCAATAGCTGGGATCACGCCTTGGCGATGCGCTTTTTCCAGCCGCGGATCTGCCTTCTGACTTCCGACGGCGCGGTGCCGCCGAAACTGGTGCGGCTCTTCACCGAGTTCTGCACCGCCAGCACCGAAAAAATATCCGCCGTGATACCTGGATTGATCGACTGCAGGTCTTCCAGCGAAAGCTTCTCCAGCCCCACTTTCTTGTCTTCGGCCAGCGCCACCGCCCGGCCGGTGACATGATGCGCCTCGCGGAACGGCAAGCCGAGCGTGCGCACCAGCCAGTCGGCAAGATCGGTGGCGGTCGCGTGGCCCGAGCCGGCCGCCTTTTTCATCGCCGCTGCGTTGACTGTCATGTCCGAGACCATGCCGGTCATCGCCGCCAGCATCAGGTCGAGGGTCTCGGCGGCATCGAACACCGATTCCTTGTCTTCCTGCATGTCCTTGCCATAGGTCAGCGGCATGCCCTTCATCACCGTCAGCAGGCCGACCAGATGGCCGGTGACGCGGCCGGTCTTGCCGCGAACCAGTTCGGCGGCGTCGGGGTTCTTCTTCTGCGGCATGATCGACGAGCCGGTGGAAAAGCTGTCCGACAGCCTGACGAAGCCGAATTGCGGCGTCGACCAGATGATGATCTCCTCGGCGAGCCGCGACAAATGTGTGGCGCAGATCGCCGCCAGGGCGAGGAACTCCAGCGCGAAATCGCGATCCGAAACGCTGTCCAGCGAATTGCGCATCGGCTCGCGGAAGCCGAGTGCCTTGGCGGTTTTGTGGCGGTCGATCGGGAAGCTGGTGCCGGCAAGGGCCGCGGCACCGAGCGGGCTCTCGTCCATCCGTTCGATCGCGTCGCGAACTCGCGAAAGGTCACGCGCAAACATCTCGACGTAGGCCATGCAGTGATGGCCGAAGGTCACCGGCTGCGCCGCCTGCATATGGGTGAAGCCCGGCATCACCGTCGCCGCATGCTCCTCGGCGCGTGCCAGAAGCGCCTCGATCAGCCCTTTCAACGCCCCGGCGACGCGGAGGCACTCGTCCTTGACCCACAGCCTCAGGTCGACCGCGACCTGGTCATTGCGCGAGCGGGCGGTGTGCAGGCGGCCGGCCGCCGGTCCGATCAGGTCGGCGAGGCGAGCCTCGACATTCATGTGAATGTCTTCCAGACGGGTCGAGAACTCGAATGTGCCGGCCTCGATCTCTTTCTGAATCGTGTTCAGCCCGTGAGCGATTTTTTCTTGATCGGCCGCCGAAATAATGCCCGTTTGCGCCAGCATCTCGCTATGCGCGATCGAACCTCGGATGTCTTGCGCATAGAGCTTGCGGTCGAACGAGATCGACGCGTTGATCGCTTCCATGATCGCGGCCGGACCCGAGGCAAAACGTCCGCCCCACATCTGGTTGCTGGTCTTCTTGTCGCTCATGGCTATAACCCGTGCTTCGGAGCAGTTTTGAGAAAATGGCAGACGGTAATAGATTCTTCCCGGCCCCGCGCCTGATCCTTGCCGCTTTGGTGGCGGGCGCGCTGGCCGGCGCGGTCGCGGTATATGTCAGCGAGAGCCGGTCTGGCAACAACGCCGAGCACCAAGTGGCTGTCGGCGACAGCAAGGACGATGTCGCCTGCGCCGCCAAGGGCGAGCGCGCCAAGAAGGTGGCGGCAGCGGCCACCGGCGAGGTCGCGGCACTGTTGCCGGCCGATCCGCCGCAATCGTTGAAGAGCCTTGCCTTCAATGGACCGGACGGTAAGCCGATGACGCTCGCCGACCATGCCGGCAAGACGGTACTGCTCAATCTGTGGGCGACATGGTGCGCGCCGTGCCGTGCCGAAATGCCGGCTCTCGATGCGCTGCAGAAGGAAAAGGGCAGCGACGCCTTTCAGGTGGTCGCCATCAATGTCGATGCCGGCGACGATGTGAAGCCGAAGAAGTTCCTCAGCGAGACAGGCGTCAAGACGCTCGGCTACTACCGGGATTCGACGATGGCCGTGTTCAACGACCTCAAGACGCGCGGCCTGGCGCTCGGCCTTCCCGCCACCATGCTGATCGACGGTGAAGGCTGCCTGATCGCCCACATGAACGGCCCTGCCGAATGGTCGGGCCCGGACGCAAAGCGGCTGGTCGAGGCCGCGCTCCAGCCCGAAAGCTAGGCTCTGTCCACACTCAGTGCCGGCGCGGGTGCGAAGGCCAGGACGCTTCTGTTGCGCTGGCCGGCCGTGTCGTTGCTGACGCGGGGTGCGTCGACACCGATTAGCTCGCCGAACTCCTCGATGAGGCCAGGCCTGCCGATATAGTAACCCTGGCCGATTTCGCAGGCTTCGGCATCCAGGAATTTCAGCTCGCCGAGCGTCTCGACACCCTCCGCCAGGACCGACAGGCCGAGGCCGCGCCCGAGCCCCAGTACGGCGCGCACGATTGCCGCGACCTGGCCGTTCTTGTCGACGGATTTGATGAAGGAGCCATCGATCTTGATCTTGTCGAAGGGAAAGGCGCGAAGGTTGGAGAGCGAGGAATAGCCGGTTCTGAAGTCGTCCATGGCCACCCGCACGCCCAGCGCCTTGACCTGCCGCAAGGTCGCCAGCGCGCGCGGCATGTCCTTCACAAGCGCCGTCTCAGTGATCTCAAGTTCCAGCCTGCCGGGCGCAAGACCGGAATTCAGCAGTGTTTCGTGGACCTTGCGGCTGAAATTCGGATTGTGAAGCTGCACCGCCGAAACGTTTACGGCCACCGTCAGCGGATTTTCCCAACGGGCGGCTTCCTCGCAGGCCGCCGTCAGCACCCATTCGCCAATCTGGCCAATAGCTCCGCCGTCTTCGGCCACCGGGATGAATATGGTCGGAGGCACGTCGCCGCGCGTCGGATGCCGGAGCGCGCCATGCCCTCGTCGACTTCGGACAGCAGCACGACGTCGGGAGACTGGCCGGCAAGCGTGGCCGCGACGGCCTCGCCGTGGCGGAGCCGCTCGACGTTCCAGGCCACGACGGTGAGCGTGTCGCCGGGGCTTTCGCGCGAGGCCCTGCCGCCGATCTCGATCTGACCCAGTGCGGGAATGGCGGCAGCGAGGCGCAGATGGGTGGCGCTATCACGCGGCCCGTCGCGCATGGCCTCGCGGTCGGCGATCGGCACATGTGTCAGCTGCGAGACAAGCATTTCGTCTATCCATTTTTAGCCGGTTAACGACCTGGGCCTTTACGCCAGTTTTCGACGCCCTAGGTACCTAGGGCGCCGATATGACGGTTTCATCTCATGCCGGTGCAAGCCGTCGAGGGAGGAGAGATTGGCTGTCCACAGGCCTGAAAAGGCACAGCAGAACTGTCACATACTTTCTCTATGAGACGGCCCGGGACCTGCGCAACGATCCTTGAAACGAGCCACTCAACAGGGAATGAGATTCATGTCGATGATCAAAAATGGCCTGGCGGCTCTTGCCGCCGGCGCAATCAGCGTTTCCATGGCGCTGCCAGCGGCCGCCGCGCCCACCAAGTTCGATTTCTGGTTTGGCCTTTCAGGCGACCTCGCACGTGTCGTCGACACGATGTGCAAGAACTTCAACGCCTCGCAGTCCGACTATGAAGTCGTTTGCACCAGCCAGGGCAACTACGACGCCACGCTGCAGAACACCATTGCCGCCTTCCGCGCCGGCAAACAGCCCGCCATCGTCCAGGTCTATGATGTCGGTACCGCCACGATGATGTTGTCGGGCGCCTACAAGCCGGCCGACAAGCTGATGGAAGAAAACGGCTACAAGATCGACTACGCCGACTATTTCCCCGGTATCGCGCGTTACTACGCGACGTCGAAGGGCGAGATGCTGTCGTTCCCGTTCAATTCCTCGACGGCGCTGCTGTACTGGAACAAGGACGCCTTCGCCAAGATCGGCAAGACCGAAGCGCCGAAGACCTGGGAAGATGTCGGCGCCGACCTGCAGGCCATGAAGGACGCCGGCTACGAATGCCCGATGGCGATCAACATCTCGGCCAATGAAAGCTGGCAGCTGATGGAGCAGTTCTCGGCCATCCACAACCAGCCGATCGCCACCAAGAACAACGGCTATGACGGCCTCGACGCCCGCCTGGAAGTCAACAAGACCAAGTTCGTCCAGTACGTCACCGACCTCAAGAAGTGGTATGACGCCGGCCTGATCAAGATCAAGTCGAAGGACCTCGGCCAGGACATGGTCCAGGCTTTCGCTTCGGGCACCTGTCAGGTCATCATGACCTCGGTCGGCGACCACGGCACCGTCGGCAAGACCCAGAAGGAAGGCATGAACTGGGATGTCGCCGAACTGCCGGCCTACGCCGGTACCGAGCGCAAGAATTCGCTGGTCGGCGGCGCCTCGCTGTGGGTGCTCTCGGGCAAGTCGGACGCGGAATACAAGGGCGCGGCCGCGTTCCTCAATTTCATACACGATCCCAAGACCGCACTGTTCTGGTCGACCAACACCGGCTACATCCCGGTGACCAAGTCGGGCTTCGACTACATGAAGTCGACTGGCTTCTACGACAAGGCGCCCTTCAAGGGCCGTGAAACCGCGATCGCCAGCCTGACCGCGTCCGAGCCGACCGAAATCACCCGCGGTATCCGGTTGGGCAATTTCACCCAGATCCGCGCCGAGTTCGGCACACAGATGCAGGCGATCTTCGCCAACAAGGTCAGCGTCCAGGAAGGCCTCGACACGCTGGTCAAGAATGGCGATGCCATTCTCGACCGCTTCCAGCAGACCTATCCGGGCAAGACCCTGCCCTGATCTCGGATCGACGCGGCCGCCCGCCGCTCTTGTCCAGGCATGATCTCTTCCGAAAACCGCTTTCCACTTTCGGGATCATGCTTGGGTCGACGGGCGGCCGTTTCGTAGACTAGTCTCCCTTTGCTCTAAGCCAGCTGTTAAGCGGCGTCGGCGGACCGATGGAAAAACGCGTTACCTTCAGCAGTTGGACGATCGGCATCCTTTTCGCGGTGCCGCAGCTCCTCTTGATCTTCACCTTCTTCTACTGGCCGGCCGGTCAGGCGGTCTACTGGTCGCTGACGCTGCAACAGCCCTGGGGCGGCGGCAACATCTGGGTCGGGCTCGACAATTTCCGCTCGATCCTGTCCAACGCCGATTACTGGAACTCGATCACCGCCAGCCTGGTCTTTGCCGGGATCAGCACCGGGCTTGCGATGTTCATCGCGCTCGTGCTCGCGGCGCTGACCGACCGGCAGCTTGCTGGCTCGCGCTTCTATCGCGTGGTGCTGATCTCGCCCTACGGCATCGCAGCTCCGGCGCTGGCAATGGCGTTCCGATTCATCCTGGCGCCGGAAGCGGGCTTCATGGCCGTCGTCAACCAGGTCTGGCCCGGCTTCTGGGACCCTGGCCTTGATGGCGCCGACGCCATGGCCTCGATCATCATCGCCTTCTCCTGGAAATATGTCGGCTATAATTTCATCTTCTTCCTCGCCGCGTTTCAAGCCATTCCGCGTTCGCTGATCGAGGCGGCGGCGATGGACGGCTCGGGCGTCATGAGGCGTTTCCGGGACATCCAGTTCCCGTTGATCACGCCGACGATCTTCTTCCTGCTGGTCATCAACATCACCGAAAGCTTCCAGGATTCCTTCGGCATCGTCGACATCATGACCTCGGGCGGGCCGGCCAACGCCACCAACCTGATGGTCTACAAGATCTATTCCGACGGCTTCAAAGGGCTCGATTACTCGGGTGCCGCCGCGCAGAGCATCATCCTGATGCTGCTCATCATCGTGCTGACCATTTTCCAGTTCCGCTTCATCGAGCGGCGCGTGCACTACAGGTGAGGCCGATATGGTAGAGCGCACCCCTTTCCTCAATTTCTTCACGCATGTGATCTTGTTCGTCGGCTTCGTGCTTTGCATCGCCCCGTTCGTGGTCGTCACCATTGCCGCGTCGCATAATCTCAAGGATGTCAACGACGTGCCGATGTCGCTGCTGCCGGGCAGCGACTTCTGGCTCAACATCAAGACGGCCTGGACGACCGCCGACCTTGGCCCCAAGCTTCTGAACAGTTTCATCATGGCCGCCGGCGTCGCGGCGGGCAAAGTGCTGATCTCGGCGCTCACCGCCTTTTCGATCGTCTATTTCCGCTACCCCGGCCGCATCTTCATCTTCTGGCTGATCTTCGTCACGCTGATGCTGCCGCTGGAAGTGCGCATCGTGCCGACCTATGCGGTGGTCGCCAACGTTCTGTCGCCCTATCAGACCATCCTGGATTTGACTGGTCTGAGCTGGCTCATCGAGAAAGTCTCGGGCGTGCAGGTCTCGCTCAGCCTTGGGCTGCTCAACTCCTATTCCGGACTTATCCTGCCGCTGATCGCGACGGCAACCGGCACCTTCCTCTACCGGCAGTTCTTCCTGACGGTTCCCGATGAGCTGACCGAGGCCGCGCGCATGGACGGCGCCGGTGCGCTCCGCTTTTTCATCGACATCCTGCTGCCGCTGTCGCGCAACAACATGGCCGCGCTTGGAACCATCATGTTCCTGTGGGCATGGAACCAGTATCTGTGGCCGCTGCTCATCACCACCGACCAGTCGCATGCGACAGCGGTCACCGAGTTGAAGCAGCTTATCCCCAATGTCGGCGGCATCCCGGAATGGAACATCGCCATGGCCGGAACGCTTATCGTCATGCTGCCGCCGCTGATTGTCGTGGTCGCCATGCAGCGCTGGTTCGTGCGCGGCCTGATCGCCACCGAAAAGTAACAAGGAGACGGCCAATGGCCTCCATCACCATTCGCGACGTCAAGAAGAGCTACGCCAAGTCGCAGGTCGTGCACGGCGTCGACCTTGATATCGCGTCGGGCGAGTTCGTCGTCATCCTCGGGCCATCCGGCTGCGGCAAGTCCACTTTGCTTCGCATGATCGCCGGGCTGGAGGATATCTCCGGCGGCACGATCGCGATCGACGGCACCGTCGTCAACAAGCTGGAACCGCGCGAGCGCGGCTGCGCCATGGTGTTCCAGAATTATGCGCTCTATCCGCATATGAGCGTGGCGCAGAACATCGGCTATTCGCTCAAGGTCGCGGGTGTTCCGGCCGCCGAGCGTACGCAGCGCATCCAGGCGGTTGCCCGTACGCTGGAGCTCGAACATCTGCTCGACCGCAAGCCGATGGCGCTTTCCGGAGGCCAGAGGCAGCGCGTTGCCATGGGCCGCGCGATGATCCGCGAACCCAAGGTGTTCCTGTTCGACGAGCCGCTGTCCAACCTCGACGCCAAACTGCGGGTCCAGATGCGCTCGGAGATCCGCAAATTGCATCGCCGCTTGAACGCCACCTCCGTGTTCGTCACGCATGACCAGGTCGAGGCGATGACACTGGCCGACCGGCTGGTGGTGATGAATGGCGGACGTGTCGAACAAGTCGGCACGCCCGGTGAGGTCTACAGCCGTCCGGCCAGCCGTTTCGTCGCCACCTTCGTCGGTGCGCCGGCGATGAACATGCTCGAAGGCACGGTCGAGCTAGACGGGCTTTCGCTGCTGGGCGGCAGCCGGCGCCTTGCCGTTCAACGCGCCGGTCTGGCTGTCGGCACGCAGGTGGCCGTCGGCATCCGGCCGGAAGCCGTCCGTCTGGTGGCGCCGGGCACGGCAGGCGCGCTCGATGCGACCGTCGACCTCGTCGAGGAACTGGGCGCGGGACGGGTCATCTATGTCGATCTCGATGGCGCGTCGTTCTCCGTCATGACATCGGAGGCCGTCCACCCCGAGCCGGGCAGCACTGTCGGTCTGCGGTTTTCGCCGGATGACTTGCATTTCTTCTCGTCGGACACGGGAACCCGTCTCGAGGTCTTCAAGGCCTCGGTGCCGGAGCCAGCACTCTGATTTCTGAAGGCAGTCACTGTCGCCGATGACGGGGCAGGCGGTGCTGGCAAAAACGGTCGTGCGATGAAAATAATCCAGGTCACCGATGTCCATCTTGGCCGGCAGGGCGAGCGCCGCTATGGCGTGGACCTGCATCAGCGATTGGCTTCATGCATCGCGCACATCAATGCGCATCACGCCGACGCGGCGCTTTGCGTCTTCACTGGCGACCTGACCGAGACCGGTGCGCCCCAGAGCTATGCCGATCTCAGGACAGCCCTGAATGCGCTGTCGGTGCCCTGGCGGCTGCTGCCGGGGAATCACGACCGGCGAGCCAATCTTGCCGCGGCGTTTCCTGAAGTTCCGGTCGATGAGAACGGCTTTGTGCAGTCGGCTCATCAAATGGCCGACGAGGTGCTGCTGTTCCTCGACTGCCTGGCGGAAGGACGCATCGAAGGCGAATTGTGCGAGTGGCGGCTTGCCTGGCTCGACGCCCGGCTCGAGGAGACAGCCGGCAGGCCCGCCTATGTCTTCATGCACCATCCGCCGGTCGCGCTAGGCCTGCCGCAGCTCGACCCGCTGGCGCTCGAGCAGCCCGAACGGTTCCTCGGCCTGCTGCGGCGCCATGGCAATGTCCGCCACATCTTCTTCGGTCACGTCCATCGCGACATTGCCGGCACGGTCGCCGGCATTCCGTTCTCGGCGCAGCGCGGCCTGCATGCAAGGTTCGCGCTCGCCCTCGACAGATCGAGCGAGATCGTCGAGCAGGCGCCACCCTCCTACGCGGTCATCCTCGTCGACAGCGCCAATGGGCGCGTGGTCGTGCATGGCTGCGATTTTCTCGAACAATGGCCGATCTATTCCGGCGAAACCGGCGAACGCCTCACGGCGTGAACCGGCTGCGCCGCGTTGAGGCGCAGCGTCGCCAAGCCTTCGACCGTTCAGGCGAACACGTGCGCCGTTCCCGATACGGTCAGCCGGACGATCTCGCCGACCGCCGGCGCGTCCATGCCGGATTTGCGCAGGATCAGCGGCGTGTTGCCGATCGCGGCGGCGTCGGGGGGATCGGCGCTGTTCAGAAGCCGCACCGCGACCGTGCACATCGAGCCGGCGAATTCGGACTCCGTCACTTCGCCGAACAGCATGTCAGGGGTGCCCGACATGCCTTCGCGCGATGTCCTCTTCAAGGCAATCTGCTCCGGCCGCAGCATGATGCGGACAACATCGCGGCTGTCCGACGTATCGACGGCGATGCGCCCGAGCGGAGAATTGGCGAAGCCGCCCGATATCTTGGCCGGCAGGATGATGGCGTCGCCGAGGAACTCGGCGATCATCCTGTCCTTCGGCTTGAGGTAGAGCTCGCGCGGCGTACCGACCTGCGAGAACTTGCCGTCGCGCATCACCGCCACCTGGCTGGCGAAGGACAGCGCCTCGGCCTGGTCGTGCGTCACCAGGATGGTGGTGATGCCGGCTGCCTCCAGGAGTTCGGCGACGGCCTTGCGCATTGAGGCGCGCAGGCCGGTATCCAGGGCCGAGAACGGCTCGTCGAGAAGCATCAGCCGCGGCTTCATCGCCATTGCGCGGGCCAGCGCCACGCGCTGCTGCTGGCCGCCGGAGAGTTGATGGGGGCGGCGTTTGAGGATCGCCTTGTCGAGCCCGACAATGTAGGCGAGTTCGGCGATTCGCTCGGCGCGCTTGTCCTCGCCGCGACCCATACCGAAACCAATATTGTCGCCAATGGTCAGATGCGGGAACAGCGCGCCGTCCTGCGCCACCACGCCGATGCCTCGACGATGCGCCGGCACCGCGCTGCCGTCCTTGGCCAGAACCTCGCCGTTGAGCGTGATGCGACCCTGGTCCGGCGCCTCGAAACCGGCGATCAGCCGCAGCAGGGTCGTCTTGCCGCAACCGGACGGGCCGACGATCGCCGTGCGGCTGCCGCTGACGACGCTCAGGTCGACGCCGGCAAGTGCCGCCACCGGGCCGTAATGCTTGTGCAGGCCGCTGATTTCGAGAAAGCTCATCGTCCGGCCATCCGTTTCGACTGGACATAGAGCAGCCAGGTCAAGGGGAGCGACATCGCCACCATGATGAAGGCGTAAGGGGCGGCCGAGGCATAATCAATCTCGCCGCTGTAGGACCAGAACGCCATCGCCAGCGTGCGGGTGCCGTTCGGCGCCAGCATCTGGGTGGCGGTCAGTTCGTTCATGATGCCGAGCGCCACCAGCGCCATGCCGGCCGCGGCACCTGGCGCCGACAGGCGGATCGTCGTCGACCACAGCGCCTGCAGCGGCGGCCGGCCGAGACTGGAAGCAGCGCGTTCGAGTTCGACCGGCGCCTGCGCGATCGATGCGCGCAGGCTGACCAGCGCGCGCGGCAGGAACATCAGCGCATAGGCCACCAGGATGGTGAACAGGGTCTGGTAGAGGGGCAGGGCGATGCGCACCGTAATGGTGACCAGCGCCAGCGCGATGACGACCCCCGGCAACGAGCCGACGATGTAGTTGCAGCCCTCCAGCAGGCGCTGCAATGGCCCGGGCGCGCGGATCGAGATCCAGGCCATAGGCATGGCGGCGACAGTGGCGAGCAGCGCGCCGGCGAGCGCCAGGAACAGCGTCTGGCCGAGCGCAAGGCCGATCTCGTCGAAGCGCCAGACGGCGGTGCCACCGGCGGCAAGCCAGCCGCCGATGGTGATGAATGGCACGCCAAGCGCCAGCAGCGTGGTGGCGCCAAGCAAGGCCAGGCACGGGATGGTGGCGCGGCCGAGGGGCGCGCGCTGCTGGTGTCGTGCGGCGCCGGAGCCGACGCGCGCATAGCGCTCCTCGCCGCGCACCAGCACTTCGAGGCCCAGAAGCACGAAACAGCAACTCACCAGCACGCCGGCCAGCATGTTGGCGGCCGGTCCGTTGAAGGTCGACTGGAACTGGTCGACGATCGCGGTGGTGAAGGTGTCGAAGCGGATGAAGACATAGAGGCCGTACTCGGCCAGCAGATGCAGCCCGACCAGCAGCGAGCCGCCGCAGATGGCAAGCCTGAGTTGCGGCAGCACGACGCGCCAGAATACGCGCCATGGCCCAAGGCCGAGTGCTGCCGCGGCGTCCTCGAGGGCGGGATCGAGACGGCGCAATGCCGCCGACACCGGCAGATAGAGGAACGGGAAATAGGCGATGACGGAAACCAGCACGCCGGCCCCAAGGCCGTGCAGCCTGGGCACCATGGTGATCCAGGCGTAGCTGTGCACGAAAGCCGGGATGGCGAGCGGCGCCACGCACAGCCAGGCCCAGAGCCGGGCGCCAGGCAGGTCGGTGCGCTCGGTCAGCCAGGCCAGCGCCACCGACAACACGACGGCGATCGGCACGGCCAGCAAGACCAACAGGACCGTGTTGACCAGAAGCTCGCCGACACGCGGCCGGAAGACCAGTGCCGAGACGGTTTCCCAGCCGGTCTGCACCGCGGTCCAGATGATGAAGGCAAGCGGCAGCAGCGCCAGCAGCGAAACGAAGATGGCGGCGATGACCAGCCAGGGTGCCGCGCGTCGCCGAGCCCTTCGGCCTGTGCCCACAGGCAGGCCCGAGCGCGCGAGATCGACCGCAGACTGCATCAGGTCAGACGCCGTGCCGGTGCCGTCCAGCGGCAGCAGTTGAAGGACCGCAATTGCGGTCGGGAACACAGCGTGTCGTCATCGACGAATGCCATCTCGAAAAACAAAATCACTCCCGCGGAAAGTGAATTCCCGCGGGAGCGTGGTCGGTGTCCTTTTAGGACGAATGGCAACTAAAGCAAGCCGGCTGCCGTCATCAGGTCGGTGACCTTCTTGGAGTTCAGCGTCGTGGCATCGACCTTGGGTGCCTGCAGATCGGCCAGCGGCACCAGCTTCGGGTTGGACTCTGCACCCTTGCCGACCGCGTATTCGAAGGAATCGCCAGTCTTCAAGATCTCCTGGCCGCCCTTACCTGTCACCCATTTGAGGAATGCCTGGGCGTCCTTCGGATGCTTGCTCGAGGCCAGCACGCCGCCGCCGGAAATCGAGACGAAAGCGCCCGGATCCTGGTTCTTGAAATAATGCAGTTCGACATTCTTGCTGTTTTCGCCGGTCTTGGCCTGATCGCCGAAATAGTAATAGTGGTAGATCACKCCGCCTTCGATCTCRCCGGCATTGACYGCCTTCATCACCGTGCTRTTGCCCTTGTAGGCGGTGAARTTCKYCTTCATTGCCTTCAGCCAGTCCGCSGTGGCGGKYTCGCCCTTGAGCTGCAGCAGCGCACTGACTATTGCCTGGAAATCGGCGCCCGACGGCGAGGCGGCCCAGCGGCCCTTCCAGCTCGGATCGGCGAGATCGAGCATCGACTTGGGCAGCTGGTCGGCCGTCAGCTTGGTCTTGTTGTAGGCAAAGACGGTGCTGCGTGCGGCGACGCCCACCCATTTGCCGCTGGCCGCCTGATAGTCGTTGGGAACCTGGGCCAGCGTGTCGGCGTCGACCGGCGCGAACAGGCCGGCACTTTCGACCAGCGCCATGGCCGGCGAGTTTTCGGTCAGGAACACGTCGGCCGGCGAGGCCGCGCCTTCGGCGACGATCTGGTTGGAGAAGTCGCTGTCGCCGCCATTGCGGACTGTGACCTTGATGCCGGTTTCCTTGGTGAAGCCTTCGGCCCACGCCTTGGTCAGGTTCTCGTGCTGGGCGTTGTAGACAATGATGCCATCATCTTCCGCCATCGCCGGGCCGGCGATCAGGCTGATTGCCAGCGCGGTGGCGCCGACGAGGGTGGAAAGAGCATATTTCATGGCATTGTCCTCGATCTCGGGGGTCTTGCGTCTGTCACGGCTGCACCTATCAATACCTGACAGGGATAGTCAACATTGTCTTACCGATTTTGATCGAGCGCCGAGGCGCAAACTTTCGTGATTTGCCGGTAATTTGGCTTGGACATTATTTCGCCGGCCACGTAACAAATCACCGCCGAGACGCGAAAATCGGGGAGTAACTCTTGTGACCGGCAAGGATGAGGCCGAGCTTTCCCGGCTGATGCGGGCCGCGATCGCGGGAGATGAAAAGGCCTACGCCGACTTTCTGCGCCGGATTGCCGCGCTGGTTCGCGGTTTTGTCAGGCGCAAGATCGTGCAGGGCGGGGTCGATCCCGAGGATGTCGTGCAGGAAACCTTGCTGGCCATTCATGTGAAACGACATACCTGGCGCCAGGATGCGCCGGTGTTGCCGTGGGTCTATGCGATCGCCCGCTTCAAGCTGATCGACGCGTTCCGGCGGCGCGGACGACGCATCGAGATCGATGTCGACGATATCGCCGAGACCTTCGCCGAACCGGAACAGGAGAGCGTCAGCGAACGCGATATCAACCGGGCATTGGACGGCCTGTCGCCGGCACAGCGCTCCGTGGTTTCGGCGGTGTCGGTGGAGGGGCGGTCAATCGGCGAGACGGCGGCCAGGTTCGGCATCAGCGAGACGGCGGTGCGCGTGTCGCTGCATCGGGGACTTGCCGCGATAGCCAAGCGATTCGGGCAGGGGCGATTCGGGCGGGAATGACATGAGGACGGACGATCTCATCAAAGCGCTGGACGCCGATGCCCGCAGCAAGGCGATGCCGCTGCAATCGGCCTGGTGGATGGCCGCCGGTGCGGCAGCGGTCATCGCGGCTATCGTTTTCCTCCTGACGATCGGCCCGCGCCCCGACTTCATGGCCGCCGCGCACACCATGCGCTTTCTCTCCAAATTCGTCTTTACAATCGTGCTTGCCGTCAGCGCCTTTGCCCTGATCCGCGCCTTGTCGACACCCGGTGCGCCGACCAGCAGGGCAATGGCCGGGATGATCGCCGCGCCGCTGTTGGTAGCCTTGGCCGTGGTTCTTGAGCTGCTTGCCGTGCCCGAGGCCGACTGGGGCACAAGGATGGTCGGCTCCAACATGATGATCTGCATGGGCTTCATTCCGCTGATCGGCATTGGCCCGCTTGCCATCTTCCTGTGGATGCTGCGCTACGGCGCGCCGACACGGCCGGAGCTTGCCGGTGCAGTCGCGGGCCTGCTTGCGGGCGGGCTGGCGGCAACCTTCTACGCCGCGCACTGCTTCGACGATTCGCCGCTTTTCGTCGCCACCTGGTACACGATAGCGATTGCGTTCCTCGCGCTGCTTGGCGCGCTCGGCGGGCGTTTTTTCGTGCGCTGGTAGTGCGGCGCCGGAGCAGTTCACGGAAACGCCGAACCGCTCCCTCTTTTTGTTTGACGCAATTCCGGACGGAAAACCGTCTCACACTTTTCCTGGAATTGCTCAGTCGCGCCCCATGCACACCGATCCTTAATCATGCCGGCAATTGTTTGTCGCGTACCGAACGCGCCGGCATGCCGGGCGCAACCATTCCTTAAAATCGATCCGCCAAGGTCGGCGCAACAACATGCGTTTGCGCACGGGGGTGGCACGTATCGTGATGGGGCGAGGATTGACCGGCCGAAGACCTTTTGGGCACGCAGGGTTGGCGGTGCTCGTGGCCGGCCTCTGCGTCGTGGCGGCCTCGATCCTGCTGTCGCGACTGGATCCCGGCACCGAGGCGCTGAAGCTCTGCATGCAGGTTTCGGTGGCGGTGGCGGCGGGTGCGCTTTTCCTTGCCGCCCTGTGCATCCGCCGGATCAGCGAGGATCGCCGGCAGATCGCGGAGAGCGAGCAGCGCTTCCGCCGCGCCATGGAGGATTCGGCGATCGGTATCGCCGTTGTCGGCCTCGACGGGCGCATTCTCCAGACCAATCCGGCCTTCGCCGCCATGCTTGGCTACAGCCGCGCGGAGATCGAGGCGCTGACCTTCTTCCAGATCACGCATCCCGACGATATCCAGATCGGCCGGGACACGATGGCCGGTCTGAAAGCGGGCACGGTCAATTCCTTCCACTTCGAGAAACGCTATCTCAGGAAGGATGGCACACCCGTCTGGGCGCATCTTGCCGGCTCCGTCATCCGTGACGAAAGGAGCGGCCGTCCGCTCTATCTCGTCTCGCAGATCGAGGACATCGACGCCCGCAAGCAGGCCGAGGCGCGCATTGCCGAAGCCGAAACGCGCTGGAATTTCGCGCTTGCCGGTGCCGGCCAAGGCGTCTGGGATCTCGACATGCGCAAGGGCGGGACGACGTACTCCGAGACCTGGGGCAAGATGCTGGGCTTTGACGAAGGCGAGCTAGACGGTGATCCCAACTGCTGGCTAACGATGATCCATCCCGACGATCGCGAGACCGTCGCCGAGGCGGATCGCGCCCATCTCGACGGCAAGACACCCTACTTCGAAGCCGAATTCAGGATGCGCCACAGGGATGGCCACTGGATATGGATACTCGACCGCGGCAAGGCCATCGAGCGTGACGAGGAGGGGCGGCTGGTCAGGGCCATCGGCAGCCTGACCGACATTACCCAGCGCAAGGAGGCGGAAGCACGCCTCACCGTATCGGCGGCGATGCTGGCCGATGAGAAGGAGCGGCTGAGGGTGACGCTGCAGTCGATCGGCGATGCCGTCATCTGCACCGATGCCGCAAACCGCGTCACCTTCATGAACCCGGTCGCCGAAAAGCTGACCGGGGTTGCCGGTGGCGAGGCCCTCGGCAAGATGCTTGGCCATGTCTACTGGGCGGTCGATGAGGAGACGGGGCACCGGATCGGCGTCACCCGGCCGACCATCGGCGGCCAGGCGCCCGCCGACCAGAACAGCCGCGCCGTCCTGATCCGGCGCGACGATACGCGCTGCAGCATCCGCCAGGTGGTGTCGCCGATCATCAACGAGCGAAACGAATTCTGCGGACTGGTCATCGTCTTCCAGGACTTCACCGACGCSCGCGCGCTGCAGCGCCAGCTTGCCCATGCGGCCGCGCATGACGCCCTGACCGGCCTTGCCAATCGCTCGAGCTTCATCCGCGCCATGGAGGAGCTGGTCGATCAGGCGCGCAAGGGCGGCATCTCGGGCACAGGCAGCGGATATCAGTTCATGTTCATTGACCTCGACCACTTCAAACTGGTCAACGACACCGGCGGTCATGCAGCCGGCGATGCCTTGCTCAAGCGGGTTGCCGAGGCGGTTCGCGGTGTGCTTGGTCCCGAAGACATGGTCGCGCGCCTGGGCGGCGACGAATTCGCGGTCGTCCTGAAATCGGGTTCGGCTGCCGGCGCCAAGATCGCGGCGCGTTCCATCATCGATGCGATACGCGGACTGGACTTCGCCTGGGATGGCCGTCCTCACGTGATCGGCGCCAGCATCGGCCTGGCTGCGATCGGCGCCAGTTGCGGCGAAGTCGACGAGATCATCGCCAGGGCCGACGCCGCTTGCTATGCGGCCAAGGCGGCCGGCCGCGGCTGCGTTTGCGTGGCGCCGGACGGCGAGGTCATGGACGACAGGATGGAACCGCCCGAGCCGCTTGCCGCGGCCTCCTGATCTCGGCCTATCAGCCCCCAGACCTGATTAGCGCGTCGGAACGGGATGCTCGCCGCGATAGTCGTAGAAACCGCGTCCGGTCTTGCGGCCGAGCCAGCCGGCCTCGACGTATTTGACCAGCAGCGGGCAGGGGCGGTATTTCGAATCCGACAGGCCGTCGTGCAGCACCTGCATGATCGACAGGCAGGTATCCAGCCCGATGAAATCGGCCAGCTGCAGCGGGCCCATTGGGTGGTTGGCGCCGAGCCGCATGGCGGTGTCGATGGCGTCGACCGAGCCGACACCCTCATAGAGCGTGTAGATCGCCTCGTTGATCATCGGCAGCAGGATGCGGTTGACGATAAAGGCCGGGAAATCCTCCGAGACCGTGATCGTCTTGTCGAGCTGCTTCACATAGGTCTTCGCCGCCTCGAAGGTCTGGTCCTCGGTGGCGATGCCGCGCACCAGTTCGACCAGCTTCATCAGCGGCACCGGGTTCATGAAATGGATGCCGATGAATCGCTCCGGCCGGTCGGTCTGCGCGGCAAGCCGCGTGATCGAGATCGACGAGGTGTTGGTCGCCAGGATGGCTTCGGGATTGAGCTGCGGACAGAGCTGCGCATAGATCTTGCGCTTGACCGTCTCGTCCTCGGTCGCTGCCTCGATCACCAGATCGGCGCCGGCAAGATCGGCCATCGCCGGGGCGGAGGCTATACGCGCCATCGCCTCGTTGCGCACCTTCTCGTCGAGCTTGCCTGACCCTACCTGGCGGGCCATGTTGCCGCTGATGGTGGCGATGCCCTTCTCGATACGGTCGGGCGATATGTCGTAGATCAGCACCTTGTAGCCCGAAAGCGCGGAGACATGGGCGATGCCGCCGCCCATCTGGCCCGCGCCGATGATGCCGATCGTCTCGATCTTGCTCATTACACCGATCCCGTCAAAAGGCCTTTGCGGCCTGCTTTTTGTGCGGTGCAAACTAAAAGGGCGGGGCGACTTCGTCTACCCCACCCTTCACTATTTAATACGCTTTGGCAGAGAGCGTCAAAGCGCCTTTTGCAGTTCTGGCAGGATGACGAAGAGGTCGCCGACGAGGCCGTAGTCGGCGACCTGGAAAATCGGCGCCTCCTCGTCCTTGTTGATGGCGACGATGACCTTCGAATCCTTCATGCCGGCGAGGTGCTGGATGGCGCCGGAAATGCCCACCGCGATGTAGAGATCGGGGGCGACGACCTTGCCGGTCTGGCCGACCTGCCAGTCGTTCGGCGCATAGCCGGCATCCACCGCGGCGCGCGAAGCGCCGACGGCGGCACCAAGCTTGTCGGCGACCGGCAGGATGACTTCCTGGAACTTCTCCGAGGAGCCCAGCGCGCGACCACCCGAGATGATGATCTTGGCCGAAGTCAGTTCCGGGCGGTCGGTCTCCGAGAGCTTGTTCTCGACGAAGGTGGAGAGGCCGGGATTGGCTGCCGCCTTGACGGTCTCGACCGCGGCCGATCCGCCCTCGGGGGCTGCCTGGAAGGAGGCGGTGCGGACAGTGATAACCTTCTTGGCGTCGGTCGACTGCACCGTCTGGATGGCGTTGCCGGCGTAGATCGGCCGCTTGAACGTATCGGGCGAGACGACTTCGATGATCTCGGAAACCTGCGCGACATCGAGCAGGGCCGCCACGCGCGGCGCGACATTCTTGCCCGACGAGGTCGCCGGCGCGATGATGGTGTCGTAACCGCCCGCGAGCGACACAACGAGTGCTGCGGTCGGTTCGGCGAGGCGCTCGGCAAGCTCGTCGGCCTCGGCCAGCAGCACCTTGCTCACGCCCTTCAGCTTGGCTGCGGCGTCGGCCGCACCCTTGGCGCCCTTGCCGGCAACCAGCACATGCACGTCCGAACCGATCTGCAGGGCCGCGGAGAGCGCCTTGGCGGTCTGGTCGGAAAGGGTGGCGTTGTCGTGTTCAGCAATCAGAAGAATAGCCATTTTCGTGTTCCTTTCCCGACCGCTTACAAAACGCCGGCTTCGTTCTTGAGCTTGTCGACCAGTTCGGCGACGCTCTTGACCTTGACGCCTGCCTTGCGGCCGCTCGGCTCCTCGGTCTTGATGACCTTCAGCCGCGGCTTGACGTCGGCGCCGTAGTCGGCCGGGCTCTTCTCGTCGAGCTGCTTCTTCTTGGCCTTCATGATGTTGGGCAGCGAGGCGTAGCGCGGCTGGTTGAGGCGAAGGTCGGCGGTCACGATCGCCGGCATCTTCAGYTCCACCGTCTGCAGGCCGCCGTCGACTTCGCGCGTCACYTTGGCCTTGTCGCCGTCGATCACCACCTTGGAGGCGAAGGTGCCCTGCGCCCAGCCAAGCAGGGCCGCCAGCATCTGGCCGGTCTGGTTGGAATCGTCGTCGATCGCCTGCTTGCCGAGGATGACGAGGCCRGGCTGTTCGGCGTCGACGACGCCCTTCAGCACCTTGGCGACGCCGAGCGGCTCGGTCTGTTCGTCGGTCTTGACCAGGATGGCGCGGTCGGCACCCATGGCAAGCGCGGTGCGCAAGGTTTCCTGCGCCTGCTGCGGACCGATCGARACRACGATGATCTCTTCGGCCTTGCCGGCCTCCTTCAGCCGGATCGCCTCTTCAACCGCGATCTCGTCGAACGGGTTCATCGCCATCTTGACGTTGGCGAGTTCCACCGCCGAACCATCAGCCTTCACGCGAACCTTGACGTTCGCATCCACAACCCGCTTTACGGGCACAAGGATCTTCATTGCCTGTCACCTCTTCAAGATAWTYRGGCGCGCTATAACAGCCTGCGCCCTTTCTGAGTTGTCGAAAGCCGACATTCCGGATGGAAATTCTGGTCTTGGACCGCCTTAGGCTGGGACGGAGACGTTTCCGTAGTTGCGGCAACCCTGCACGTCAATACGTCGCAAGGCGCTCAAATCGGTTCAGTCCGAGCCGGAAGCGTTTCCCCGCCCCCAGCGCGGCGTCGCGGCAGGCGGGTCGGGGGTCACCGGTTCGGCGGCGACGGCAGGCTGGTCGGCGGGAGCGACAGGGACATCCTCGTCGGGGCCGGCAAACAGCGGCACGCCGCGGCTGCGCAATACTAGCACCAGAATGGCGCCGGCGATGATGCCGCCGATGTGGCAGGCCCATGAAATCCGGTCCTCGCCGCCTGCGGCAAACATCACCACCTGGAACGCCACCCACAGGACCAGCGGGATGAAGGCCGGAATGCGCAGCGGGATGCGGGCAAAGGCCAGCACCCACACCTTCACGCGCGGATAAAGGATCAGATAGGCGACAACCACGCCGGCGATGGCGCCGGACGCACCGATCAGCGGCACCTGCGAATCCCAGGCGATGAGGCCCTGGAAGGCGGCTCCGGCGATCGCGCACAACAGATAGAAGATGAGGTAGCGGACGTGGCCGAGGGCGTCCTCGACATTGTCGCCGAACACCCACAGGAACAACATGTTGCCGCCGAGGTGGAAGATGTCGGCATGCAGGAAGGAATAGGTGAGGTAGCTCAGGCTTTCGGGGACGACCACAAAGCGAGGATCGAGCTCAGCGGTGTCATGGACGACGGCCGGGATGAAGCCGAGGCCGAGCACGGCGGCATTGGAGAAATTCTCGCCGCCGAGCGCGGTGGCGAAGTAGACCAGGGCGTTGACCACGATCAACCCGATCGTCACATATTGCAGGCGGATGTGCCGCAGCCTGTTGGTGTCGTAAAGCGGGATGAACATCGGTCCCCCTGGCCCCCTCGCGCTTTCGGACAGTTCAGCGGTTCTTGCCGGGAACCCATAGCACGTCGGCATTTCCATTGTCATTGACCGCCCGGGCGGCGACAAACAGGAAATCCGAGACGCGGTTGATGTATTTCAGCCCGTCGGGGTTGACGTGCTCGCGGGGGTCCTGGGCCAGGGCCACCATCAGCCGTTCGGCCCGCCGCGCCACGGTGCGGGCGAGATGCAGGGCGGCGGCGGCCGGCGTGCCGCCGTTCAGCACGAAGGATCTGAGCGGCTGAAGATGCTTGTTGAGCAGGTCGATATCCTTTTCGACCCGGTCGGTCTGCGTGGCGATGATGCGCAGCGGCTCATAGCCGAGCGGCTTGCCGTCATCGGGCACGGCGAGATCGGCGCCGAGGTCGAAGAGATCGTTCTGGATGCGGGAAAGCATGGCGTCGATCACCGGGTGGGTGACTGCCGTGTGAACCCGGGCGATGCCGATGCAGGCATTGGCTTCGTCGACCGTGCCGTAGGCGTCCACCCGCAGGTCCGATTTCAGCCGCCGTTCGCCGGTGCCGAGACCGGTGGTGCCATCATCGCCGGTGCGGGTGTAGATCTTGTTTAGCTTGACCACATCGCCTCCCGAACGGCCTCACTTGCGGGTGAAATACACCGCCAGCAGGATCAGCGCCAGCGCCACCGCCTGCAGCAGAACACGCGCCTGCATCAGCTTGTTCGAGGTGACGCCGGACCCGCCACGCATCATGTTGATGAGACCGCGAACGAGCACGATCACCACGGCGACCATGACCAGAATGGCGAGGATGTTGAAGACGGTTGCCATGGTGTGTTCCCAGTTCGGTTGGTTCAGGCGCGTTTGGCAAGGAAGCGGTAGAGTATAGATGCGGGCAGGATGCGTTTGAGCGCCGCACCGATCTTAGCCGGCACTGTTACCACATAGTGCGGGCGTGGGCGCCGCGACAGAAGCGCATGGCGCAGCGCCGCATGTACCACTTCCGGCCCCGGCTTCAATGCCGATTGGCTGCCGCCGGCCCGCAACCTTGCCAGTTGCGCCTCATAGTCGAGGCGGTGGACCGAATTCTCGTGATCGATGTTCTGCAGGAACCATGGCAGCGCATTGCTGGCGATTTTCGACTCTACCGGCCCGGGTTCGATCAGCGAGACATGGATGCCGCTGCCCCTGAGTTCCTGATGCAGGCACAGCATCAGACCCTCCAGCGCGTGCTTCGAAGCCGAATAGGCGCCGCGAAAGCGCACCGGCGCGAGGCCGAGGATCGACGAGCAATGGACGATGCGTCCATGGCCCTGGCGTCGCATCACCGGCACCAGCCGCCGGGTCAGGTCGTGCCAGCCGAAGAAATTCGCCTCGAATTGCTGCTTGAGCGCCGCCACCGGCAGGTCCTCGACGGCGCCGGCTTGCGCGTAGGCGCCATTGTTGAGCAAGGCGTCGAGCCGGCCGCCTGTGCGATCCAGAACCGATGTGACCAGCGCTTCAATGGATGCGGCTTCAGTGTAGTCGAGATAGAAGGCCTCGATGCCGTCCGCTTCGAGTGCGGCGATGTCGTCCGGCTTGCGTGCCGTCGCGAACACCCGCCAGCCTTCCGCCTTCAATGCGCGGGCGCAGTAGGCGCCTATTCCCGAAGAGGCGCCGGTAACGATGATCGAGCGCAACGCTTGCGCCTGACTGGTCGTGGTTTCGCCAAGGGTTGCCATTTGCCGCAATCCCTTCCCATATTCGCGGCGTCGAGACAATCGAAGGGAGCGCGGGTTCTTGCTGCGGAATATTGTCGCCCTGCGCCGCGTGCTCTACGACGCGCTCGGCCATTTCAACACCGATGACGGTTGGGCAATGGCCAGCCACCTGGCGATCACCTCGCTGATGGCGCTGTTTCCGTTCCTGATTTTCGCCACGACGCTGGCAAGCTTCCTCGGCGCGCAGGCGTTCTCCGACACGGCCGTGCATCTGGTTTTCGACACCTGGCCCGAGCAGATCGCCAAGCCGATCGCGCGCGAGGTGCTCAATGTGCTGACCGTCAGGCGCACCGACCTGTTGACCTACGGCGTGCTGCTTGCCGCCTACTTTGCCTCGAACGGCATCGAGGCGTTGCGCACATCGCTCAACCGCGCCTATCGCGTTTCGGAAACGCGCGGCATCATCTACCGCCGGGTGCAGAGCATCATCTTCGTTCTGATCGCGACGGCCGGTTTCCTGGCGATAAGCGTGCTCCTGGTGTTCGCGCCACTGCTGGCGCGGCTCGCGGAAGCCCATATCGAAGGGATCAAGCCCTATATGGGCACGATCACGCTGTGGCGCTACGTCATCGCCTCGGTGGTCATCGTCGGCGGATTGTTTGCCGTGCATTTCTGGCTGCCGGCGGGCAGGCGCCGCTTTGTCTCGATCATACCGGGCATCATCTTCACGCTGGCGGCATGGCTCGTCGGTTCGACCGTCTTCGCCACCTATCTCGATCACTTCTCGTCTTATGTGACGACCTATGCCGGCCTCGCCTCGATTATGATCGCGGTGGTCTTCCTTTATATGCTCTCGGCGATCTTCATCCTCGGCGGCGAACTCAATGCCGCGATCAGCCGCTATCTGGAGGCGCGCGCCCGAGTCGGTTGATTGAAAGGCTGAGGCTTGGTCTGTCGAGCCGTTGCCAGGCCGACGCCGAATGTCGTGATCGCCATGCCGACAATCTGCAGCGCGTTGAGCTGCTCGTCGAACAGGGCCCAGGCGATGATGGCCGTCACCGCCGGCACCAGGTAGAACAGCGAGGCCACTTTCGACATCTCGCCGTCGCGGATCATCACCATCAGCAGGAAGATGGCGCCGAGCGACAGCACCAGCACCAGCCAGGCCATGGCGAARATCAGTTCRCCGTTGATGACGACGGTGCGTGTCTCGAAGGCGAGCGAAGCCAGGATCATCAAAGAGGCGCCGCCGACATATTGCCACATGGTCGCCGCGACGAGGTCGCCGCCGGAGGCAAAACGCTTCTGCCAGATCGTGCCTGCACTCATGCCGAGCACCGAGACCAGCGAGGCGGTCAGCGTCGCCGCCGTCACGCCGCCGCCGAGCGCGCCGAGCTTCGGCCAAAGCACGATGACGATGCCGATGAGACCGATGCCAAGCCCGGCCCAGTGACGCGGCAGGATCGCCTCGCCGAGAAACTTGCCGGCAAGCACGGCCGTGATCAGCGGCTGCAGGCCGACGATGAGGGCCGAAAACCCGGCCGGCATGCCCCGGTGGATGGCCCAGAAGACGGCGCCGAGATAGACGCCATGCATCAGGATGCCGGCGCCGGTGGCGTGCAGCGCTTCAGTGCGGGTGGCTCTCTTCGAACCCAGCACGAGCATGAGGACGGCGAGCAGGATCGCAGCCAGCACGAAACGCCCGGCAAGAAAGGTGAACGGCTCGGCCCACGGCATGGCGTAGCGCGCGCCGATGAAGCCAGTTGCCCACAGGACAACGAAGGTGGCGGGGATGAACCGCTTGATGCTGTGCATGTTCGGGGGACCGCCGCACTGGGGAGAGTTGATCGTGGCGCTGCTCTAATGCGGTTCAAGGCGGCGCGCAAAACGAAACGATTGATCCATACATCATTGGAATTCAACCGACGGCGAATTCGGCTCGGTTTGAGATTTCGGTGACCGATTTCTTGTTACCAGCTGCACCCCGGCCACTTGATAAGCGGGCTGTGCCCATAGACAGCTTCCCTGTCGTCAAACGACTTGACCACCGACCATACCGGATCGCCGTTGTCGTCGGTCTCGTTGCCCACCATGACCGAAACGATATGGTCCGGGTACTTGGCGCCCTCGATTGCCGTCAGCCTGTCGCAAACGCGCGCCTTTTCTTCGTCAGTCAGATGTCGCTTCATGGAAGCCTCCACCGCTTGGCGCCAAGCATACAGAAGTTTTGACCGTCACGCGACGGTCGGTTGATGGCAATGACGACGGGGCAAATTTCAAACCGACATGACCCGAATTCGCGACGCGGTTTCCCTGGCCCGCCAGGCTCAAAGGCCGACCGTCCGCCTGATGTCGTCCACCGAAGCGCCGGCATGGCGCAAGGCGGCAAGGCCGGTGTCGCCGAGGCTCTTGGACAGCTTTCGTCCATCCGGCCCGAGGATGAGGCGATGATGGAAGTAGGCCGGCTGCGGCAGTCCGAGGAGTTCCTGCAGCAGGCGCTGCACGCCGGTGGCGGAAAACAGGTCCTGTCCGCGCACGACATGGCTGACGCCTTGCAGGGCATCGTCCATGACGACGGCGAGGTGATAGCTGGTCGGGATGTCGCGGCGCGCCACGATCACGTCGCCCCAGTCCTGCGGCCGGGCTTCGATCGCGCGTGTCGCGACGAGCGCGTCATCGCTGAATTCGGCCCATGCGATGTCCTTGCCGACACGCGCCACCGCGGCATCGATATCCAGCCGCCAGGCGAAGGGCGCGTTCTCGGCGATCCGTCGCTTGCGCTCCTTCACCGGCAGCGCCTTGTCGACGGCGGGGTACAGCGGCACGCCATCTGGATCGCGTGGCCAGTCGCGTCCGCGCTGTTCGCTGTCGGTAATGAATGCCCGGATCTCGCCACGGCTCATGAAGGCGGGATAGACGAGTTCGTCCCGAATCAGCCGGTCAAGCGTCGTCTCGTATTCCGCGAAATGCTCGGACTGGCGGCGCACCGGCTGTTCCCAGCCAAGCCCCAGCCACTTCAGATCGGCAAGCACGCCGGCCTCGAATTGCGGCGTGCAGCGCGTCGTGTCGATATCCTCGATGCGCAGCAGCAGGCGGCCGCCGGCGGCGTCAGCCAATTTCCGATTGAGCAGCGCCGAATAGGCGTGGCCGAGATGCAGGTCGCCGTTGGGGCTGGGGGCGAAGCGGAATGTCAGGAGTGTCATTTGTCCGGCGGCAATCAGGTTTTGCGGCGCTTCGCCGATTGCTACCCTGTCGAGGGTCAAGGAACAAGAAATATGCAGCGCATCGCCACATCAGACGACATTGCCCGAGGGCTCGATGCGCTTTGCCTGATCGACCCGCGCCTGGAAAAGGTGCGCGGCATGGCTGGCGAGGTGCCGCTGCGACTTTCCGAGCCCGGGTTCCGGAGCCTGGCCTCGATCATCGTCTCGCAGCAAGTGTCCCGAGCCAGCGCCGATGCGATCTTCAGCCGGCTGACCAAACTCGTCGATCCGCTGACGCCGCAGGCGATACTTGCCGCCGGCGAAGACATTTTTCGCGAGGCCGGCCTGTCGCGGCCGAAGCAGCGTGGGCTGATCGCCATCGCCCAGGCGGTGGCCGACGGGCTCGACCTCCATCACCTCTGTTCGCTCGACGCCCAGGAGGCGATCACGACGATGACGGCGGTGTCCGGGATCGGCCCATGGACGGCGGAAGTGTATCTTTTGTTTGCCGCCGGCCACCCCGACATTTTTCCGGCGCGCGACGTCGCCTTGCAGAGCGCGGTCGGTCACGCGCTCGGCATCGAGCCGCGTCCGCCGGAGAAAACACTGATCGCACTGGCCGAATCATGGAGCCCGTGGCGAGGTGTCGCATCGCGGCTTTTCTGGTCCTATTATCGCGAAACCAGAGGGCGGGACGCCGCGCCGCCGGCTTAATCCGCAAAAAGGCATGAAAATCACGCATTTTTGGCGCTTCAGCGACGCGACAATCCGCTTCACATCCCTGTCATGTCAGGCTTACAGTATCCGCGCCGTTCGGGTCTAGAACCAAGGAGGTAAACACGTGACGGTCGCCGTATCTCCGGATGGGCTTCCAGCACTGGTGCTGAATGCGGATTACCGTCCGCTCAGCTATTACCCTCTGTCGCTCTGGTCCTGGCAGGATGCCATCAAAGCGGTGTTCCTCGACCGGGTGAACATCGTCGCCGAATACGAGCACGCCGTCTCCTCGCCGACCTTCTCGATGAAGCTGCCGAGCGTCGTCAGCCTGAAGGCCTATGTGAAGCCGTCCAGGCACCCGGYCTTCACCCGCTTCAACGTCTTCCTGCGCGACCGCTTCCAGTGCCAATATTGTGGCACGCCGGAGGATCTGACCTTCGATCATGTCATCCCCCGCCATCGCGGTGGCGCGACGACGTGGGAGAATGTCGTTGCCGCCTGCTCCCCCTGCAATCTCAGGAAGGGCGGCATGATGCCGGCGCATGCCAAGATGTGGCCGCTGCAGAAACCCTTCCAGCCGACGGTGCACGACCTGCACAACAACGGCCGCCTGTTCCCGCCCAACCATCTGCATGAAAGCTGGATGGATTATCTGTACTGGGATGTCGAACTCGAACCGTAGAGTTCGGCACAAATCCGCCATGCTGGCCGCCTGACGCGGCTTTCTGCGCTTCCGGTGCTCACGTACCTGAGTACGCTCCGCTCCGGTTCTCGAAAGCCGTGCCATCCGACTCAGCCTGCCGAATTTTTGCGCGAACTCTGCGTCGCGCCGGCCAAACGAATTTGCTCAGTCGCGGGTGAGGGCGCCGCGGAAGGCGACGGCGGCCAGAACGAGGCTGGCGATGGCGTTCCAGCCGGCCAGCGACAGGCCGAGGATGCGCAGCGCCGCCTTGTCGCACGAGGGCGGCACGAATTTGTCGAGCGCGTCGAGCACGCCCTTGCCGCCGGTGTCGACTGGCCCGGCGCCGGCGGTGCAATCGGTCGGGCCGGCCCACCACTGCCATTCGACGCCGGAGTGATAGACGCCGAGATAGAGGCCGTAGAGCATCAGCAGGCCGCCTATGGCCAGCAGGCCGCGGGTCAGCCATGCCGGCGCGTGCAGCATGGATGCAAGCACCGCCAGCAGCATCAGCGGCGCGCCGATGTAGTAGGGCGTGCGCTGTTCAAGGCAGAGGTGGCAGGGGATGTAGCCGCCGAGATACTGGAAGCCCAGCGCCGAGCCCACGGTAGCGGCCATGGCGACGGCGAGAAACAAGGCGGTGCGCGTCCGCTGGCGTCCGGTGTCGGCATTCATGGTCGCTGTCATCGTGTTCTTCGTCCGTTGAGTTCGCCGCGCTCTTTGTCCTGTCCTTGTCCCAACAGCGCCGGGCACTTTTGGGCGACAGGACTAGAACGCGTATTTGACGAGGATATAGAGCAAAATCAGGGCAGCCGCGCCGGCGCCGGCGATCAGTCCGAGACGCTTTTCGATGAATTCGCGGATCGGCTCGCCATAGCGGCGCAGCAGCCAGGCCAGCAGCAGGAAGCGGGCGCCGCGCGCGACGATGGCCGAGATGATGAAGATCAGCAAATTGACGTGCAGGGCGCCGGCAAGGATGGTGACGACCTTGATCGGCGGCAGGTGCGCGAGACCGGACGTAACGAGCAGCACCAGCATCAGGCCGGTGCCAGAATTCTGCCAGCGCTCGAAGGTCGACAGGCCGCCGAAATGCTCCAGGATCGGACGGGCGACGGCGTCGTAGGCGAAGTAGCCGATCATCCAGCCGGCGATGCCGCCCAGCACCGAGGCGGCCGTGGCGGTCAGCGCATAGCGGTAGGCGCGGTCGGGGCGTGCCAACGCCATCGGCAGATAGAGCACATCGGCCGGTACGAAGAAGAACGAGCTTTCAATGAAGGCGATGATGGCAAGCCACCATTCCGCGGATTTCCTTGCCGCCAGCGACAAGGTCCAGTCGTAAAGTCCGCGAAGCATCGGCACTCCTAATGCGTGTCGCCCAAAAGTGCGCAGCGGTTTCGGGACATTGGCATGCATAAACCAATGGGCATGCACAAAACAAAGACCCAAAGCACGCGCCATCTGTCCTGTCAGACGCGCCGCACTTTGATGCGCCGCCTGTCTAGAAAGATTTTCCGCGCTGCACAATGGCAGCGCCGTCACGAAATCGAAAGGTGAAGTTTGGTCGCATCCAAGCCATCGACAATTGGCCTGTTGACGAACAGGCCCCCAACCGTATAGTCCGCGCCCATCCAGGCCGCCCGGCCTGAGCCCCTATGGCGGAATTGGTAGACGCGCTCGACTCAAAATCGAGTTCCGCAAGGAGTGCTGGTTCGATCCCGGCTAGGGGCACCAATGACAACCCGTCAGATCAAGGACCGAGAGGTCAAGGTCGTGGCGCTGGACTTGCCGACTTCGCACATGATGCTGAAGACCGAGGACGCCTTCACCGGGCGGATGTTCGATGCGCTCAACGGGATGCTGCTCGACATGCTCGCCGCCATCGCCCGCAAGGACTATGACGACCGACGCCGCAGGCAGGCTCAGGGGATCGCCAAGGCAAAGGCTGAAGGGCGCATGAAGGGTCGCCCAGAGGACGCCGGCCGTAACGAGGCGATCATGGACATGCTGCGGAAGGGGCAGAGCTGGAACACCATCGTGAAGGCGACAGGAGCCTCTCGCTCGACCCTGTCGAGGTTGGCGAAGCGGCTCCAGGTACCTCGTGTACAGCGAGCGTGACGTGGTCGGCACCACGCTACGGTCTCATTGTGTCAGCCTCCTTGCGGCGCCTGCAACTGCTCCATGATCTGGTCGACGCTGAAGCTCGCAGGCCGCTGGCGTGGCGGAAACGCTTTGAACGTCCCGATGAATTGCGCGACCGCGACCTGTGTCGGCACAACAAGGAAGGCGCGCTTCAGCATCCAGTCGTTCCAGGTGTTCGATGTGATACTCGCCCGCTCGTACGGGTCCATACGCAGGTTGTACATCGTCGGTCCCCTCATGCAGACAAACGGTTCGCGCCAGACGGCCAGCCCCCCCTCGGCGCGCTGCTCGCAGAACTGCATCTTCCAGCTCTCCACGCGGACCGCCACCAACTGGCCGTCGTCGTTGAAGTAGAAGAACTCCTTTCGCGCCGACTTCTCCTGTTGCCCGGTGAGATATGCAAGCTGGTTGTAGCCGTCGAGATGCACCTTGTAGGTCTTCCCGCCGATGTCCCAGCCGTTGAGCAGCCTATCCTTCACGTCGGTATCGCCGACCGCTGCGAGTAGCGTCGGGAACCAGTCCAGCCCCGATATGATGTCGGTCGACACGCTTCCGGCCTGGATGTGACCTGGCCAGCGTACAAAGGCGGGCACGCGGTAGGCGCCCTCCCAGTTCGAGGCCTTCTCGTTGCGGAACGGTGTCATGCCCGCGTCCGGCCATCCGTTCAAATGCGGACCATTATCAGTGGTGTAGATTAGGATGGTGTCGTTCGCGATACCGAGATCGTCGAGCGCCTTGAGCAGCTTGCCAACGTCGCCATCATGCTCGATCATGCCGTCGGCATATTCATTGTCCGGCATGCCGCTCTGGCCTCGCATTGACGCCCGCACGTGAGTGATGAAATGCATGCGGGTTGAGTTGAACCAGCAGAAGAACGGCTTACCCGCTTGCTTCTGACGCTGGATGAAGTCGATTGCCGCCGCGCTTGTTTCGTCGTCGATCGTCTCCATGCGCTTCTTGGTCAGCGGTCCGGTGTCCTCGATAGTCTGCTTGCCGATCTTCCCGAAGCGTGGGTCCTCGGTCGGATCGTCAGTGTCCGAGGCCTTACACTTCAGAACGCCGCGCGGTCCGAACTTTGCTCTAAAGGCCGGGTCCTTCGGGTAGTCGGGGTTCTCCGGCTCCTCCTCGGCATTGAGATGATAGAGGTTGCCGAAGACTCATCGAAGCCATGCACCGTCGGCAGGAACTCGTTGCGGTCGCCGAGATGGTTCTTGCCAAACTGGCCGGTGGCGTAGCCGAGCGGCTTCAGCGCCTCGGCGATTGTGATGTCCTGCGGCTGCAGGCCGAGCGTTGACCCCGGAAGGCCGACCTTGGACAGGCCGGTTCTGAGCGTCGCCTGCCCGGTGATGAATGTCGAACGCCCTGCCGTGCAGCTCTGCTCGGCATAGTAGTCGGTGAACATCATGCCTTCGCGGGCGAGGCGGTCGATGTTCGGCGTGCGATAGCCCATCACGCCGAATGTATAGGCGCTTATGTTTGATTGCCCGATGTCGTCGCCGAAGATGACCAGGATGTTCGGCTTGCCGTCGGCCGCCGCCGTGGGTTGGTCCTGGGCCTGGGCAACCCGTGTCTCACCCATGAGAGTTGAGGCAGCCGCAAGTGCGCTGCCGCCAAGCAGGATGCTGCGTCGGCTGACAGACATGGTCGGCGGCGCTGCGGACTGATCTCGCTTTCGTTCATTGAGCATAGCGCGCTCTCCTCCAAGCTCGCGCCCCCTGCCAAATGGAGTTTCTGCCGTTGTGCGATTGTTGCCAAGGACCTTCATGCGGTTCCGGACGCCGAGCGCAACGAGGCGATCATGGCCATGCTGCGCAAGGGGCAGAGCTGGAACACCATCGTGAAGGCCACCAACTACTCACGGTCGACGCTCGCGAAGCTGGCGAAGCGCCTCGAACCAATCGGGGGCAGGTAGGCAAGTGCCTTGACCTGTTCTTGCCGCCGCCTCTGGCTGGCGCGGCCGGTTCAGAACGGGTTGACGTAGTTCAGGATGGCACTTTGTCTAAGCACAACTTGCCGTATCACATGCGCCGCCTTGACATGATCGGTGTAAATGGCGGCAACGCCAGTGCTTCCCGCTGGGAGCCGTTGCCCGACCGTCTGATCGTCGAGTTTGAAGCGCACTACAAAGGGAGACGCCTGCACTTCCGACGGCGCCACGGCGAGGCCTCCCGGCTGCGACTGCCCGGTGGCAATCGCCTGAATTACCGTCTCAACCTTGCCTTCAAAGACCTCGCCGGGAAGCGTCTTGAACGTGACCTCGACCGGCTGACCAGCCTTGATGTAGCGCGCATTGTTCTGCGCTATCTCGGCGCCAAAGATGGTGTCGGATGTGTCGATGAAGGCCATGACCGGTGATTGGCCGTTGACACGCGCTCCCTTGCGAAGGGCGAGGTTCGTCACATAGCCGTCGGTCGGCGCACGAACAGTCGTCTTGTCGAGGTTCCATTTCGCCCCGTCGAGTTCCGCCTGAAGCTGGTCACGCTCGGCCTGGCGCTGCTCGACATCGAAGGCGCGTCCGACATCGTTCTTCTGAAGTTGTGAGAACTGACCAAGCCGCAGCTCCGCCAGCTTGAGCTGCGCCTCGATGCCGCGAACCTGTGCCTCGTAGATCGTCGGGTCGATGCGGAAAAGAACATCGCCTGCCTTGAGCGGCGTGTTAGCAAGCACAGGGACGTCGATGACTTCGCCCGCCACGGACGGAATGATCTGTACGGAGTTGCGCTGCACTGCGGCTGGCCCGGACGGCGCTCCCCACCCCATCGGGATGAACAGGCCGATGAGAAGAGCCAGCAGCACGATAACCGGGGACAGCTTCCAAAACAGGTTGAACGGGATGAACCTCAGCCAGACGAAGAGGGCGAGAAGCGCAATGTAACCATTGAGAAGGACGACGATCATTTGGTCGCGTCCCTCTTTTCCGGGAAGTCGACATAGGCCCAGATCAGCACCAGCGGCCAGAAAACGAAGCCGAAGATCAAGGTTGCCCAGCTACCAACTGCCACCGCTTGCGCCCAGGGATGGCCCCGCTTGCGTGCAATACGGCCCGGCATTGCTCCCAGCGCCACGACGACCGCAACAAGTGTCGCTATGACGACGAGGAGGACGATCCAGGCGAAGATGTCGATGAAGGTCATGTCGCCGCTCCACGCTGTCAATCGCCGGTTCCAGCCTTTCCGACACTCTTTCCACGTTCGCGTCAGGACGAACCGGAGCGCTGGTGTACCTCAGTCAGACCGCAAGTTGACCGTTACTCGAAGTTCAGCACGGCAAGCAGCATACGGATCATTTGCCAGTCCTCCATTCTGACGACGGCAATCGTCAGCAAGGGTCTCGCCCATCGGTGGCACACACAAGTACGTAACGGTAACGCCGCGTAACCATGGCG
>NZ_JBFUDZ010000036.1:0-58949 GCF_056404455.1 Mesorhizobium sp. P2_D1
GCCTTGGTCTGGCCCATGATTTCCTGCGCGGTGAAATTGATACCGCAAGTCGGGAAGGAATTGCCGACGAAGAAATTGTCGGACTGATCAGGGAAGAAATCCTGACCTGCCTTGAAGTTCGGATCCTCGACGATCGCAAGCGGTAGCTTGACCGACTGCGGGACGACGTTGCCTTCAAGGGCTGCTATCGCCGTCTTGATAGCAACCGCCACCTGGGCGGGGCCGGTACCGGCTGACGAGCATTTCAATCCGTCCGCCGCATGGGCCGCGCAGAATTTGCGGAAGCCGTTCTCTGTTTCGCCGCCGAACGGCACGAACGGATGCTTGGCGTCGATCATCGCCTGCACGATGCCGGTGTCGCCACCCTGGCCGGTGATGCCGACGAACGGACCATTGGTGGCGATCGCGTCAGCCGTGACTTTCTGCGCCGTCGGATCGTCCCACTTGCCGGCGACTTCGGTGACGTCCCATTTCTTGCCCGACGCGTCGAGAACCTCATGGATGCCATTGTGGCGATCGGTGTCGACCGACGTGCCGGCAACGCCACGGACTTCAAGAATCTTGCCGCCTTCGGGTATATGGCCGGTCAGCCATTTGCCCCAAAGTTCGCCAAGGCCCTTCTGATCGACATTGACGTTGATGGCATCCTTGGTATCGAGAATGTTGTCGAAGGCGACCAGCACGACGCCGGCTTCCTTGGCGCGCTTGATGACCGGCGCGAAAGCGGTCGGGTTCTGCGCGTTGACAACAATGGCGTCATAGCCGGAATCGATGAAGTTGTTGATCGCCGAGATCTGCGCCGGCACATCCTCGCCGGTCGACACCACCTTGAATTCCTTCAGCTTGGCGGCGACGTCCTTCTGCGCTGCGTAAGCCTTGGCCGTCTGGATCATCTGGATGCGCCACGTGTTGGCGATATAGCCATTGGCGAGCGCGATCCGGTATGGGCCATCTTTCTTGGGAAACTTGAAGAACTGCGTATCTGCGGCCCAGGGCGCGAAGCAATCCGGTTCGGCGGCTGGTCCCTTCACGACTTCGGGGCCGGCGGCCATTGCGGCCGAGTTGAGCATGACAAATGCAGTGGCGGCAACGATGCCACCCACGAGTGACTTGATCATCGATATTCCTCCCAGTTGCAGTTTTGATTGTTGTTGGCTGCCATGCACTTCACGCGTCCGGCTAGGCACCTCCTGCCTTGCCTGCAGCGCTTTCTTAAGTCGCCAATGTCGACCCGGGTCCCTCCCTTGCCACCTCTAAATGGGAAATAAAAACTATCATATTATACATAATAAACAAGCATCAGCTGTCGCTTATATATAATAAACAGGCCTTGGCTTTTGCCGTAAGTTTCCACTCTACGAAATTGGTAGCGCTACCATGACGTTGTGTAAACCGGCATTCACACAGTCGCTTCTGTGTGTTTCAACGGGCGGTGCTCTCGCGGCGCTTGAGTTCGAAGCCGAGATCGACGATCCGTTGTTCCGGCCTGTTGCCGGCGATCGCCGCCAGCGCCATGGCGACCGCACGTCGGCCGATCTCATAGCGGTGGGTGCGGATGCTGGTGATCGAAGGAAACGCCACCTGCATCATGTCGAGATCGTTGAAGCCGACGATGCCTATCGTCTTCGGCACCGCGATCGAGGCGCGATGGCACTCGAACAACACGCCGAGCGCGATGTCGTCATTGTTGCAGAACACACCGTCGAGCGTCGGTACCTTGGCCAGCGCGTCGCGGAGCATTTCGCGCCCGAGCGGCACGCTCGACAGCACCGGCGTGGTGGTGACGAGGCGTGGGTCGAACAGCCCGGCGGCCTCCATCGCCGCGCGATAGCCGGCAAGGCGCCGCTGCGAGCGCGGGTCCATGCGCGCGCCGATGAAGCCGATGCGGCGGTAGCCTGTCTCGATCAGATGCTCGGTCGCCGTCCTGCCGCCGTCGAAATGCGAGAAGCCGACCATCATGTCGACAGGATCGGGCCCGGTTTCCATGACCTGCACCACCGGGCAGCCGGCGCTCTCCAGCAGTTTTCGCGAGGTCGGTGTCTGGTCGATGCCGGCGACGATCAGCGCTGCCGGCCGCTGCGAACCGAAGACCTGCAGCAGCCGCTCTTCTTCGAGGCCGGAATAATGGGTGTTGCCAAGCTGGATGCGGAACGGGCTGGCCGACAGGCTGTCATAGATGCCGCGCACCACCTCGGCAAAGACGTTGTTGGTGAGCGACGGCACCAGCACGCCGAACACCTCGGCGCGCGCCGAAGCCAGTGCTCGCGCATTCGGGTCCGGCACGTAGCCAAGTTCGTCGACCGCGGCCTGGATCTGGCGTCGCAAATCCTCCGAGACGCGCTCCGGCTCGCGCAGGGCGCGCGACACGGTGATGGCGCCGACACCGGCCTTGCGCGCGACATCGGCAATGGTCGGGCGGCCGCCGCCCCGGCGCGAGCGCGGCTTGATCAAGGACCCGCTCCCTCGGAAGTGCACCCACCGAAGCGCGGGGATACGATCGTCCTCGCTGTCGTCATCTCACCCGGCTTGCCTTGCCGCACCCACTCGTGTCTGGCGTCGCGCAGCCTTTCGCCCTTGTCAAGCAACGCGAAATAACTCTGCCCTTTCAAGCCATCGCCATGGCACGTTGCCTTGCCCTCCAAAACAACAGACCGATCGCCAGTATGTTCAGCAGATTCCACGCGATACCGTTCAGGAATGCCGCGGCGTAGGAGCCGGTCAGATCGTAGATCCAACCCGACATCCAGCCGCCGATCGCCATGCCGAAGATCGTCGCCATCATGACGATGCCGATGCGCTGGCCGGCCTCTTTGGCCGGCATGTATTCGCGCACGAGGATCGCGTAGCAGGGCACGATGCCGCCTTGCGACAGGCCGAACACCAACGATACGACGTAAAGCGAGGCAAGTCCGTCGAAGGGAATGTAGAACAGCAGTGATAGGCATTGCAGCACCGAGCCGACGAGCAGCGTCTTCACGCCGCCGATGCGGTCGGCGAGAAACCCGGAGGCCAGCCGGCTGACGACGCCCGCCGCCATCATGATCGACAGCATGTCGGCGCCGTGCGCCATGCCGTAGCCGAGGTCCATGCAATAGGCGACGATATGCACCTGCGGCATCGACATCGCCACGCAGCAGCCGAGGCCGGCGACGACCAGAAGCACCTGCAACGCCGCCGGCGACAGCGAGATCGGCTGCACCGGCCGGCTTCCCGGCGAACCAGCTGCGGCAGTCTCCGGAGCACCGCGCCGCAGCAACAGCACCAGCGGCACCATGGTCACAAGGCAGAAGACGCCGATCGCGGCATAGGTGAAGCGCCAGCCTTCTGCCGTCATCAGCGTCGGCATGATGGTTGGCCAGATCGCTCCGGCAAGGTAGTTGCCAGCGGCCGCCGCGGTCACCGCGACACCGCGCCGGCGGTTGAACCAGTGCGAGCTATCGGCGATCAGCGGCCCGAAGATCACCGATGTGCCGACACCGATCAATAGCCCTTGAGCAAGGGTGAATTGCAGGATCGAGGTCGACAGCGCCGCCAGCAGGAGGCCGGCGGCGAGCGCAATCGAGGAGAGCAGCGCGGGGATCCAGTAGCCCATGCGGTCGATGGCGCGGCCGACCAGCACGTTGCCGGCGGCGAAACCGACCATGGTCGCGGTGTAAGGCATGGACGCCGCGGCGCGATCAACGCCGAACTCGGCCTGCACAGCGGGCAGCACGACGACGACAGCCCACATGCCGACGCCGCCGATCGTCGCCAGCAGCATCGAAATCGCGAGCCGCATCCAGGCATAGCTGCTGTCGATCCCGGGGCTCGGCCGGCTCAAGTCGGTTCGGGTCAAGGCGTTTCCTGTCGGCGGTCTCGAAAATCGGCTGCCGTTTGCGCCACTATCGGCACATTCGCAACGCGCAGCAGCGCCACGGCGGGCAAATCCGTCGCACCAGACCCCACGCGAATGCGGAACCGATGCCAAGGTGTGGAGTTTCCTGGCAAGCCACCCTGCAAAGGAGTCCTGCCATGACCGCGAAGAAGAAATGGTCGGCCGAGGTGACGGAGCACAGCGACGCGATGGATCTCGAGGACCACGTCTTCGAATCCGACGACGCCAGGAAGATCGCCGCCTCTCTCAAGCGATCCGCCGAACACAGCCTCCGGCGCAAGGCCGAGCCGTTCCAGTCCGCCATGTCGATGCTGAACTTCTACATCAACCGCGCTGGCAAGAATCTGCCCGCTTCGCGCAGACAAGTGCTTGAGGACGCCAAGGACGAGCTTCGCGGCGCCTTCGGGCGGGAGAAAGAGGATTAGCCGCGCCTAGCGCGAACGGATGACGCCGTCAGTGTTGGCCAACAACTTGCGCACCGCGTTGCGCGCCGCATCCGGCCGCTGCAGGCGGATGTTCTTCTCGATCGCCTCGTGCAGCTTCTGTGCGTGCTGCAAATCATCCAGCTCCCGTGTCGTATAGGCGAACAGGTGGTCGAACGCGGATTCGATGAGCACGCCGAGTGGCACCAAAAGGTCGTTGCCGGATGCCCGCAGGATCGCCAGGTGGAAACGCGTGTCGGCACGCGTGCGCTCCTGCAGGCTCGTCGCCTCGCCCATCTCGCGGCAGGCCTGGCTGATCTCGGCCATCTGCTCGTCGGTCCGCCGCATGGCGGCAAAGGCGGTCGCTTCCGGCTCGATGATGTGGCGGAACTCCTGCACGGTCTTCAGGAACACCTCGCGATCCGGGGACGTCGCGTACCAGGCGAGCACGTCGCGATCGAGAAGGTTCCAGCGTTCCTTCGGCTCGACCCAGCTGCCGATCTTGGGGCGCGACGCCAACAGGCTCTTGGCCATCAGCATCTTGATCGCTTCGCGCACCGCCGAGCGGCTCACGCTGAAGGTCTCCGACCATTTCGCTTCATTGGGCAGGATGGTACCGGGCGGATAGTCGCCGCGCACGATCCTGAGACCAATCTCGCTGGCCAGCGAAGCATGGACGCTCGAGCCGGGGATGCGCGCCGCGTCTGGTCGGCGAACGCCCGCCGTGCGCTCGCCGGAGGCCGCTTTCGCTGGCGATTTTTCCTTGTTCGGCTTCGCGTCCCGCATAGGCTCCAGAAAGGCCGGATTGCAGGGGCTGTCAAGCGCGGCAAGCGGCTCAGGCGGCAAAGCCGGCCGCTGTGCACAGATCAGCCCGATTGCCCCTGCGGATCAGGCCTGCTTGACGTATTTGCGCCAGCTGTGCTCCGGACGAAAGCCGAGAATATCCCGCGCCTTGCGGTTCGACAGCAGCGTCTCGTATTCGCCGAGTTCGGCCTTGACCGGTACGCTGGGATAGAACCGCTTCAGGAGTTCGGCGGTCGGCAGGTCGGATGAAGTATCGTCATTGGCGGCGTTGAACACCTGATAGCCGAGCCCGTCCTTCTCGATGGCACGCAGGGTGATCTGGCCAAGGTCGCGCGCAYCGACATAGCTCCAGGCAATGCGCYTGCGGAAACCCGGGTCGGCGAACCATTTCGGAAACAGCGAATATTCATGTGGTTCGATGACGTTGCCGATGCGCAGCGCATAGATGTCGGTGCCGTTGCGCAGAGCAAAGGCGCGCGCCGTCTTCTCGTTGACGACCTTGGAAAGCGCGTAGCTGTCCATCGGATCGACATCGTAGTCCTCGTCGAGCGGGAAATACTGGGGATCACGGGGCTCGTTGGCGAACACCAGCCCATAGGTGGTTTCGCTGGAGGCAATCACCACCTTGCGGATGCCGAGCTTCACCGCCGCCTCGATGACATTGTAGGTGCCGAGCGCATTGATGCGGAACACCTCGTTGTCGGTGGTGATCATGATGCGCGGGATGGCTGCGAAATGCACCACCGCATCGACCGGCTGGGAGCGCAGCGACGGGTCGAATTCGTGCAATCCCATATAACTCGACAGCGCGTTGAACACCTGTCCGCTGTCGGTGATGTCGGTGATCAGCGTGCGCACCTTGGGATTGTCGAGCGGCTTGGTGTCGATGTTGAGCACCTGGCAGCCCTGCTCCACCAGATACTGCACGACATGGCGTCCGGCCTTGCCGCTGCCGCCGGTGAACATGATCCGCTTCGTCATTTTGCTCTCCACATACGCTGGGATTTATGTGTATTGTCAGACAAAATCGCAATCCGCAACCACCCTCGCCTGCAAAACGGCAGCGCTGATCATCAATCATTGCAACAGGACTTGAAGACATGAACACGACTGCCGCGAGCGAAAAGATCGGCTTCATCGGCCTTGGCCTGATGGGGCATGGGATCGCCAAGAACATCGTCGACAAGGGCTACAGCCTGACCTTTCTCGGCCGCAAGAACCGCAAGCCGGCGGAAGACCTGCTTGGCCGGGGCGCCACCGAAGCATCGACCTCACGCGACGTCGCGGCGGCATCGGACATTGTCTTCATCTGCGTCACCGGTTCGCGCGAAGTCGAGGCCATCATTCGCGGCCCCGGCGGCCTCAAGGAGGGCTTGAAAAAGGGCGCGGTCGTCGTTGACTGCTCGACCTCCGATCCGGTCTCGACCATTGCATTGGCGGCCGAACTCAAAGCACTCGGCATCGACTATGTCGATGCGCCACTGAGCCGCACGCCGAAGGAGGCCTGGGAAGGCACGCTCGACGCCATGGTCGGAGCGCCGGACGCCGTCTTCACCCGGGTGAAGCCGGTGCTCGAAACCTGGGCCGGCCGCATCGTTCATATCGGCGACACTGGTGACGGCCACCGCATGAAGCTGCTCAACAATTTCATCTCGCTCGGCTATGCCGCGATCTATTCCGAGGCCCTGGCGCTGGCGCAGAAAGTCGGCATCTCACCGCCGCGCTTCGACAGCGTCATCCGCAACGGCCGCATGGATTGCGGCTTCTACCAGACCTTCATGCGCTGGACGCTGGAGGGCGACCGCGACGCCCACAAATTCTCCATCGCCAACGCCTTCAAGGACCTGACCTATCTGGAATCGATGGCCGGCGCGGCCGGCATCGCCAACCCGCTCGGCAACGCCACCAAGAACTCTTTCGCCGGCGCCTTCGCCACCGGCCCGGCCGAGCAATTCGTGCCGATGCTGGCAACCCATATCGGCAAGGTCAACGGCGTCGACCTGATGCCGACCAAGGATGGCAAGAAACAGACGATTTGAGGTGAGAAGCGGTCCGCGCAACTGACCAAAAGCCAATTGCTTGGCTTTTCGAGTTTCGAACGGTGAAGGCCGGGTCCGCTTCCGGGCGGAAAAAAGGGCCAGTGGACATTTTAAAGGGAAAGCCCGAAGGGCCGGCTGTCACTGCCGCACTACCATCGCCTTGACCGTCCGATCCCTTCATCGGTGTTCTCAAGCAGTTTGTGCACGGCGTTGCGCGCGGCTGTCGGACGCCGCAGCCGGATGTTCTTCTCGATCGCCTCATGCAGCTTCTGCGCCTGTCGCTGGTCACCAACCCTCTGCGTCGTAAAGTCGAAGAGATGGTCGAGTGCCGATTCGATCAGCACGCCGAGCGGCACCAGCAGATCGTTGCCGGAGGCGCGCAGGATGGCGAGATGAAAACGCGTGTCGGCGCGGATACGCTCCTGCAGGCTCAAGGCATCGCCCATCTCGCGGCAGGCCTGGCTGATCTCGGCCATTTGCTCGTCGCTGCGCCGCATGGCGGCAAAGGCCGACGCTTCCGGCTCGATGATATGGCGAAACTCCTGCACGGTGCGCAGGAAAGCCTCGCGGTCTGGCGCCGTCGCGTACCAGGCCAGCACGTCGCGGTCGAGCAGGTTCCAGCGCTCTTTCGGCTCGACCCAGCTGCCGATCTTGGGGCGCGAGGCCAGAAGGCTCTTGGCCATCAGCATCTTGATGGCTTCGCGCACCGCCGAACGGCTGACATTGAAGATTTCGGCCCATTTGGCCTCGTTGGGCAGGATGGTGCCGGGCAGATAATCGCCGCGCACGATCCTGAGACCAATCTCGCTGGCCAGCGAGACATGAACGCTCGCTCCCGGAAAGTGTGCAGCGCCAGCCCTGCGCATGACAACCGGACGGAGGCTGTCTTGTGCCTTGGCCCGGTCGGTTCGCTTCTTTGACTTCTTGTCCGGCATCCACGTTCCAATGCGTCGGCCGTCTGTCGTCCGGACTGGTCCGAACCCGCACGGCGCGCCGATCTCGTTGCCGAAAAATCCAGACCATGGACGCGACAAAGCCGGAGCCTGTCGCCCCAACCACAGCGTCCCGTTCAGGAATCGACGGGGCGCCCGTTACCGAGCGCCCCAAATAAGGAACCTACTTTTGGATGCAGGTGTCGACCGTGTCCTTGGTGCATTCGTCGAGACCGGTAAACACCGGATCGGCGACGGCCTTGCCTTCGATCAGGTCGATCATCACCGATGGTGCCTTGTAGCCCATTTCGAACGGCCGCTGGCCGACCAGTGCGGTGACCAGGCCGTCGCGAGCAATCGCCACCTCGTCGCCAATCGTATCGGCAGCGCCGATGACGAAGTCGTTGCTGGCGATGCGGTCCTTGAGCGGCCCGAACAGATCGCGATAGGGCTGCGGCGCACCGAACAGCGGCCAGCCGCCCATGATGCCGAACGCGTCGAGCTTGGGGTTGGCGGCGAGGATATCGGTCATCGCCTGAACGCCCTTGGCGCCATCGTCATTGGTGAACACCGGGCAGCCGGCGACTTCGGTCCAGCCACCTTCGCCGGCGAGCGCCGCGAGGCCTTCCTTGCCCGACAGTGCGTCACGCATGCCTTGCGCACGACGCAAGATGTTGTCGGCCGCAGGATTGCCCTCGATGGTGCAGATCGTGCCGCCATTCGGCTTGCCCTTCTTGATGTACTCGCCGATCTTCTTGCCCATCAAATAGTTGTCGGTGCCGAGATAGGTCTTGCGCAGCGCCGCATCTTCCTTGCTGAGGTCGGCATCGACCGTCATGATCGGGATCGTCGGATTGGCGGTCTTGATGGTCTGCGCGATCAGCGGCGCATTGGATGGCGAAATCGCCATCGCCACGGTGTCGGCCTTGCTCAACATGTCCTGGACGATCTGCGCCTCGCCGGCCTCGTCCGAGGTCGAAGCAGGGCCGGTGTAGAAGCATTCATATTCCGAGCTGGCGTTTTCCTTGTTCCATTTCTCGCAACCCTGGTGGATGGCTTCGAAGAACGGATTGTCGAGACCTTTCACGACAATGACGAGCTGTTTCTTGGCCAAAGCCGGTCCGGCGCCAAGCGCCATCATGGCGGCGGCGGCAAGCAAAAGTGATTTCCTCATATCAGTCCTCCCTTGAAACAGACGGACACGGCGTGCCCGCCACACAGATCGACCGGACGCGTGATGACCGAGGTTCGTTTCGCGAGCTCTCGTATCGCCAAGACAGATCGATAAGCATTTCCAGATGCGGCCTTGGACCGGCTCAACACACGGGGTGCAGCCGGAACCTCCACCGATAAACCTCCACCGATTCCACCCGGCGAACCGCAGGCAGGGACCGGCATAATCTCCTCCGACGCTTAGCTAATATCGGCTCGCCGCCAACGTCAATGCTATTTGTCCTACAAAACGGATTTTTAGAATAATCCAACCTTAATTCGTCCGACAATTGATTGACGCGCGCCGGCTTTTGCGTAAAAGAACGCTAACGCTGTTTCCGGGAGGAGCTGGGAAGAGCGAGGCCAAAGCAGCGCCGGCATTGACGCCGGGAACAGCAGCAGGTCGCAAAGCACGGGGAGGCAAGAAGGCTGGTGGCGGTTCTCGAACTCACCAACATATCGAAGCATTTCGGCGCCATCCAGGCGGTCAACGACGTGTCTTTGTCGATCGAGCCCGGCCAGGTGGTCGGCCTGATGGGCGACAATGGCGCCGGCAAGTCGACGCTGGTCAAGATGATCGCCGGCAATTTCCGCCCGAGCCACGGCACCATGCAGATGGACGGCAAGGATTTGATCCTGCACAAGCCGGTCGAAGCCCGCCAGCACGGCATTGAGATCGTCCACCAGGACCTGGCGCTCTGCAACAATCTGACGGCAGCGGCSAAYGTCTATCTCGGCCGTGAAYTGCGCCGCGGCGTCGGCCCCTTCCGCATCCTCGACTACGCTTCTATGTACAAGCGCGCCGGCCAGATCTTCGCGGAGCTCAAGTCCGAGACTCGCCCGCGCGACCTCGTCAAGCAGATGTCGGGTGGCCAGCGCCAGGCGGTGGCGATCGCCCGCACCATGCTGTCGCAAGCCAAGATCGTGCTGATGGACGAGCCGACGGCGGCGATCTCGGTGCGGCAGGTCGCCGAGGTGCTGAACCTGATCCGTCATTTGCGTGACCAGGGCATCGCCGTCGTGCTGATCAGCCACCGCATGCCCGACGTCTTCACCGTCGCCGACCGCGTCATCGTCATGCGGCGTGGCCGCAAGGTCGCCGACAAGACGATCGCGTCCAGTTCGCCCGAAGAAGTCACCGGGCTGATCACTGGTGCTATCGAACAGGTTTGATTTCAGCGCGTTCCACCGGCAGATAAAGGTCGATAATGGCAGTCACCCTTGACCAGACGATCGCACAGAAACAGCACACCTTGCTGTCGAAGCTGTTTGCCAGCCAGACCTTCTGGGTGGTGATCGCGGTCATCCTCGCCTGCCTGTTCCTGTCGTTTGCCACCGACGCCTTCGCCACGCAGAAGAACCTCTACAACATCACCCGCAACATCACCTTCGTCGCCATCATCGCGCTCGGCATGACCTTCGTCATCATCACCGGCGGCATCGACCTCTCGGTCGGTTCGGTGCTGTGCCTGTCGTCGATGGTGCTGGCCGTCACCATGCATGCCGGCTACTCGATCGAGATCGGCATCCTGGCCTCTATCGCAACCGCGCTTGCCATCGGCGCCTTCAACGGCATCCTGATCGCCTATCTCGGCTTTCCGCCGTTCGTGGTGACGCTCGGCATGTTGTCGATCGCCCGCAGCCTGGCCATGGTCGCCTCCAACAACACCGTCGTCTTCCAGTTCGGACCGGACCACAACAAGCTGCTGGCGCTGGGCGGCGGCGCCTGGGTGTTCGGCATCGCCAATCCAGTGCTTTACATGATCCTGCTGGCGCTGATCACCGGCTTCATCCTGCGCTGGACCAAGTTCGGCCGGCACATCTTCGCCATCGGCGGCAACGAGCATGCGGCGACGCTGACCGGCGTTCCGGTGCGCCAGATCAAGGTCGCCGTCTACATGATTTCTGCGCTGTCGGCCGGCATTGCCGGTATCAYCCAGACCGGATGGCTGGGCGCCGTCACCACCAATCTAGGCACCGGCATGGAGCTTCAGGTCATCGCCGCCACCGTCATCGGCGGCGCCAACCTTGCCGGCGGCGTTGGCACCGCTTTCGGCGCCATCGTCGGCGCGGCGCTCATCGAGGTGATCCGCAACAGTCTCGGCCTGCTCGGCATCAACGCGTTCTGGCAAGGCGTGTTCATCGGCGGCGCCATCCTGCTGGCGGTTCTGTTCGACCGCATCCGCAATTTCCGCCGCAACGACTAGGACCATGATCCCGAAAGTGGAAACCGGCTTTTCGGACAAACGGAAACCGTTTGTCCAGAGATCATGGTCGAACAGAAGACAGCCTGATGGCAAACTCGCTGTTCAGCCTTGAGGGCCGGCTGGCGCTGGTAACCGGCTCTGGTCAGGGCATAGGTTTTGCCCTGGCGCGCGGCCTGGCTGAACATGGCGCCGGCGTAGTGCTGAACGGCCGCGATGCCGCCAGGATCGGCGGCGCCGTCGAAAAGCTGCGCGATGCCGGCTTCAAGGCGCACGCCTCGACCTTCGACGTCACTGATTTTCAAGCGGTCAACGCGGACATCGCCCGCATCGAAGCCGAGATCGGCGCCATCGATATCCTCGTCAACAACGCCGGCGTGCAGTTCCGCGCCCCGCTCGAGGATTTTCCAGAGGATCAATGGGAGCGGCTGTTCAAGACCAATGTGTCAGGCGCCTTCCATGCCGGCAAGGCGGTCGCCCGCCACATGATCGCGCGCGGCATGGGCAAGATCATCAACATCGGCTCGGTGCAGAGCGAACTGGCGCGGCCGAACATCGCGCCCTACACAGCAACCAAGGGCGCGATCAGGAATCTGACCAGGGGCATGTGCACCGACTGGGCAAAACACGGCCTGCAGATCAACGCGATCGCGCCCGGCTACTTCCGCACCGAAATGAACCAGGCGCTGGTCGACAATCCCGAATTTTCCGCCTGGCTGGAGAAGCGCACGCCGGCCGGGCGCTGGGGCAATGTCGACGAACTGATCGGCGCCGCCGTGTTCCTCGCCTCCGATGCATCGTCCTTCGTCAACGGCCATACGCTCTATGTCGATGGCGGCATGACGGCTTCGGTTTGAGGCACCAACTCCGGCGAGGCCATCCACCGTTGTTCGGTTCACTGCCTATCGCTCAGTCTGAAAATCCACCGGCATCGGCCGTCATCCACCCTCGCCACAGGCCCACGTCTTGACGCGGCCCCGAACTCAGCCGCACAATCCGCCCCGCAGGCGAAGGGAGGCCAGTCGTCTGCGGGAGGAATACCCATGACGGAAGCGATCAGGCTCTACTGGGGCCGGTTCGGACATGTTTCTGTCCTGAATGTCGCAAGCGACTTCGTCACCCATGCCCACGTCGAAGCACATTTGATCATCTGGCTTGAAGGCACGGCCGGCGAGATGACCATCGGCCGCGAGACGGTACGGCTTGGCCCGCGCACCGCCGCCGGCATCAACTCCTTTCAGCCGCACARCCATGTCCTGTCGCGAAACGGCACGCCGGGCCTGTTCCTCGCCTTCTACATCGATCCCGACTGGGCGCGGCGGCGCCGCGACCTGCCTTCGTCCGCATCGCTGTTCTCGCAGGCCGCGATCACGCTGGAGCCCTGGCTGCACCAGGCCGCCGCCAGTCTGCTCGATCATCTCATCGACAATGAAAGCGTCGACGATGTCGCCAATTACGAGATCGAGCGTTTCATCGACAGCGTCCTCGATGCCGCGGACGCTTCGGCGCCGCAGGAAGCGCGCGTCCGCATAAACACCATGCAGGATTTCCGCGTCCGCAAGGCAATCCAGCTGATGAAGGCCAATGTCTGCGAGCGCATCTGTTTCGACGACGTGGCGCGCGCGGTCGGCTTGTCACGGCCGCACTTCTTCGCGTTGTTCAAGGAACAGACCAATCTGACGCCCAATGTCTACTGGAACACGCTGCGCATGGAGGAAGCGGTGCGGCAATTGCAGTGGTCGCAGGAGCCGCTGATTTCGGTCGCTTGCAATCTCGGCTTCACCACGCAGGGCAATTTCTCGCGTTTCTTCCGCGACCATGTCGGCGTGCCGCCGACACTCTACCGCGAAGCGGCGCGGATGATCGCCTGAGCCAACCGGCTGCCACCTTTTTCAGACTCCCACCGTTTTTCAGACTCCTTGATACGGGCTCAAGACGCATTGATAAGCGCCTTTGACTTGGCCGCCCTACCCTTGCCCAACTGCCGCATCTGCAAGGGACATCCATATGGCGAACGTCACCATCTCAAGCGTCATCGACGCACCGGTCGAACAGGTCTGGGCGCGCATTCGCGACTTTAACGGCCTGCCAGGCTGGCACCCGCGCATGGTGGAAAGCCATATCGAGGACGGCAAGGACGCGTCGACGATCGGCTGCGTGCGCAATTTCCAGCTCGCCAGTGGCGCCCGCATTCGCGAAAAGCTGCTCGACTTCTCCGACAACAATTTCCTCGTCAGCTACTCGATCCTGGAGACGCCGCAGCCGCTCACCAACCACATGGCGACGCTGCAGCTCAGGCGCGTGACGGATGGCGACCGAACCTATGCCGAATGGACCGCCAGCTTCGATGCAGCGCCGGAGGAAGCCAGCAAGCTGGCCGAGGGCATGGGCGCCAATGTCTTCCAGGGCGGCTTCAACGCCTTGAAGAGCCATTTCGCCGGCCAGAGCTGAGGGAGCCTGGCTATGGCGCTAGCACTGCAGACTTTTGCGACGGTGAAGGAGGCCAACGCGGCGCTGAAATCCCAGGGCACCCGCTATCTCGGTGGTGGCACGCTGGTCGTGCGCGCCGCCAATGAAGGCGATGTTTCGGTCTCCAGCCTGATCCGTTCGGCCGAGCCGTCGCTTTCAGCAATTACCGTCACCGACGGCAAGGCCCGCATCGGCGCTTCAGTGACCATGGCGGCGATCGGCCGTCATCCGGATCTCGGCTTCCTTGCCAAGGCCGCGCGCGCCGTCGGCGGCCCGGCGGTTCGCAACATGGCGACGGTTGGCGGCAATCTGTTCGCACCGGCGCCTTATGGCGACTTCGCCGTTGCCCTGCTGGCGCTCGATGCCACGATTGGCACCGATGACGGCGAAACGCCGATCGAAGCCTTCCTGGCAGGGCGGGACAGCAACCGCGCCATCGTCACTTCGGTCGCTTTCGCGCTTCCGAACGCAGACGGCTTTCGCTTCCTGAAAGTGTCGCGGGTCAAGCCCAAGGGCGTCTCGGTGCTCAGCATCGCCGCCGTGCTTGAACTGGCCGGCGACGGCGCCGTGTCGTCGGCGCGGATCGCGCTCGGCTGCATGGCAGACCGACCGATGCGCGCCAAGGCGGCGGAAAAAGCATTGATCGGCCAAAGCCTGACCAAGGACGGCATCGCCCCTGCGCTCGCTGCGGGCAACGAAGGCACCTCGCCCGTCACCGATCCGATCGCCAGCGCCTGGTATCGCAACGAAGTGCTGCCGGTCCATCTCGGCCGGCTGCTGCTGACCTGAAAACACCCGTTGGGGGCGCGCGTCTGTCCGATCAATCGGGCAGGCGCGCAAGGAGGAAACATGGCAAAGGTCCCGGTCCAGTTCACGCTCAACGGTTCTGAAAAGGCCGAATTCATCGACAGCGGCACGACGCTGCTTCACGCCTTGCGCGACAAGATCGGCGACACCTCGCCGAAAGGCGGCTGCCATCAAGGCACCTGCGGCGCCTGTTCGGTCATCATAGACGGCGAGCTCCGGCTGTCATGCCTGACGCTGGCCGAGGCCTGCAATGGTGCGGCCATCACGACGACATCGGGGCTTTCGGAGGGTGGCGTTCTGCACCCGCTGCAGCACGCCTTTCTCGAAACCTTCGCCACGCAATGCGGCTTCTGCACGCCGGGCATGATCATGGCCGCCAAGGTGCTGCTCGACCATACACCCAATCCCAGCCGCGACGACGTGGTCGAGGCGCTGTCGGGCAACATCTGCCGTTGTACCGGCTACGAGCCGATCATCCAGGCGGTGCTGCGTGCAGCCCGCGCCAATTCGCAGAACGCGGCCTGAGGGAAGCAAACATGGAACTGCGCAAGAGCTACTTCGCCGACGTCCGCAAGGATGATCTGCACGAGATCGGCCAGCCCCGGCCGCGCTCGGATTCACCCGGTCATGTCACCGGCAAGACCGCTTTTTTCGCCGACCGCAATTTCCCCGGCATGCTGCACCTGAAGATGGTGCGCAGCCCGCATCATCACGCCCGCATCCGCTCGATCGACACCGCGGAGGCGGAAAAGCATCCAGGCGTGGTGAAAATCCTGACCGCCAAGGACGTGCCGCACAATGTCTACACCATCCTGATCCTGATCCAGATTGGACCGGAGGACGAGACGGTGCTGGCCGACGGCAAGGTGCGCTGGAAGGGCGAGGCCGTGGTCGCCGTTCTGGCCGAAACCGAGCGCGCCGCCCAAGAAGCCGCCGCCAAGGTCAAGGTCGACTATGAAGTGCTGCCGGCCGTCTTCGACATGGAGGAAGCGCTGAAGCCCGGCGCGCCGCTGGTCAACGAGTACCACGGCCAGAATTATTATCTCTATGACAGCGGCGAATGCCGCAAGGTGCGTTTCGGCGATGTCGAGGCAGGCTTCGCGGCCGCCGACCACGTCCTCGAGCAGAGCTACCAGTCCTCGCCGATCGAGCATGCGCCGACCGAGACCACCGGCTGCGTGGTGGCGCCCGAAGGCAATGACCGCTTCACCTGCTACACCAACACGCAGGCGATGTTCTTCACCCTCGACAACGCCTCGATCATCCTGCAAATGCCCGGCAACAAGCTCCATTTCGTCGGCGGCACCGTCGGCGGCGGCTTCGGCGGCAAGGTCGACGTCATCGTCGAGCCGATCGCCATTCTCGGCGCCAAGCTCACCGGCCGTCCGGTTTCCTTCATCTACAGCCGCGAGGAGGAGATGCAGATCTCCTCGCCGCGGGCCGCCGAAAAGGTGGTCATCAGGGACGGCGTCATGAAGGACGGCCGCATCGTCGCGCGCAAGGTCACCGGCTATACCGACGCCGGCGCCTATTCGCGCCATTCGCCCTACGGCGCGCAGAAGGGCGCTGGCCACTATCCCGGCCCCTACACCATCCCCAATGTCTGGATCGACACCTACTGCGTCTACACCAACCGCACGCCCTCCTCCGCCATGCGCGGCTTCGGCGTCACCATTGGCGACTTCGCGCTGGAGGTGCAGATGGACAAGCTGGCGCGGCTGATCGGCATGGATCCGCTCGAATTCCGCTTCATCAACGCCTATCGTGACGGCGACATGAAGGCGCATCGCCAGCCGACCGAGGGTGCGGCGCTGATCGAGTGCATGCAGGAAGCCTCGCGCGCGGCCAACTGGCCTGTGGCGGAAAAATTCATGGCGATGTCGTCCTACGTGAAGGGAGCTTGAGATGGCGATCAGGCGCGGACGCGGCGTTGCCGCCATCAACTATCCAACCGGCATGAACCTTGGCGGCGACCCGACCCAGGCCCTGGTGCATTCGACGCCGACCGGCAATTTCATGGTCACGCTGTCATCAGTCGATCTCGGCCAGGGCATGAAACAGATCATGGCTCAGATCTGCGCCGAGACCATCGGCGTGCCGACCGACCGCGTCGTCGTCGATACCGCCGACACCGACACCGGCCCGCACTGCATGGGCACCTTCGCCTCGCGCGGCACCCACCGCGCCGGCAACGCCGTCATCCAGGCCGCCAAGGAGGCCCGCCAGGTGATGCTGGAAGTGGCCGCAGAAGAGCTGGAAGTGAACGCCTCCGACCTTGAGACCGACGGACAGGGCAACATCCTGGTCAAGGGCGCGCCGCAAAAGTCGATCTCGATCTTCGACGTCGCACTGTCGGCGCATTTCAAGCGCGGCCGCTCGATCTCCGGCCGCGGCATGTTCCTGATCCCGCGCTCCTATCCCGATAAAGAGACCGGCGCGATGAAGCCGTCGACCTGCTATGCACATGCCTGCACCGTGGCCGAGGTCGAGGTCGATGACGAGACCGGCGAGGTCACAGTGCTGACGGTGAAGAACATTTTTGAGATCGGCCGTGCGCTGAACCCGAAAATGGTCGAGCAGCAGCTGGTCGGCGGCTCATGGATGGGTATCAGCCACGCGCTCTACGAGACGACCGAGCCCTACTATCCCAACCGCGACCATGGAGGCACTGACTTCAACCAGTATCTGATGCCTGGCCCCGGCGATCTTGCCGAGACCGAGATCATCGTGCTGGAGCGACCGTCGGCCGACGGGCCTTATGGCGCCAAGGGGCCGGGCGAAATGTGYGCAAACCCGCAGATACCAGCGGTTGCCAATGCCGTCTTCGACGCCGTCGGCGTGCGCATCGACACGCTGCCGATCACGCCAGAGCGCATCCTGCGCGCGCTCAGGGCGCAAGCGGCGAACTGAGTGATCGAAATGCCCGAGGTGAACGCCGAGACATCAGCGACCTCGCCGGAGGCAGTGGCGCAGCACCTGGCCGCCTTGCGCTATCTGGCCGATGACAGCCTGGCAACCGCCATCTTCCTGGCTATCCGGCTGGGCAAGCCGCTGCTGCTCGAAGGCGCGCCGGGCGTCGGCAAGACGGAAGCGGCCAAGGCGATCGCGCAGCTGCTCGGCCGCGATCTCGTACGGCTGCAATGCTACGAAGGCATCGACGCCGCGCACGCGCTCTACGAATGGAACTACCAGCGCCAGTTACTCGCCATCCGCCATGCCGGCGAGCACGAGATCGATATCTATGACGACCGCTTCCTGATCGCCCGGCCGCTGCTGCAGGTGCTGAAGGCGCCCGAGCAGCGTGTGCTGCTGGTCGACGAGATCGACCGATCGGACCATGAATTCGAGGCGCTGCTTCTCGAATTCCTCTCCGATTTCCAGATCAGCATTCCCGAGCGCGGAACCATCCGCGCCACAGCTCAGCCGATCGTCATCCTGACCTCGAACCGCACCCGCGAACTCGCCGAGGCGCTGCGCCGCCGCTGCGTCTACCACTGGATCGCCTATCCCGACGCCGAGCGCGAGGCCGCCATCATCATGCTGCGCGCCGGCGATGTGGCGCAAGACACCGCACGCGCGGTGGCGGCAGCCGTGCAGAGCATCCGTGCCCGCCCGCTGGCCAAGCCGCCCGGAATTGCCGAGGCGGTCGAATGGGCCAACGCCGCGACCATTCTGGAAAAGGGCGGCAGCCCGTGGCCCGAAGCCTTCCGCCGATCGATCGGCGTGCTGATCAAGGACGAAGAAGACCTGACCTGCATCGCGCCGGAGCTTGGCCGGATTGTCGAGGAGGCCCTGGCGTGAGCGCCCTGCCCCGCGCGGCCGCGCCGTTCCTCGGCTTCGGCCGGCTGCTGCGCCGTTACGGCTTTGCCGTCGCGCCGGAGCAGGTGTCCGGCTTCATGCAGGCCGTGACATTGCTCGGGCCGCGTTCGATGGCCGACATCCGCGAAGCGGCCCTTGCGACGCTGGCGCCGCCGCCCGACCGCCGCGACGAATTCGAGGCGCATTTCCAGAACCATTTCTACGGCAACGCATCCGCCGTGGTTGAAGGAGACGGAGATGAGGAAATCAATATCAAGGATGATGGCGGCGCTGACGTCGAACGGATCGAAGCCGAGCACAGCCAAGAAGGCGGCGAACTGTCCTCGGCCCTGGAGCAATTGAGCGCGCGCGATTTCCAGCGCGACGACGATAGGCTGGCCGCCTTCCGCCGCAAGCTGTCCCCGGCCTTGCCTGCCCGCCGCTCCTTCCGGACCGTGCGCACCCACTCGCGCGGCAAACTCGATCTGCGCCGGTCGCTCAGGGAAATCGTCAGTGCCGATGGCGACGTGCCCTCGCCGCTGCTGCGTCGCCGGCAGACTGTGCCGCGCAAGCTGCTGATCCTGATCGACGTCTCCGGCTCGATGAAGCTGCACACGTCAGACTATCTCAAGCTCGCCCATGCCGCAGTGCAAGGTGCTGACCGCGCCGAAATCTTCACCTTCGGCACCCGGCTCACCCGCATCACCGCCGCACTGCGCATTCGCGACCGCGACCAGGCGCTGGCCCGCGCGGCGGCGCAGGTCGATGACTGGGACGGCGGCACCCGCATGGGGCCGACGCTGCTCGCTTTCCTGTCGGTGCCACGCTTCTCCGCTTTCGCCCGCGGTGCAGCGATCGTCATCCTCTCCGATGCGCTGGAGCGCGGCGATCATGCCGCACTAGAGACAGCGATGCGTCGGCTGAGCGCGCGCGCTTTCCGATTGTCTCTCGCGACGCCGCTGGCCGGCGATCCGCGCTTCTGGCCTGCAACGGCAGCACTGCGCGCCATCCTGCCGGTGCTCGACGATCTCATCGACGGCTCGTCGCTCAAGGGCCTCACCGATTTCATCCTGTCGCTCGCCCGCCCGGCCCCGGCGGCGGCGGCAATCTGGAAGAGGGTTTCGTGATGCAGAAAGCAATCGACGCGCATTTCCACATCTGGCGCCAACAGGACCAGCCCTGGCTGGTCGGACCGATGGTGCCGCGCATCTTTGGCCCCTATGAGCCGATCCGCCGCGACTACCCGATCGAGGAATTCTTGGCCGACCAGAAGGGATCGGGCGTCGAAAAAGCCGTTTATGTCCAGACCAACTGGGCCAAGGAGGATTTCGAGAAGGAGGTCGCCTTCCTGCAGAAAACCGCAGATGAGACCGGCTGGCCACACGCCATCGTCGGCTACACCGATATGACCGTGGACGATATCAGGCCCCAGATCGACCGGCTGAAGAAATATCCGCTGCTGCGCGGCGTGCGCATGCAATTGCACTGGCACGAGACGCCGGCCTTCCGCTTCGCCACTTCGGCCGACCAGGTCATCGATCCCAAGGTCCGCGCCAATGTCGCCCGGCTGAAGCACTACGGCCTGTCCTTCGACCTTCAGCTATTCCCTGCCCAGATGAAGGACGGGCTGACGCTGGTCGGCGAGAACCCGGAGACCAATTTCATCCTCACCCATGCCGGCATGCTCACCGGCATGGAGCCCGAAATCACGGAAGCCTGGAAGGCAGGCCTGCGCACGCTGTCGGCCGCGCCCAATTTCCATGCAAAACTGTCCGGCCTCGGCACCTTCGTCCACGGCAACGACCCGGCTCTGATCGCTTACATCGTCGACAATGCGATCGACATCCTGGGCGCGGATCATCTGATGTTCGGCTCGAACTTCCCGATCGAGAAACTGTGGACCAGCCATGCCGAGCTTATCAAGGCGCATCGCGCGGCGGTGGCCAAGCATGGCGCGAAAGCTGAGGTGGATATTTTCTGGAACACGGCCGAGAGGGTTTATCGGCCTGCATAGCACACGCCTTCCCTTCTCATTTCAAGAAGGTGGCCAAGCGCCTATGATGGATCTGCTCACAACGGCCGGCCTAAAACCTGGACCATATGCCGTTTTGCCCCAATGCTGACTGGCCCCGCCGTCCGCATTGGCTTGAAGCCCTGCCGCTGCCAAAAGCGAAGAGCCTGCTCATTTTCTGTGATCACGCCGAGTTCCACCCACTTGACGTTCTGGGATTTCAGCCACCTGAAAAAGTCGTCGCACAGTGTACGCCCCAACCCTCTTCCGCGAAGTGCTTTGTCGATCATGAACAACGCGATCCACCAACACTCCACTCGCGGATAATTGCGGTCGCAGGCCAGCAAGCCTACAAGTTCACCATCGATCGCCTTCACCCCGAATATGAACTTGTCGGCCTCCGTCCGGTTCGGTGGAAAGTTCTCAAATTCCTCCTTTGCCGTGGCAGCGTCGGGCGGCTCGCCTCGTTCCAGCACGACATAGTCAGAGCAGCCCTGATACAGCGGCACCAGTCGTGAAGCGTCAATTCCAATCAGGCCTTCAATCTCGTAGCCAGAGAGCGACGTTGGAAATCTGGTGCTTTTGTCCATGAAAGTTCCAGCCGCGGGAAGCAACCGCCCTCACTTCACCTCGAACTGCGGATCGACGGGGATCTGCATCGCCGTGACCAGATGGTTGGTCTGGCCGGCCAGCCCGATGATCGAAACCAGTTCGCCATGCTGCACGTCTGTCATGCCCTTCGCCCGGGCCGCCGCCGTGTGCGAGTGGACGCAGTAGGAGCAGCCATTGGCGGTCGACACCGCGATATAGATCATTTCCTTGGTCAATGGATCGAGGGCGCTCTCAGCGACCATCACCACCTTCAACTGTTCCCAGATCCGCTTCAGCGCCGGTGGATCATTGGCCAGCCCGCGCCAGAAATTGTTGACGAAATCGGCTTTGCGAGTCGCGCGGATGTCGTCGAACACCGCCTTCACAGCCGGGATCTTCTCCACCTCGGCATCGCTCAGAAGTTTCGTGGTGGCCATGGCTGGTCCTTTCGTTTGAATCGTCTTGTGAATTAAATCAGGTCTTGAGCAATCGCAGCCAATCCATTTGCCCGATTCACTTTTTAGCGACGGAGTGGCGATTTTGCTCAGGAAGCCCAGGAAGCCGCCATTTGCAGGCCGGCCTCACCTGAATCTAGTGAACCGCCGCGTACATGATCTTTTCCTCGGTTGCCTCCGCCGGCGAAAACTCTTCGACGATACGGCCTTGCCGGCAGACCAGGATGCGGTCCGACAGGTTCATGATCTCCGGCAGGTAGGAGGAAATCACGACGACAGCGAGGCCATCGTCGGCCAGCCGGTTGATGATCTGATGGATTTCGGCGATCGCGCCGACATCGACGCCGCGCGTCGGCTCGTCGAAGATGACGATGCGCGGCCGCTGCACCAGCCCTTTGCCGATCACCACCTTCTGCTGGTTGCCGCCGGATAGCTCGACGACGCGTGCATTGTCGTTGATCGCCTTGATGTTCAGCGTCTTCGTCCATTCGGCCGCAAGCTGCCGCATCTCCTGCTGGTCGATCACCCAGGCCTTTTCGCGGCCCGCCGCCAATAGCCCGCCGAACAGGTTCTCGGCAATGCCCATCGTCTCGAAGATACCCTCGCTCTTGCGGTCCTCGGTGACATAGACGATGCCGTCGGCCACCGCCTCGCTCGGCACGAGATAGCGCACCGACTTGTCGTCGAGTTCGATCGCCCCGCCACGCAGGAAATCGCGCTTGTAGATACCGGAGACGATCTTAAACGTCTCGGTGCGGCCAGAGCCGATCAGCCCGAACACGCCGGTGATCTGGCCCTCGAAGATAGAGAACGAATTGTTGCGCACGACATTGCTCATCGAGATGTCCTGCACCGACAGAACCTTCTTGCCGGCCTTGCGCAATTTCGCCTCGTCGCGCTGCCGATAGATCTGCCCCGACAAAGTACGGCCGACCATGGCGGCGACGATCCGGTCGCGGTCGAAGGCGGATGTGTCGTCGGTGATGACCAGCTCGCCGTCGCGCAAAATGGTGATCCGGTCGGCGATATCAAGCGCCTCCTCCAGCGCGTGGCTGATGAAGACGATCGACACGCCATTCGCCTTCAGCCGCCGGATCAGCGCGAAGAAATGTCGTTTCTCTTCCGGCGTCAGCGTCGCCGTCGGCTCGTCGAAGATGATGACTTCCGCATTGTGGTGGACGGCGCGCGCGATCTCGACCATCTGCCGCTTGGCGGCACCCAGCGTCGCCACCATGGCGTTCGGGTCGACGGGAAAGTTGAGGGACTGCAGGAACTGCTGCGCCGAAATGTAGGTGCCGCGTAGCCGGTTGAGGAATTTTTCGGTGCCGAGATAGAGGTTCTGCGCCACCGTCATCGACGGCACCAGGCTGGTTTCCTGGAACACCATGGCAATGCCGGCTTCGAGCGCCGCATGCGGCGAGGCGTAGGCGATTTCGGCGCCCTTATGGAACATCCTGCCGGAGGTGGCGTCGACCACCCCGGCGACGATCTTGGTCAGCGTCGACTTACCCGCGCCATTCTCGCCGAGCAGCGCGTGGATCTCGCCCTTGCGCAGGTCGAAGCTGACGTTCTTCACCGCGGGCACGCCGCGATAAGTCTTGGTGACGTTTTCCAGGCGGACGATCGGTTCCATCAAAACCCTCCCGACGCGAGGTCGACGGACAACACGCAGTCGCCGCCCCTGGAGGCGATGAACAGAAGGCCGGCCCTTTCGGCGACGCTGCAAATGCCGTGGCGCGTGCCGTTGGCGCGGCTGTGCAGGCTGAATTGCGGCTGCAGCCTCTGGTCGAGCCTTACCACCAGCCCGTAGGAGCGGCTTGGCGACCAAGGCTTGTGGATGCCCATGGTGCGGATGCCACCGCATTGCAGCGGTTCAAGGAAGCTGCGGCTGGAAGCCAGGGCCGGCGCGATCCAGTAGGCCGGTGGCACCTGATTGATCATGTCCTGCCGGTAGTGCGTTTCCTGCAGCACGAATTCGATCAGCCGGTTGCGCGGCGCAAACAAGGTCAGCCACGCACCGCCATCGGCGGTCGGCGACAGCCGTGCGGGATAGCCGGGCAGATGCGCCAGCACCGTCGAGCGGTTGCCGGTCGCGCCGTCGAAGCGGACGAGCTGGTGGCGCCAGCTTTCGCTGACCAGCACATCCTGCCCTATGGGATGGAGCCCATAGGGAAAGGCGATCTCGCCTGCCACCTTGCGGAACCCACCGCCCGCCGCATCCCGCTTCCACAGCGAACCGGACGCGCCCTTCTTCATCAGGTCGGCGGCCCATTGCGAGGGCGCGTGTTCAGCCGAACCGTTGGCCAGCCACAACATGCCATCATCTGCATAGGCAAGTGCGGTGATGCAGCGCATTCCGGCCGGCAACGAAACCTCCTTGCCGGCAATCAACAGCCTGCCACTCTCCAGCCCGACCGTCAGTTCGCCTGATGGCGACAGCGCCAGCGCCGTGACCGGAGATGGAAAAGTCTCGACCACGGTTGGCACAGCGCCGGCAGCGATAGCGTGTATGGCATTGCCGCTGGAGGCTAACAGCCTGTCGCTGGAAATCAGCAGATTGTCCGGCTCGGTCAGCTCAGCGACAGCCGGCGCGTCGTCCAGCCGCGTGTTCGGGCGGAAGGCGCCGTCGAGCGGCGGAATGGTCACCGCCTTGCCACGAAACAGGTCAAGCACCGGATCGAGGATCATGAGGCCGCCCCCCAGTAGGAAGCGGGGCTGGTCCAGTTCGGGTCGGCGCCTGATATCTTGTAACGACCGATGCGGTTGTTGAGGATACCGCCGACGAACAGATACCCCCTGTGCTCGCGCATCGAGGTGACCATCGGGTGCGCACCGCCGGTAAGGTCGCCCATCGCCTCGACGATGCCGCCCTTTTCGTTGAACTTCACCACGCCGCCGGTGTTGATGTTGGGGAACAGCCATTCATCCTGCGGCAGCCGGCGCGTCATGCGCTTGCGCATGTCGGGATGGCGCAGCGACAGGTCGAAGCTCGGCGTGCGCATGCCGAGCCACGCCATCCAGTAGTTGCCGTCGGAGGCGCGGTTGATGTTGTCGGGGTAGCCCGGCATGTCGCGGATGACGCATTCGGCCGTGCCGGCCTTCGGCCCTTCCAGCCAGTAGCGGTGCACGCGGCAGGCCCAGCTTTCGGCGAAGAACAGCGACTTGCCGTCATGCGCCATGCACACACCGTTGGTATAGCGGTAACCGTCGAGCAGTGTCTTGGTCGAGCCGTCCTTCGGGTCGTAGACCAGCAAGCGGCCGGTGGCGCGGTTCTCGATCGAATCCAGCGCCCAGTCATGGGCGTCGTAGCGCTTGGTCGAGTCGGTGAAATAGATACGGCCGTCGGGTGCCACGTCGCAGTCATTGGGATCACGCAGTCGCGCATCGTCGACGATCGAGGTCCAGGAGCGCGAGGTCTCGGCCGACAGGCGTTTGACCTCGCGCGTCGGCGACACGGAATAGAGCCCCATGGCGCCGACACAGCTGATCAGGTTGCCTGATTTGTCGAAGGCAAGTCCAAGCGGAAAGCCGCCAATATGGGCAAACACTTCCGACCTGACGTAGTCCGGCGCGAAGAAGCGTACGATCTCACCATGGCGGGTGCCGCAATAGAGATTGTCGTCGCGGTCGAGGATGACATCCTCCGGCCCCTCCAGTTCGCCAAGCCCGATGTGGTCGGCAGCCGAGAGCCTGTTGTCGAGTTCGTATGGCGTGCCCGAACCGGGCGCCGCCGACTGTGTCGCGCCCATCTTGAGATAGACCGGCGCGACATAGACCTCGTTCAGCACCTTGTGGCGGTTCTTCAGCCAGCGGATGTCGATGGTCACCGCCACCGCCAGCATGATGCCGAGCACCATCTGGTTGGTTCCGGTGCCATAGCCCAGCCGGATCAGCCCATTGGTCATGGTCAAGACGATGATGGCGCCCATCAGCCCCTTGATCACCGAGCCGCGCCCACCGCCCAAGCTGACGCCGCCGACCACCGCCGCCGTCAGCGCCATGATCTCGAGATTGAGGCCGGTGCCCGGCCCTGCCCCGCTCAGGCGGCAAGCGATGAGGAAGCCACCGATCGAGGCGCAGAAACCTGAGAAGACATAGGTCATGAACACGGTGCGGCGCACCCGAATGCCGGCATTGTGCGCCGAGCGCCTGGAGCCGCCGACCGCCAGCACGTGCCAGCCCGGTCGCGAACGGGTCAGCGCGATATGGGTGACGATGGCGAGGATGATCGCCAGCCAGACCGAGACCGACAAGCCCCAGAAGGTGCTGTCGCCGATGAAGTCGAGCACATCCGACGTGGCTGTCGAGAGCTGCACATCAGCGGCATAGGTGGTGACCAGGATGTCGAACAGTGCCCGCCCGAAGATGAAGGTGACCAGCGTGGTGAGAAAGGCGCGCAGGCGGAGATAGCCGACGAGATAGCCATTGATGGCACCGAAGACGAGGCCGGTGGCAAGCGAAGCGGCCAGCGCCAGCCAGATCGACTGTTCGAGGATGAAGAAGACATAGACGGCCGAGAAGCACGACAGCGCGAAGATCGAGCCGACCGACAGGTCGATGCCGCCGCCCAGCATCACCACCGTCATGCCGGTGACGACCATCGAGAACTCGCCGAGCTGGCGGGTCGATTCCTGCAGCGAGGTCAGCTTGAAGAAGCCCGGAATGATCGAGCCGAAGGTCGCCAATGTCACCACCAGCGCCAGGAACGGAATGGCGTTATCGGTCCAGCGCTTGGTCAGGATCTCGCCGACAAGATGGTCGGGCACGAGATTGTAGCGCCAGGACTGGAGGCGTTCGCGAAAGGACATCGGGTCACTGCTGCAAGATCTGGGCTGCTAGAGAAAGAGGTGGCCGGGCAATCCGGCCACCTCGTTGATTGATGTTTGGCAAGGATCGATCTATTTCGCCGCCGCTTCGGCCTGCAGCGCCTTCAGGTCCCAACAGCTGTCGGGCTTGAGGTCGGCCTTGGTCGTCGCCTTCTCGAGCGTGTAGATGTAGGTGTGCGAGGTACCGGCCGGTTGGCCGCTCTGCAGCAGGAACTTGATAATGGCGTTCATGTCGCCCGACTGACGGGCAAGCTCGGTCATCACCACGGCGCCATAGGTGCCGTCCTGCAGCTTGTCGCAGTCCGCCGCCTTTTCCCCGCCGCCGGTGGTGACCAGGAACACCTTGCCCTCGAGCTTGGCGTCTCGGATCGCGGCCGACGCGCCGGTGGCGTCACCATCCCAGAAGTCGATGATCGAGCAAATGTCCGGGTTCTGCTGCAGCATCGTCGTCGTCACGTTGCGCGAGGTCGTCGCATCCCAGTTGGAGTCGGGCTTGGCCACCACCTTGAAGTCGGGATGCTTGTCCAGAACCTTCATGATGCCGGCATACTGATAAAGGCTGGAAGAGTTCGCCTGGTCGCCCTGCACCAGGCCGATCTTCTTCGACGAGTTTTCGCCACAGCCCTTGATCGCCGCTTCGGCCTCGAGCTGGCCTAGACGGTCCCAGTCGCTGCCGACAAAAGCGTCGGCCGGGAAGTTGGCAGGATTGTCGACCAGAAGCACATAGGTGCCGGCCGCCTGCGCCTTCTTCATCAACTTGGAATAGGAGTTCAGGTCCGGCGCATGGATGATCAGCACGTCCGGCCGGGTATCCGACGAGATGGCGTCGGTGATCGCCTGCGCGCCGGCATCGACGACCCAGTTCGGGTCGCGCGTCTCGAACACGCCGCCCCAGGCCTCCACTTCGGTCTTCAGATAATGCGCCCAGCCCTGCGCCAGGTCGAAGCCCATCGCCAGCGGCACCAGCATGACGCGCTTGCCCTTCAGCGACTGCGCATAGGCGGCCGGGCCCGGATCGTCGGCGGCAAAGGTGGGCGCGACGAAGGCGGTAACGGCAAGCGCCGTGGCGGCGGCCATGAGTGTTCTGATCAGTTTCATGTCACATCCTCTGTTTTGGTCACTGTGGTTCACCGACGGCCCTAACCGTCAGCGTTTGGTCAAGTCTTCTGGTTCGAGAATGATCTCTTCGGGATCATGCTCAGATATCGCCCTGCTGCGCGGTCTGTTCGTCACGTGGGTTGATGACGCCATCGACGATGATCGCCCCCAGCAGGATCGCCGCCTTGATAAGGTTCTGGTAGAGCAGCGGAATGTCGATGATGGTCATGGCGTTGAGCAGGATGCCGATCAGCGCCGCCCCGACCAGCACGTTGCGCACCCCGCCCCGCCCGCCGGACAGGCCGATGCCGCCGATCACCGCCACCAGCACGATGTCGTAGAGCAGCGTCGAGTTGACGACGCGGGTGTTGATCGAATGCAGGCTGGCCGCCGTCAGCAGGCCGGCAATCAGCGCGACGAAGGCCGACAGCACATAGCGCAGCACCAGCATCGGCCGCACCGGAATGCCGATGTTGCGCGCCGCGACCGGATTGTCGCCGGCGAAATAGATGTAGCGGCCCCATTTGGTGTATCGCAGGAACAGGAAGAACAGGAAGGCGAGGCCCGCGAAGACGAACACCTCGACGGGAATATCGAGGAAGCGCAGGCCGCCGAGCAGCTCGACCCAATGGCCCTGCGGCACCGGCACGGCATCCTGCGTGATCAGTTGCGAGCGGACGTAGCCGAAGACGAAGGAACCGGTCGCCAGCGTCACGAAGATCGCCGGGACATCGGCATAGGCGACGAGGAAGCCGTTGAGCAGGCCGATCGCAAGCACGCCGGCCAGCACATAGGCGAAGGCCAGCCCGTCCGGCGTTCCTGAATTCAGGAGTTGCAGATACCAGGCGACAGACATTGCCATGATCGCCACGGCCGAGAGGTCGATGCCCCGGCCGATGATGACGACAGCCATGCCGAGCGCCAGTATGCCGAGCACCGACACCGAGCGGACGATGGCCACGAGATTGTTTGGGTCGATGAAGCCCGGCAGGCCGATGGCAGCGGCAACGAACAGCACCACGGCAATGGCAAAGACAATGCCTTCCTGATTCAGGCTCCTGAAATTCGGCCAGCCGATCGCGTTCATGTCCCGCTTACGCCCCAATGGCAGCGCTGCCATCCCACGGAAAGCTAATCGGCTTAGCGCCGGTTCGTCAAATGAATCCGCGTTCAGAAGCCCGGTCGGCGGCGATATTCATCGAGTGGACGCATCGATTGCCAAAACTGGCGCAATGCCCGGAAAAGCCTGGATTTTTAGCAATTGGTTGCGCCAATGCGATCGCTTGCGAAAGCGCCGACCAAGGCGAAAGGGCAAGGCGGAATTTATCTCCGCATCAGGTGGAAGAATTCGATTTCAGTTCCCCCGTGCGTGTCCGGAAACCTCGGCACCCGCACCTGGTGGCAGCGCGAGGAAACGCAACGCCGCCACCAGCCCGATGGCGCCGATCGCCAGAAAGGCGATTCGAAAATCGACGAGGTCGAGCGCCGGCCGGTCCCTGGCGATCTGCGACAGGTTGAGGATCGCCGCCGCCACCGCGACGCCGAACAGCATCGCCACTTGCTGCAGCATGCTGGACAGTGTCGCGGCCGAGCTGCGCTGCGCCGCGTCGATATCGGCGAAGGCCAGCGTGTTGAGGGCGGTGAACTGCATCGAGCGCGACAGGCCGGCGATCAGCATCAGTAGGATCACCAGCGCTTGCGGCGTCTGCGGTGAGATCGCCGCGCACGCCATGATCGACGCCGAGGCGATCAGGCCGTTGACGACCAGCACAGATCGAAAGCCGAAGCGCCGCAGCGTCGGCGTCGTCACCGTCTTCATGCCGAGATTGCCGAGGAAATAGGCCAGGATCATCATGCCGGCATCGACGGGGCTGAGACCGAAGCCGACCTGGAACAGAAGCGGCAACAGGAACGGCGTGGCGTTGATCGCCACCCGGAAATTGGTGCCGGCGGCAAGCGTCGAGATGGCGAAGGTCAGCACCTTGAACGATGAGAGGTCGAGCAGCGGATGCGGTGCGCGCCTGAGATGGCGCACCGCCAGCCAGCCGATGGCGACGCCGAAGGCGAGGAGCGCCACCGTCGGCAAGACACCGTCTTCTGGATGCGCGATGCGTTCGAGCCCGTACAGAAGGCAAGCAAGTCCCGCCGATGTCAGGAAAAAACCCGGCCAGTCGAGCGGTTTTGGGTTGGCCTCGCGGTCGCCGGGAATGAAGCGGGCGACCAGCGCCAGCCCGATCACGCCGAGCGGGATGTTGATGAAGAAGTTCCAGTGCCAGGACAGATAGGTGGTGATGAAGCCGCCCAGCACCGGCCCGACCACCGGCGCGAACAGTGCCGGCCAGGTGATCAGCGCGGTGGCGTTGAGCAGCTCGGACTTCGATGCATTGCGCAAGACGAGAATGCGGCCGACCGGCGTCATCAGTGCGCTTCCCAGCCCTTGCACGACACGTGCGGCGACGAACTGGGTCAGGTTTTGCGAGAAGCCGCAGGCGAGCGAGGCCAATGTGAAAAGGATGATTGCCAGCAGGAAGATATTGCGCGCACCGAACCGGTCGGCGAGCCAGCCCGACAGCGGCACGAACACTGCCATGGTCAGCATGTAGACGGTGATGCCGATGCTCATCGCCACCGCCGGCACGCCGAAGGAAGCGCCCATCTGCGGCAGCGATGTCGAGATGATCGTCGAATCCAGCAACTGCATGAAGAAGGCGATGGCGACAATCAGCGCCACGCGCCGCGCATTGGTGGCCGTTTCGGGTAAGGCTTCAGTGTCGGGAATGGCAGTCATGACGGAACCGGTTTGAACAGCAATTAGCCGGCCGCGTCCATAGACGGCGTAACAAACTTTCGTGTCGCGTCACGGCCTGTTATGGATGAGAGGCGACCGGGGAAAGTGCACGCAGCAGATGAAACCCATCTATATCGACTATCTCAATGCCCTCGATATCGACGCCCTTGCCATGTCCGATGGTGAAATCATTGCCGCCGTAGAGGCCGGCCTGGTGGCGCAAGGCAATGGCCAGACGGTGATCGAGCCGCGCGTCCATCTCGAGCCGGACCCGTCCTTCCACGGTCATTTCAATGTCCTGCGCGGCTACGTCGCGCCTCTCGACACCGCCGGCGTCAAGATCGTCGGCGACTATGTCGACAACTACCTGCACGGCCTGCCCTCCGAATTCGGCATCCTCAATCTGTTCGATCCGCGCACCGGCACGCCGCGCGCCATCCTCGACGCCACCGTCATCACCGACATGCGCACCGGTGCCGTCACCGCCATCGGCGCCAAGCATCTGGCGCGCAAGGGCTCAAAAGTGCTGGCCCATATCGGCGCGCGCGGCACCGCCTACTGGAATGTACGCCTGCTCGACCATGTCTTCGACTTCGACGAAATCCGCGTCCATTCGCGCCGCCCGGAAAGCCGCGACGGTTTCGCCGCAAAACTCTCCGCCGATCTCGGCAAGCGTGTCACCGCTGTGGCCGACTGGAAGAGCTGTGTCGAAGGCGCCGACATCGTGGTCGAGGCCTCGCGGCTGCCGGAACCGCAGCCCTTGTTGAAGACCGAATGGATCAAGCCCGGCGCGCTGGTCGTGCCCTACGGCACCATGAGCGCCGTGGAGCTGTCGCTGACCGACATCATGCAGAAGATGGTCGTCGACGATTGGGGCCAGTGCAAGGGCGGCAAGTTCGGCTCGCTGCGCGCCCATGTCGAGACCGGGCGGCTGAGCGAAAAGACGCTGCATGCCGAGCTTGGCCAGATCGCCGCCGGTCTCAAGGCCGGGCGAGAGAATGACAGCGAGACGATCCTGTTCTGGCACCGCGGCCTGTCGCTGTCCGACATTGCGTTGGGCAAGGCGATGCTGGCCAAGGCGCAGGCGCAAGGCATCGGCCAGCGGCTGCGCTTCGCATGAGTGCGCTCGTCCTCACCGGAGCCGGCGTGGGTACGGCGGATGTCGCCGCTGTGGCCCGCGAAGCGCGCAAGGTGGAGGTCCGATCCGATGTCCTCGGCAGGCTGCAGAAGGCGCGAACAGTGCTCGACCAGGCCGCCGCCTCCGGCCAGCAGATCTATGGCCTCAACACCGGGCTCGGCGCCAATCTCGGCACGACGGTCGAGGGCGACGCCAGCGCCTTCCAGCGCCAGCTGCTGGAAGGACGCAGCGGCGCGGTCGGCGAAGCGCTACCGGTCGAGACCGTGCGGGCAACTATGTTTGCCCGCGCGGCGACGCTTTCAACGGGAGGCTCCGGACTTTCGCCCACCGTGTTTGTCGCTTTGGTCGACGCGCTCAATGCCGGCGTCCACCCGGTGATGCCGTCGCTCGGCTCGATCGGCGCCGGCGATCTGGTGCTGATGACGGCGCTTGCCCGCCTGCTGACCGGCGAAGGAGACGCCGACTATCAGGGCCGGCGCATGCCGGCGGCCAAGGCGTTGATGATGGCCCGCCTCGTCCCCATCAGCCTGGCGCCCAAGGACGGGCTGTCGCTGATTAACGCTTCGGCTGTTTCAGCGGGCAGCGGTGCGCTCGTGGTGACGGATGCGCTGTCCACCCTTGCCCAGCAGCACCAGGCCGGCGCGCTGACCATGGAAGGTATCGGCGCCAATCGCACCATCCTCGACCCGCGCCTGCATATGGCGCGGCCGGCGGCCGGCCAGCAGGAAGCGGCCAAGGCCTTGCAATATCTGCTTGCCCGCGACGAGGCACCGGCGCCGACCACCTTGCAAGATCCCCTGTCGATCCGCTGCATGCCCTCGATCCATGGCGCGCTGATCGAGGCGATCGGCCAGGCGAGACATGCCGTCGAGATCGAACTCAATGCCGCCGCCGACAACCCGCTGGTGCTTAGCGACGACGGGCTGGTGCTGTCGACCGGCAATTTCCACACTGCCTCGCTGTCGCTCGCCTTCGAAACGCTCGGCCTGGCGATCGCCCAGTGTGCCGCCGCGAGCGCTGCCCGCTTCATCCAGCTTACTGGCTCCGGCCGTAACGGCCTGCCGAAATATCTGTCGCCGGTCGGCGGCGCCTCGGCCGGCTTCGTGCCGCTGCAGAAGACGGCGACATCGATCCTGGCCGCCATCCGCCACAGAGCCAATCCGGTGATGCTGGATTTCTTGGCCGTCTCGGAAGGCGTCGAGGACCATGCCACGCAGACACCGCTGGCTGTCGCGAAATGCGCTGGGATGGTCGCGCTGTGGCGGCGGCTGATCGCCTTGGAATTGATGGCGGCGGCACAGGCGGTCGACCTGCGCGACGGGCTCACCCTGGCGCCCCGCACCGCCGCAATTCACAGGGCGATACGCGCGCTGGTCCCTAGCCTGAAGGAGGATCGGCCACTCGGCATCGACGCCGAAGCGCTCTTCGCCGCGCTCGCCAACGGACCCTGGCAGGTGACCTTACGCCCGGCCAACCTTGTCGAGGAACAGCCGTAGTTCACCCGGATCCATGTGCACGACATGCCTGTCCTCGGGATAGGCCAGGCTGTTGACGTCGGCGACATATTCGGAGAACGCCGCGATCCGCTCAGCCTGCAAACGATCATATTCGGCGGCGAAATTGCGATAGACCTTGGAGTGGCGAGGCATGTGCCCACGGTTCTGGCCGAGAATGTCGTCGGCGAACAGATATTGCGCGTCGCAGCCGGTCCCCGCCCCCATCGACAGCATGATCAGCGACGTCCGCTCCGAGATCGCCTTCGCCACCTCGACCGGCACCACTTCGATCTCCGCGCCGATGGCGCCGGCGGCCTCCAGTTGCTTCACCGCTGCGAAGACCTCCATGGCGGTGTCGGCTGTCTTGCCAACAGCCTTGAAGCCGCCCGTCCAGGTGGCGCGCGATGGAATGAGGCCAACATGGCCGATGACCGGGATGGCGTCGTCGGCCATCCGCTTGATCGTGGCGTAGCCGGCGCTGCAATAGACCGCGTCTGCGCCGGCCTTATAGAGCCGGAAGGCCCAGCGCAGGAAATCGTCCGCCGTGCCGATCTCGAAGAAATTCTCCCCCGGCATGGTGAACAGGCTGGGCGCCGCATCGCGGTATCGCGGGTTGAGCACCAGTTCGGGCGGCACCGAGACGATGTCGACCCCTGCCCGCTCGGCGGCCTCGGCCTCGTCCATCGTCAGTACGCGCAGCATCGTCAGCTGGCGCTTGCCCTTCATGGCGCGCAGGTCCGCGACCGTCGGTCTTTTTCGACTCATCGAAAGAATTCCCTCTGTTACATGCTGCGGCAGGTCAGCCGACCTGGATCATCACTTTGCCAGCCTCGACCTTCACCGGATAGGTCGCGAGATTGACGCACACTGGTGCGCCCTTGGCGGCACCAGTCTTGTAGTTGAAGCGGCCATTGTGCTTGGGGCATTCGATGATGTCGTCCATCACCAGCCCGTCAGCCAGATGCGCCTTCTCATGCGTGCAGTAGCCGTCGGTGGCGAAGAATTCGTCATCCGGGCTGCGATAGATGGCGAAGGTGCGACCGCCATGGTCGAAGCGGATGACGTCTTCTTCCTCGACATCATCGACGCCGCACGCTTCAACCCAGCCCATCTGGTTCTCCCCTATTCCGCTGCCGCCGGGACGGTCAGYGCATGGAATTCGTCGCGGTACGGCCGTGCCGTTGGCGGCAATTCGCGCTCGAGGAAATAGTCCTCGTGCTGGAGCTGTTTGATCAGTACCGGCCAGACCTCGCGATAAGCATGCCACATCGAAGGGTTCGGTTCCGGCAGATCATGCTTGATCAACTCATGCAGCTTCGGCAGCGCATGATAGGGCACCATTGGAAACATGTGATGTTCGACGTGGTAGTTCATGTTCCAATAGATGAAACGGCTGATCGGGTTCATGTAGACGGTGCGCGTGTTCAGCCGATGATCGGTGACATTGTCGGCCAGCCCGATATGCTGAAGCAGGCCGGTCAGCACCATGTGCCAGCTGCCGTAGAGGCGCGGCAGGCCGATCAGCACCAGCGGCAGGAACGACCAGAGGTAGAGCGCCAGCGCGATCGCAGCGAGATAGATAGCGATCTGCCAGCGCGCGGCGATGACCGCCTTGTGCTGCTCCATCTCCGGCACGAAGCTTTTCTCGTCCGGCGAGAGTTTGCCGAACGCATTGCGCACCAGCGTTGGCAGCGAATAGCGGAAATCGAGGACGCCGGTGAAGGCAAGTGCGGCGCGCAACAGGTCCGGCGGACGCATCACCGCGATCTCGGCGTCGCGGCCAACGATGATCGTGTCGGTGTGATGTCGGGCATGGCTCCAGCGCCAAGTGACCGGATTGCGCATCAGCATGAAGCTGGCGATCTGGTAGACGACGTCGTTCATCCAGCGGGTGCGGAAGGCTGTGCCGTGGCCGCATTCGTGCCAGCGCGAGTCGCTGGAGGAGCCGTAGAGCACACCGTAGACGCAGAAGAACGGCACGCACCACCATGAACCCCAAAACCAGATGCCGCCGGCAGCCGAGCCCAATATGGCGGCGATCCAGATGAGGGTGTCGCGGATCGCCGGCATATCGGAGCGTTGCATCAGCTCCTTCATAGTCTTGCGCGGCACGTCCGTGTGATACCACTCGGCGGAGGCCAGCCCGGTCTCGATCGCGATCCGCGTGCTTTCACCGACCAGGCTGTAGTCGCGCTTTGTCTTGACCGTCGCCATCGTCGCCTCCCGTGCGGTCCTCAAAGGCCGTTGGCGCGGAATTTTCCATCGAGGAATGTCTTGGCGCGTGGCACGTCGTCCTCGGTCAGGTGCTCGATGATGACCGGGATGTTCGGGTGCTTTTCGCTGAGCCGCTTGAGATAAAGATCATAATTGAGCGAACCGAGGCCGGGCGCCGGCAATTCGATCTCGCCGACGCCGCGAAAGGTGAGGCCTTCCGAAGCATTGTCATCGCCAATGTCGGCGTGCTTCTCCGACTTGTCGCTGCCGGAGCGCTTGACGTCCTTGGCATGCGCGATCCTGATCTTGTCGGTCAGCGTGTCGAACACCTGGTTCAGCACCTGGTCCATGCGGTCGATATTGTGCGCCTCGAAATAATTGGTCGGATCCATCAGCAGGCCAAGACCAGGATGGTCGACCTGCGCGAACATCTTGACCGTTTCCTCGACTGAGCCGACGACATTGTTGACATAAGTTTCGAGCAGGAAGACTGCGCCATGGTCATAGGCCGTCTGGGCAAGGTCGGAGATCACCTTACGGCATTCCTCGAATCCTTCCTCAGTCTTGTTCCTGGGGTGGTGCACCCAATCGGATTCGGTGTTGTAGGTGCCTGTTTCCGAGATCACGTAAGGCGAGCCGAATTCGCGCGCGTTGCGGATGATCTCCTTGAGATAGCCGACGCGCTTGTCGCGCTCGACCTTGTCCGGGTGGATGATGTTGGTGTAGCCGGAAATGCAGCAGACCGGCAGATTGTGGTCGCGGAACGTATCCCGCACAGTCCTCGCCTTATCCTTGGTGATCTGCCCAGCCGAGAGGTCGATATCCCTGAAATGCAGATCGAGTTGTACCGTGTTGAAATCAAGCGCGCGAATGCGCCTGGCCACCTCTTCGAGGCCATAGGGAAAATAGCCGGTGAAGATACCCGCCTGCATCATGATGTGAACTCCTCCGGTAAGCGATTCAGCCGCCACGCGATTCGGCGACCAGATGTTCAGTCGATCGATATCTCGGACAGCTTGACCGTGCGGCCTTGTGCCATGGAGCGGTAGCCGGCTTCGACCAGCGCCATGGTCTTGACGTTATCGGCGCCAGACAGCGCCGGTGGCGTGCCCGTCTTCACCGCATGCTGAAGCTGTTCCATCACGCCGATGAATGCGTGCGGGAACCACATCGTATCCCAGCTGGGCGTCACCCACTCGCCACCGGTCGTCTCGGCCGAGGCATAGGTCAGGGTCGAAGCCACGCCCGTCGGCCAGCCGATGGTGCCCTTGGCGACACCCCTGGTGCCGTCGACGCGCCAGTTGATGTGCTGGTCGTCCTTGTACCCCTCCTGCCGTGGACCGGACCAGACATCCTCCAGCGACACGGCGAGCACCCCGGACGGGAAGCGCAACGTCGACACGGTGATGCCGTCGGAATGGTCGAATTTCGTGCGCGGATCCTTGCGCGTCAGCGTCGTGATCTCTTGCGGATCGCCGAACAGGAAACGCAGCACGTCGAGATGATGCACGCTCATATTGGCGAGCGTCAGCCGGTCATAGTCGGCAAGAAAAGTCTGCCAGTGCGGGATCGCATGCATGTCGATCTGCGCGAAGACGATGTCGCCCAGCGCGCCGCTATCGATGATTTGTTTCAGCACACGCATCGACTGGTCGTAGCGCATGTTCTGGTTGACCGAGAGTATCTTGCCGGACCCGGCCGCTTCGTCGCGCAGCCTGACCGCTTCCTCTACCGACAGCGCCAATGGCTTCTGCGCCAGGATCGCCTTGATGTGCTTCTGCTTCAGCGCATGTCGGATCAGCGCCGGTTGCTGGTCGGGCGGAAAGGCAAGATCGACGATCTCGACACGGTCGTCCTCGATCAGCTGTTCCGGCGTCTCATGAACGGTTGGGATGCCCCAGCGCCCGGCCACTTTTTCGGCGCTGGCTTTCGTACGCGAAGCGATCGCGACCACCGGGAAGCCGGCCTGTGCATAGGCGGCGAGATGGCATTCGGCCATGATCTTGCCGGCGCCGACGCAGCCGATCCGGTACTCCCTGGTGCGGACCTTCACATCCGGCTCGAAATTCGTGCCTGCCATCCATTCCTCCCGTGGAGGACAGGATATAACGCGATGGCCTGTGCCTCGGCCAAGGCCGACACCATCATTTCCCATCACGGGTGTGACGACCGACCATTCAGACCAGGAATGACGAAGGCCGCGCCGATAAGCGCGCGCCGTCTGTTCGAAGTGGCGACGCGAGGCAGCACTTTCAAGCCACTCAGGCTGGGCGTCTCCCGATGCTGACGATCGCCCGGCCATCCGCGTCGAGCCCGATCGCGATCCGGTCGCCGGAGGCGACACCGGCAATGTCGCACACCACCACCGGCATGCGAATGGCGTAGAGGAATTCGGCGACGATGGCGCCCACCGCCAGGATCGGGTCCGGCCGCTCCAGAAGGATGCCGGAAGGTGCCGTGCCCTTGCGGATCGCCTCGGCCAGAACCGAGGATGAGGAGGACGAGCCACGCCCGCTCGGCATCACCAGGATCTTGCCGGCGATATTCTGGCCGAGACCGGGATGCGAATGGTCAATGATGTCGCCAGTCTCGGCGTCGACACCGCCCCAGAAACTGAGCGGCTGCGAAAAAGCCAGCGCCTGGCCCTCGGCCTCACCGGCCAGTTGGAAGGTCCCGAACCGCTTGACGGGCTTCGTTTCCGCCGATTGCGTCATGACGCACTCCGCACGACATGTCCGACTGCAGCCGAGCGGATGCAATCCCGCATGTCGGCGAAGGCCACGGACACGCCGATATTGCCCGGCGCGTAATGCGCCCATTTGCCGGAATTGGTCATCACCACGCCGTCCAGGCGCTCGAGGATCGAGGTGACATAGGTGCAGGTGTCGGCGACCGGGATCAAGCCGAACCCCTCCATGCCTGCCAGCGCGCCCTCCTCCTGCAATCGCGTCAGCGTCGCGCGACCGGTGTTGACATAGATCGGGATACGCCTGGCCGGCGCGATCTCGCGCATCATCGGCAACAGACGCATCCATTCGTCATGGGAAAAGTGCGGCGTGCCCAGCGACACGGCCGCCAGCGGCGCACCATCAGGCACGGTCGATAGCCTGGCCAGCGCTTGATCGATGTCGGCGCGGCAGATGCGGATCGAAGCCTCTGGCGCATGGCCTTGGAACGCCTCATCGAGCGTCTTCGCTTCTGGCGTGATGCCGACCGCGTGGAACAGCGCCACCGCGCCGGTGGTTGCCGCCGCAGCACCCAGCGCCTTCAGTTGGTCCTCGTCACGCGGTTGTGGCAGGCCGGCGATCACCGGAATCCGATCGCCGCTTGCCTGCCCGATGAACAGCCCGACGCCGACGAACAGGCTATCGCTCGGCTCCGGCTCAGGAACGGCCAGGTCGAACAGGATGCGGCCGCGCCGGTTCTCGCTCAGATGCAGGCCCCAGGCCGGCGCACGCGCGGTCATGGCGCAGCAGAGGTCGATGAAATCGCCATAACGGTTGGTGCGCGCGCCGATAACCGAATTGGCAAAGACGATGGCATTGGATTCACCCCAGGCGATCTGCTCGCCGAAGCCCGGCCGGAACCGCGTCTGGTAGGGTGCGCAGGTGAACGTCGCCTGGCAGCCGAGTTCGAGATGCGCCTTCATCAGACGCCGCGCCGGCGCTTCCTCCGCCGCCGGCATCTTCACCATGCCGGGATGGATGAGATCGAACGAACCAACATTGAGCGTCGTCGGCACCCGGACACGGCCACCGCCCTCGACCAGCCGTTCGACGAAATCGAGCCCGGCCTTGCCGTGGTAAAGGCAGCCATCGATATGGGCGCCGGCAATATCGAGCAGGCTGCCGGCTCCAACTGCATTGGAAAACGCGACCAGGATTTTCATCGCAGCGGCTGCCGACTGGCCCTGCTCGCCATCGAGCATCGACTGGTCCCGCCCACTCAGTTCCAAGGTCATCGCCACTCCGGACTCTTGCCCGGCTATGCTGTCCCTGATTGCGAACGGTCTGGCAAGACCCGTTGCAGGTCTCAGCCCGCAGCGATCAGCACCGTGCTCTCCGGCGACCAGCGCAGCACCACGTCCTGCCCTTCCGCCAGCCGCTCGATGCCGGTGTTCTGCACGATGACCTTCAGCGTCTGGCCGGCGCGATCGACGAAGTACGTGCTGTTGTTGCCAGCGAAGATGCGCTTGGAAACGTGGCCCTTGAGCACGTTCGTGTCGGTGGCATTGGAAACCCCGGCATCGGTGCCAATGCGGATGCGTTCAGGCCGCACGGCGCAGCTAGCCTTGGCGCCGACGGCAAGGGTCGCGCCCGCGCCCGCGGCAATCGCCGTGCCGTCCGCCAGGCGGATGCCGCTGCCCGTCGTGTCGCCGCGAAAGATATTGGCGTCACCGAGGAACGTGGCGGCGAACTCGCTCTTTGGCCGGTCATAAATTTCCTCCGGCGGCCCTTCCTGCACCAGCCTGCCGTCGCGCAAGATGCCGATGCGGTCGCTCATCGTCAGCGCCTCTTCCTGGTCGTGGGTGACGAAGATGGTGGTGATGCCGATCTCGCGCTGGATGCGCTTCAGTTCGATTTGCATGTCGACGCGCAGCGCCTTGTCGAGCGCGCCGAGCGGCTCATCGAGCAGCAGCACGCGCGGCTTGGTGACGATGGCCCGTGCCAACGCCACCCGCTGGCGCTGACCGCCCGACAGCTGGTGCGGGCGCCGGCCGCCGAGCTTGCCGAGTTGCACGAGATCGAGCGCGGCCTGCACCTCGGCGGCAATCACCGCCTTGGCCTCGCCGCGCACCGACAGGCCGAAGGCGACATTGTCGGCAACGCTCATATTGGGAAACAGCGCATAGTTCTGGAACACCATGCCGATGCGGCGCTTCTCGACCGGCACCCGCTCGACGCTCTCGCCGCCAATGGCAATGCGGCCGGAATCGGGAAAGTCGAACCCCGCGATCTGGCGCAGCAGCGTGGTCTTGCCACTGCCCGACGGCCCAAGCAGCGCATAGAAGCCGCCATCGGCGAAATCGATGGAGACATCGTCCAGCGCCTTGTGCGCGCCGAAGCTGCGCGAGACGTTCGATACCTGCACGCCGGCCATTATTTCTCTCCGCCGAATTTGAAGAAGCGCGCCGTGAGCAGCATGAGTGCCATCGACACGACAATGATGATTGTCGAGACCGCGTTGATCTCGGGCGTGAAGCCCTTGCGGATCGCGGCGTAGATTTCGACCGGCAGCGTCGTCTGGCCCGGCGTCGCCAGGAAATAGGACACCACGAACTGGTCGAACGAGACGGCGAAGGCGAACAGCCCGCCGGCAATGACGCCGGGCATGATCCACGGCAACGTAACGCGCGCGGTCACTTGCCACTGGTTGGCGCCGAGAGAGCGCGCCGCCTCCTCCAGTTCCGGCGCAAAGGTCTGCAGACGGGCCGAAACGACGACGATGACATATGGCAGCGCCAGCGCCACATGGCCGAGCAGGATGGCATGCAACCCGCGGCCGATGCCAACGCCGAAGAAGAAGATCAGCATCGCCGTGCCGGTGATCAGCCACGGAATGGCGATCGGCGGAAACAGCAGCGCCTGAAGGAATTTCTTGCCGCGAAATTCGTAACGATAGAGCGCCAGCGACGCTGCCGAGCCAAGCACCGTGCAGACAATGGTGGTGATGACTGCGATCTCGACGCTGTTCCAGGTGGCGGCAATCAGCTGATCGTTCTGCCACAGCGATGCGTACCACTCCGTCGTCCATTCGAACGGCAATTGGTAGAAGGGCGAGACGTTGAACGACATCAGCGCCATGATGATGATCGGCAAATAGAGAAAGGCCAGCAGCAGCCAGATGTAAAGGCGGCCGAGCCATTCGAGGATGCGGGTTGTCGCCATCACGCGGCCCTCTTGAGCACTGGCGAGGCAGCCGCCAGGATCACCAGCACGACGGCCAGCAGGATGAAGGAGAGCGCCGCACCCAGCGGCCAGTTGAACACGGCGACGAACTGGTCCTCGATGACCGTGCCGTAGAAGGTGCCTGTACGGCCGCCGAGGATGCGTGGCTCCATGAACGAGCCGACAACCGGCACGAAGATGAGTGCTGCGCCGGCCACCAATCCGGGCATCGACAGCGGAATGATCACGCGCTTCAGCACCTGTAGCCGCGAGGCACCGAGCGAGCGCCCGGCCTCGATCAGCGAGTCGTCGATCGCCTGCAGGGTCAGGTAGCAGGTCAACACCATGTAGGGCACATAGGAATGCACCAGCCCGATGATCACGGCCGGATAGGAATACATGAGGTCGATGTTGATCTTGAACGGCAGCACTGCGTTGAGCGCCGTGTCGAGGATGCCGCCTTCGCGCAGAACCATCGCCCAGGAGAAGATGCGCACCAGGCCGTTCGACCAGAACGGCAGGATGACGAGCAGGAAGATCGCCTCGCGGCTGCGGCCCTTCAGCACCTTGGCCAGCACGTAAGCCGCGGGGTAGCCGATGACGATGCACCACAGCGTCACTTCAAGGCCTAGCCGCAGCGAGGCGAGCAGCAGCGTCAGATAGAGGCTCTGCGAGAAGAAGGCGGCATAGTTTCCGAGCGTGAATGCCCACGGCTTCCCAGACAGGGGCAGCTCGGTCATGAATGAGAAGAATACCATGGCCGAGAGCGGCAGGAAGATCGCCACCGTCAGCCAGAGATAGGCCGGCGCCAGCAGCGGCAATGCCGATCTCAGCCCGCTTCGCGACGCTGTCGCAGCTGCCATGATACCCTCCTCCCCAGGATTGAAAGAACCAGCCGGCGCGAACCGCCGGCTGGCCCGGATGTCGGCCTTATTTCACGTCGACCTTGAGCTGCTGCCACAGCGCCAGATAGGCTTCGCGCTGCGCGTCGGTTATCGGCGCCTGGAACTGGATGCGCTTGGCCACTTCGGGGTCCCCCATCACCTTGCGGTTGAAGGCATCCTCGGGCAGCGCTTCCACCGCCTTCGTGTTGGCCGAGACCGGAGCGCCGACCTTGGTGACCCATTCGACATAGAATTTCGGGTCGATCATGTAGTTGATGAAGGCCTCGGCGCCGGCGACGTTCTTGGCGCCGGCCGGAATGGAAAAGGCATCGAGCCAGGCGACGGCGCCTTCCTGCGGCACGACCAGCGAGACCGGGAGCTTGAAATGCGTCTTGGCGCGGTCGGCAGAACCGCTCCAGTAGGTGCCGATGTCGATCTGGTTGGAGGCGACCATCTGGTTCCAGTCGTTCTCCGAGCTCCAGAAGGTCTTGATCTGCGGCATCAGCGAGGTGAGCTTCGTCTTGACCGCATCCATATCCTTGATGTCGTTGATGTTCTGGCCGGTGGCGATGGCGCCGAACTGCACCGCCTCGACGGCGTCGTCACGAATGACGACGCGGCCCTTGTGGGCGGCATCCCACATCGCGGCGATGCTGGTCGGCGGCTTGTCGAAGGATTTCTCGTTGATGGCGAGCGCTGTCAGTCCCCACACCCATGGCACGCCATAGACCTTGCCGTCATGGACAAGCATCGGCGATCCCGCCTTGTCCTTGCTGATGTCGGCGTAGTTCGGCAACTTGGACGTATCGATCGGCTGGATCAGCTTTCCGTCCATCGCCTGGTCGTTGAAGGCGGCATTGATCATGACCACGTCATAGAGACCGGGATTGGTCCGGATCTTGGTCAGCATTTCCTGTTCGGAATTGAAGAAGTCGTTGATGACCTTGTTGCCGGTGGCCTTTTCGAAAGCCTCGACGGCCCACGGCTCGTCGGTGCCGTAGCCCTTCCAGTTGAGCACATGCACCTCGTCGGCCTTGGCGGCAAACGCGAGTGCGGAGGTAAATACGGCGGTCGCCGTCAAAAGAGCAGTCAAGTCAGGCATGCGCATGGTTGGTTCCTCTCTGTGTTTGCCCGCTTCCCGGGCTTGTCAGGCTTTCTGGCAGTTATGCATTGGCCTTCTGTGTCCGGCCCTGTGCGCCCGACGGGTCGGCGGCATGGCTCAGGAATGTCTGGATCTCGTGATCGGTCGGCGCCGAAGAACCGCCATGGCGGGTCACCGAAACCGCCGCCGCTGCATTGGCATAGCGCGCTGCCTCGAAAGGCGGGATGCCGCGCGACAGCGCGCTGACGAAGGCGCCGATATGTGTGTCGCCGGCGCCGTTGGTGTCGATGGCGGAAACTTTGAAGCCGGCAACGGTCTGCATCGAGCCGTCGGCCCGCCGTACGTGACAGCCCTTGGCCCCGGCGCGGATGACCACGCCGGCTGCTTTCGGGCAATGGACTTCCAGCAACCGCGCGGCAACCGTTTCAACGTCGCCCGGACCGGCAATCTCGGCCGCTTCCGTCGCGTTGCAGCTCAGCCATGTGGTGCGGGCCAGCACTCGTGACAGGATGGCGCGCGGAATGTCCGATATCACCGGCGTCGGATCGAAGACGAAGGGAGTGTCCGCCGGCAGTGTTTCGATCCAGTCGGTGAGCACGTCACGGCTTGCCGGGTAGCTCAGCGTGTAGCCGGAGGTGAACACCCAGTCACCCGGTGTGACCGAGACGGGCGCCATCATGTCGAGGCTGAGCACGCTCTCAGCACCTGGCCACGACACGAAGGTGCGTTCGGCGTCGCTCGAGATCATGGCGACGCAATTGCCGCTATCCATCAAGGGCGATGGCGGCGTCAGCGTCTCGATGCCCTCGTTGGCGAAAGCGGCCCGCAGGAAGTCGCCGTTCGGCCCACTGCCGAGCTGGCCGCCGAACACCACCTTCATGCCGGTACGGCTGGCCGCGACCATCATGTTGAAGCCGCCGCCGGCGACCTGGGCGAAGCTCGATGCGGTCTTCTCCGTGCCGGGCGCCGGCAAGGCATCGATGCGGTAGACGTAGTCGACCACGGCACTGCCGATATGAACGAGATGCCCGCTCATGCCGCCGCGTCCTTGCCGGAACCTTTTTTCGCCACCCTTACCGCCATGAGATCAGAGGCAAGGGCGCGAACCTCCGACATGTCGATGCCGACAAGCCTGGCGATATGCTGCTGCGGCAATCGGGAAAAGCCGGCGCAGGCTCCCGCCATGCCAGCCGCGATGGCGCCGATCGTGTCGGTGTCACCGCCGAGATTGGCGCTGATGACGGCCGCCTGCCATGGATCGCCGCCGGCGACTTCCAGCACCGCGAAGGCGGCCGGAACGGATTCCTGGCTGGCGACGCCGGTGCCAACCAGATCGGTGATCAGCCGGATCGCATCCTTCATCACCTTGCCACGCACGATATCCCGCGCCCAGACGATGCGCGCGGCGATGTCGCCGCCGGTTACCCAATGGCCGAGCGTGGCCCCGCGCCTCGCTGCGGCAACGGCGCTGTCGGATGCGGCGCGCCAGCCACCGCCGGCGACGCCACTGCTGACGGCGGCAGCGACGGCGGCGGCCGAAGCAATGGCGATCGAAGTGTTGTGCGTCGCCTGGCAGGTCTCCGCCACCTTGGCGACCAGCGCGTCGAGCGGCTCCAGCGGCATCATGATGCCGACAGGCGCAATGCGCATCGCCGCACCATTGGTGTCGCCGCCGCGCCCTGCTTCCTCCGCCGGCACGCCATTGTTGATGGCATCGATGGCGCGCTTGGTCGACGGTCCCAGCAGATCGTAGCTGCCGCGCGCTTTGACCTCGCGCTCCCAGTCGAGCAGTGCGTTGACCCAGCGCGCATGGTCGAAACGGTCACCGGACTCCACAAGGATGCGGCCAAGCAGCAGTGCCTGCTCGGTGTCGTCGGTGACGGTGCCAGCCTGAAGCCCTTTCGACACCGGGTGGTCGGCCACCGGGGCGACGAAATCATCGACATGGCCATAAAGCTCGGCAATCCGGACCGGCGACAGGAGTTGCGTCGGCATGCCCAGCGCATCGCCAATCGCCCCGCCGACAAGTGCGCCCATGGCGCGGTCGATCGCCTTGCTGGCTGCATCCGACATCGCTCAGAACCTCATATGCAGCGCGAAATGCGCCGGGTTGAGCAGGCTGGTGACATATTCGATCGGCCGCTCGTCGGCGGCGCGGGTCAACCGACGGCCGCGCAGGAACGGCGAGCCTTGCGGGCAACCGAGGATGGCGGCATCCTCGGCATTGAGCATCTCGATTTCGACCCATTCCTCACCATGGTCAGGAATGAGCCCGGCGTCGCGCAGCGTCTGGTGCAGCGAACCCTCGCGCAGGCCGCGCAGCGGCACGTCCTCCAGTTCCGGCGACAGCGGCAGCCGGCTGCGTTCGATGGAAATGGCATGGCCGTCGCTGGCGTTGGTGCGAACCCGGTCGACGGCGATGAAAAACGGGCTCTCAATGCCAAGCCAGGCAGCCAGGTCTGCGTCCTCGATCACCTCCAGTCGCAGCGTCCGCGTCTCGGCATTGGCGCCGGCATTGGCCAGCGCCCGCGACCAGCCGACCGCGTCGTCGACCGGCATGCCGTCAAAGGTGACGAACGAGCCGATGCCGACCTTGGTGGTGATCAGCCCGCGGCTGGACAGTTCCTCGAGGCCCTTACGAACCGTGTTGCGGCTGACGGAGAAGCGCTGGACCAGCTCGTTCTCGCTTTGCAGGCGGTCGCCGAAGCCGAGCACGCCGGAGCGGATTTCATGCTCCAGAACAGTGGCAATCTGCTCGGGCTTGCCCGTGCCGGGAGACAGTTGAACCGCGCGCCGCTTCATATGCGTACCTGTCTAGTGAACCTGTATAGTCCTGTTCAATATATGGACGTGGGTACCGTGTCAACGGGATGCCGAAGGCAAGCCAAACGGCCAGCGAATGGTGCGGAGGTGCCTGCAAAGCGTCGGCAGGCCGGGCAGCATGAACCCGAAAAGCTGATCGCGATCGCCGAAAGCACCGCAATCAATCAAGAGGATAGAGCCAAGTCTTGATTCAATTTTGGCCGGACGGCATCGACACTTCACGGGGTTCAACGAGGATATCCGCTTCGATTGCGGCGCTGATGAACGCCGCTCGTGCCGCCGAGGCTTCCTTCCTTCCCTCAAGCACGGCCAGGCAGACCTTACGGGCTGCCATGTGCCTTTGCCCTGTCGCAACCGGCCAGCGGTTCATCAGAATGTCGGCGGCCTGAGCGACACGCTCCACGTTGAAGATCGAGTTTCGCGACCGGCCGAGCGCAATCCTCACCGGCTCATCGAAACGCTGGTCCTGCACCACGCCACCTCCCGAAATCGAACGTGCCGACCTAGTTCCTTGTAGTGTGATAGATTTCCTGAGGAAGGTGCAAGATGTCCGATTCCCAAGGCCAGAAAAGTCCCAAACTGATTGTCGTGGTCGCGTTCGACCGCGGCGATGACGGCGAATTGTTTCCGGCCTTCGGCCCTGCCGACCAGCAGAGCGAGGACCGCGCCATCCGCACGGCCAGGGCACTGGCGGCAAAACATGTCGGCGTCATCGCCTGGAGCCGAGAGGCCGACCCGACACTTGGCGAGTACGGTCCGCCGAACACCCTGTTCGTCAGCGGCGACGTGCCTGACATGGAATGATCGATTGGCCTCGGCCCCTGGCCCGAACTCAATGTCGGCGGCAAACCGGTTTCCTAGACCGCCAAGCAAAAGCCCGCCACGGGCGAACCGGAGCGGGCCTTGGAGGAGGACAAGGGGTGGGACCCTTTCCTCTTGTTTCCACGGGGGGTGTGGACCGCGATCACCTTACAAAGTTTTCCAAACAAGCCGGATCACAAGCCGGCTTGCGAAGTTCACATTCCGGTGCGCGCCGGAATCGACGCGGTCACGGGATTGCGATCGGTTCGGCAAGCAAGCGGCTAGATCCGCCCGAGCACGACAAGTACGATGATGATGAGCAGCACGAGCCCGAGACCGCCGCCGCCATAGTAACCGGTACCATAGAATGGACCGCCGCCGAGGCCACTGAAGCCTCCGAGCAGCGCTATGACAAGAAGAATGATAAGTATGGTTCCAAGGCTCATGGTTTCCCGCTCCTGTAGACGCTGACGCGCCGGTTTAAACATCGTCGAACGCAATGTTTCGTTGACGTGAACGTTCGAGCAGCCTTACCGTTCCGCGAGATTGTAATGCAGCGCATGCATGAAGAAGATTCGCCGGCAAAATGAAAAAGGGCCCGCCACCTTGCGGCAGCAGGCCCTTGGCCTTTTCCAGCTTTAACGGCGCGAGGTCAGCAGGCGCAACTCGCGGTGTAGCTGCCTCTGTCCACAGGCCTTGTTGTCAGACGATCCCGTAGTACAGCCTGTAGCGGACGCGCTTCATATAGTCCCGATATTCCGGCGTGGCGGCAAGCAGCGCCTCTTCGCGCAGGATGCGATGCACCTGGAAGAACGTGATGACGGCGTAGACGGCGAGATTGTAGAAGGAAAAGGCCGACAGCAGGAACAGGACATGGCCAACCAGATAGCCGGCATAGATCGGGTGTCGTACCAGGCGATAGGCACCCCCGGTCATCACGCCGCGATTGCCCGGCAGAATGGCGAACGAACGCCCGAGCGATGCCTTTCCCCAGATTACGAAACTCAACGCCAGGGCTTGCAGCGGCGCGGCGACATAGATCGGGATGATGGCAACGCCCGGCTCGAAGGTGATGAATCCGACACCGAAGCTGGCAATCACGGAGACGATCACCGTGAGCGGGTTCCAGTCGCGAACCTGCGGCCGCCGCGACAAAAGCAGCCAGGTAAAGGTTAGGATCTCGGACGTCGCCACCAGTGCCACATTGATACGGGTCGGGTCGAGCATGAGGTGGTGTATGCCGCGATAGACAAACAGCCCCGCGAAAGCCAGCGCGCAGAGCCGAAAGAAACCTTCCCGCAGGTCGACCAGGATTTCCCGCTTTCGGGCTGCGGACAAAATCCCTTCGTCGTTGACGTGCGAAAGGGTTTCAATTTTTGACATGAGCAAGGCCAAGCACCCGGTTATCCCTCGGGGCGACCTTTGCACGCAACCATTGCCGTACGGTTAATCAAGAAGATCAGATCGGCAGTAAAGCGCTTATGTGTCTCCGGACGCCAGCGAACGCCTTCAACGATCGTGCGAAACACGAGCAGGATGTCTCCGGCCCCAGGCAAAGATACGCGTCTCTGCTGTCTTCGGCTCCACAGCAAAGCCGCCGAGGCGCTGCGTGCACAATTGGCCGTGCTCAACCATGTCATGTCGCGGGAAACCGGAGCCACCTGTCGCGTGGCGAAACTCTACGCAGCCGCTTTGTCGCTGCAGGGTGAACCCGGGCGGCATAACCACTCTGCTCTATGAGATCGCGTGGAATTAGCTGGAATCTGCCAATGCGTGCGCGTTTGACGGGAAGCTGCCACGCCACGCGAGTCCTTCGAAGTTTCGAGAATCAGATAGGCTCCCTACCCCAGAGTTGAGTTGCTGAAGTACTCCGCGAATTCAGGGCGTTGCGTCAGAACTTTGCCATCGGCATCGCGCAGAATGCCCGCAGCGAAGAGGTAGTCGCCAATCGCGTGCATCTTGGTCGGATCCATCGTGCCGATTGCGCCATTGTCCCCGCGCAAATAGTGGCCATCGATCAGTGCCTTCAGCGAGGCTTCGATCAGCGCCGGATTTGTCAATGTGTCCTTATTGGCGGCGATCAGAAGTGCGGCAGCCGCATCGGGATGGTCGACGGCGAATTGGTAGCCGCGCCGCGTCGCTTGGACGAAGGCGGCCGCAGGTTTGGGGTTTGCCTGGAGATAGGCCTCGCTCGAGGAGATCAGGGTCGTGTGCTCATCAGGCACGCCATAGTCGGCGTAGACGAAGCTGCGCTGCTTGACGCCTTTCAACCCGGCTTCAACACCTTCCCAGGTCGAGACCTCCAGCGTGAAATCGACCGAACCGTTGGCCAGCGCTTCATAGGCTGAAGTGCCGAGTGTCACCGTCTCGAAATTGCCCTTACCGCCATCGTGGCGGATGATGGTGCCGATCAGGGCGTTTTCCCAGGCGCTGCCGAAGCCGCCATAGGTCAGGCCGTCAAGGTTCCTCGGGCTTTTGATCTCGCTGCGTGCCGCGTTGAACACCAGCCGGCCGGTTTCGGATTGCACGACGGCATAGACGCCCTTCAGGTCGGCTCCGGCGGTTTTCTGGGTGAACAGGCTGATGGTGCCGTTGATGCCGAAATCGGCGACGCGGTTGGCGACCAGGGTGCCGGCACCGGTATCGCTGTAGGGCAGGATGTCGACCTCGAGCCCGGCTTCGGAATAGAACCCTTTGTCGCGGGCGACGAACAGCCCGATGTGGTTGGTGTTGACCGTCCAGTCGAGGGCGACGGTGACCTTTTGCGCAGCCGATTGTGCTTGGGCACGGCCAGCTCCGGCCACCAGCGGAAGACCGGAGACAAGGGTGAGCAACAAGGCCTGCCGGCGCGTCAAGTCAGTCATGGTCGTGTCCTTTGGATGAGTGCGGGTTGGGCTCGGGGTTGAGCAGGATGTCGAGTATCTCGGCCTCGATTGCGCTTGTCTGCAACGCGTCAGCGCCGCCAAGGCTGCGCAGGCGCGGCAGCGGCACCTTGATTTCGCGGACGATGCTGGCCGGACGCGCCGACAGCACATAGATGCGGTCGGACAGGAAGACGGCTTCGCGCACATCGTGGGTGATCAACAGTGCCGTCCAGCGATGGCGCCGCCACATCTGCTCGAGCCAGCGCTGCATGGCGGTGCGGGTCAGTGCATCGAGCGCGCCGAACGGTTCATCGAGCAAAAGCATGTCGCGCTCCTGCACCACGGTGCGCAACAGCGCCGCGCGCTGGCGCATGCCGCCCGAAAGCTGCGCCGGAAAGTGCCGTTCGAAGCCGGCAAGCCCGAACTCGGCAAACAGCGGCGCAACGCGCGCCCGCGCCGCCTTGCGCCTGATGCCTTGCACTTCGAGCCCAAGCGTCGTGTTGTCGAGGATGCGTCGCCACGGCATCAGCGCGTCACGCTGCGGCATAAAGGCGAAATGCCTGCCGTGGTCGTCGAGCGGCGTGCCGTCGAAGAACATGTCGCCCTCGCCGTGCTGCGCGCCGGTCAGAAGCTGGAACAGCGTCGACTTGCCAGCGCCCGACGGCCCGAGCATGGAGACGAATTCACCGGCGCCGACGCTGAGCGAAATGTCGGCGAGCACGTCGAGCCGGCCAAATGCCTTGCGCACATGCCGCAGTTCGAGCCGGCTCATCGCCACGGCCCCGTCCCGGCGGGGTGCTGGCCGGCGGCCCGTTCCCAGGGCATGGCAAGGCGCTGCAGGAGCACCGTCAGCCCAAACAGAGTGAGCGTGAGCGCGGCGGTGACACCGACGGCGGCCAGCACCAGATCGGGGCGGAAATTGTTCTTGGCGTTGAGCATGTAGATGCCCAGCCCCTTCGCGGCACCGGCATATTCGGCGAAGATGGCGCCGACCACGGCATAGGTGATGGAGATCCTCAGGCCTGCGAAGAAATAGGGCAGCGCCGAGGGCAGTCGCGCCAACAAGAAGACGCGCCAGCGCCCTGCCCCCATGGCGCGCAGCATCTGCCCGATCTCGGCCTCCGTCGCCTCGTAGCCCTGCACCAGCGCCACCAGCATCGGAAAGAAGGTGACCAGCGCCACCAGCATGATCTTGGGCATCAACCCGAAGCCGAACCACAGCACCACCAGCGGCGCGATCGCCACCAGCGGCAAGGTCTGGCTGACGATGAAGACGGGAAACAGCGCACGCCGCAGCGGCCGGAAGAAGTCGACCAGCATCGACAGCGCAAAGGCCGCGCTGAGCGAAAAGGCAAAGCCGATCAGCGTGGCCCGGATGGTCGGAATGGCATTGTCGACCAGCGCTTCACGATTGAGCATCGCCTGCTCGAACACACGCGAAGGCGCCGGCAGTGTCGTCGACTTGATGCCGGAATAAGTGGCATAGAGCTCCCAAGCCAGCAGCAGCAACCCGACCGAAATCATGGCCGGTGCTGCCTTGACAAGAAGGCTCGCGATCGGGCTCGAAGCGGCTGATGATGAGACCACGGGCATAACCTTTGACGGGGTCGCGAATGCGGCCGCTCAGCTGGCCGACGGGCTGTTCGCCGAGACCGTGACGTCGAGAGTTACGTGGCCGGCGCCTGGCCCGAAGCGGCAGAAGGCTTCGTCCAGCGCCGAAAAGATCGCGCCGGCATCCCCGCGCGCCGGACTGCTTGAGAAAATCGATGCAGCCGTAGATCTCTTCCATGTGGTCGTCGGTGCCCATCACATAGAGCGAGAACTGCGCTGCCGCCGGCTGGCCGGTCAAAGCCGCGCCACGCACCGCGGCGATTGCCGCATCCATGCGCGGGCCGAGGGGGCCGACAGGCCCACCAAGCGCATCGGAACGGCAGATCGGATCATCCGGCTCGCCAGGGCAGCCGCGCGAGATGGTGGCTGACAACACGCAATGTTTGCCGCTGCGTGCCGCCGCCACGAACAGGTCTCGCATCGCCGGAAACAGCACTTCGGGCGGCCCGACCAGCAAGGTCGAGATGTCGTCGGTCTCGATCCTGAGCCGATCGCGGTAGGGGTCGAGCCCATCCAGCGCGCCAAGGATGACGCCGACGAAATCGTCGGCCATGGGATATAGGGAAATCTGTGCGCCTGAAAACATCGCCCGCCTCGCTCCGCTGGTATTACCCAGATCAGCTTCTAGGGTCTGTGGGCTTGCCGCCCCCGTCTCAGCCCCGACCGTACGGAGCACCCCTGTGGATGCGCGGGTTAAAGCACCATTCGAGTTGAAGCGAAAGCCGTTTTTTTGGTGTGCTCCTCCAAAAGCATTGCGCCAGGCCTGCGAAACCGGACCGTCGAGCGACAAACTTTCAACCAACAGGCGTTGTCTGGCGCCGGGTATGCGCATGGCGCAGGAAATCGACGAAGGCCCGTACGGTTGGTGCTGTATGACGCTGCTTCTGATAGCAGAGGAACCAACCGGGAAAGGCCGCGCACCAATCATCCAGCAGCGACACCAGCTTGCCGGCATCGATCAACGGGCGCACGAGGTCTTCAGCCCAAAAGGCGATGCCGACGCCCTGCACGGCGGCGGCAATCGCCATGTCGCGGCTGGAGACGACAAGCGGACCATTGACCACGACCGAGAACCATTCGCCGCCTCTGGCGAATTCCCATGCGTAGGGCCCGGCACTGCCCGGCCGGCGCCAATTGATGCAGCGGTGCTGGAGCAGATCGGCCGGTGCCGACGGCGATCCGTAGCGGGCGAGGTAGTCCGGCGAGGCCACGGCGAGTTGGCGCTGCGTGCCGCCAAGCGCCACCGCGACCATGTCGGATTCGAGAAATTCGCCGAGCCTGGCGCTGACATCATAGCCGGCCTCGACGATGTCGACGGCGGCATCGTCGATCGTCACATCGAGCACGATGTCCGGCCATGCCTCATGAAAACGGCCAAGCAACGGCTCCAGATAGGTGGCGGCGGCAACGCTGGGCATATGGACGCGCAAGACGCCGGCCGGTGTGTCGCGCAAGGCCGTCGCATCGCCGACCGCCGCCTTCATCTCGGCCATAGCCGGCGCGAAGCGCGCATGCAGGCGCGCGCCGGCTTCGGTCAAGGAGAGGCTGCGGGTCGTGCGGTTGAGCAGGCGCAGGCCAAGCCGCGTTTCGAGCTGACGGATCGTCTGGCTGAGCGTCGACGCTGAAATCCGCAGATCTTCAGCGGCACGGGCGAAGCTGCCATGCGCCACGACAGCGGCAAAGGCTTTCAGCTCGGCATAGTCGCTACCTCGCATTATGCCAGATTCTCCAATGAGTATGATGGCATCCTATCGCATTTTCGGTATGGCGTCTGCTGCCTAGCTTAAGGACACGCCTCGGACGGCTGCGATCATCGGCATCGAACACACCTGAATCTCCCTCTGAACAGGAGCAACGAAGATGCAGAAACTCAACGGAAAAATCGCCTTGGTGACCGGCGCCTCCTCGGGCATTGGCGCGGCAACCGCGCTGGCGCTGGCGGAGCAAGGTGCTGTCGTCGCCATCGCGGCGCGACGTCGGCAGCGCCTCGACGACCTGGCCGCGCGCATCCGCGACAACGGCGGCGAGGCCTTGGCCATCGAGACCGACATCACCGACGAGGCACAGGCCACAGCCATGGTCCGGCGCGTGCTGGAAAGCCATGGCCGGCTGGACCTGCTGTTCAATGTTGCCGGTGTCGGCGTCGCCGCACCCTTCCAGAACACCACCACCCGCGAATACCGGGAGATGGTCGACATCAACATTCTGGGTCTGCTCTACACGATCAACGCGGCGCTGCCGTCAATGAAACGGCAGGGATCAGGCCACATCGTCATCGTTTCGTCGGGCACCGGCCGCTACATCCACCCGTCGGTGGTCTATTCCGGCACCAAGCATGCGGCCAGCGCTATCGCCGAATCATTGCGCCGCGAAATCGGCAAGGACGGTATCCGCGTCACGGTGATCGAGCCGGGCGCGGTCAGGACCGAGTTCACCGCCAATATGCGCGACGATGTTCGGCTGGCTGTCGAGCAAAGGTTGGGCGACATGGAGCAACTGGAGAGCGAGGACATCGCCGCCGCCATGCTCTACGCAGTCTCGCAGCCACCAAGGGTCAACGTCAATATCCTGACCCTCTATCCGATACAGCAGGCTTGATAATCCGCCGCAGCCCGTTCCCCGCCGCAATGGATTGCTCCGTGGCGTATGAGCGTGGCGCCAGTCCGACAGTTATAAGTTTTTCGCAATTTTCTTATAACTCACTTGAAATGCGGAGCAAAAGCGCGCAGCTATAAGAGAACCGCAAATTTCTTATAACCTAGAGACATTGGTCGAACGCACGATGAAATCGATCGACATCGCTTATCGCACCTTGTTCGCTGAACTCGTGCAACGAAGCCTGGACGCGTCGTTCCAAACCGACTTCTCGACCGCGGGCAATTTCGTGCGAGTCCCCGTAAAAGGCCGCGACTACTGGTATTTTGAGGAGACTCGGCCGAAGACAACAAGACGATATGTCGGCCCGGCCGACGATCCCGAGATCGCAAAACGCGTCGCCGCCTTCAGGGAAATCAAAAGCGACCTGAAGAGCCGTCGCAAGCTTGTATCGACGCTTGTCCGCGAGGCTGGGTTGACGGAGCCGGAGAAATTTACCGGTGATATCGTTGAAGCCCTTGGCAAGGCCGGGTTTTACCGCCTGCGAGGCGTACTGGTCGGTACCGTCGCGTTCCAAACCTACGCCGGATATCTGGGCGTAAGGCTACCGGGGGTGGCGCTGCAAACAGGCGATGCCGACTTTGCTCAATTTCACTCGGTTTCCGTCGAAGTGAACGACAGTCTGCCGCCGATCATGGATGTGCTGCGCGATATCGATCCTTCGTTTCGCGAAATTCCACACCGAACGGATGCCGGTCGCACCACACAGTTCGAAAACGCTTCCCGGTATAAGGTCGAATTCCTGACCCCAAATCGGGGCAGCGACGACTACGCCGACCACGCGAGCGCGATGCCGTCTCTGGGCGGCGCGTCGGCGCAGCCTTTGCGATTCCTGGATTTTCTGATCCGCGAACCCGTAAGAACCGTCTTGCTGCATCGATCCGGAGTCCCGGTGCTGGTCCCCTCACCCGAGCGATATGCTGTCCACAAACTGATTGTTGCTTCCCTGCGCCAAATGAATGCAAACGGCGCCGCAAAGCGGGAAAAGGACATTCTTCAGGCAAGCTTGCTTGTCGAGGCGATGAAAACTGCCCGCAGGCAAGACGACCTCGCCGCGGTGTTTGCCGAAGCATGGAACCGTGGCACCAGCTGGCGTGATGCGATCCAGCGGGGTCTTCGTATGCTCGATCCCGATCGGCAAGACATGGTCGAAACAATCGTTCGAAGGGCACTTTCGGACATTGGTGAAAAGCTGGACGGCTTCACCAACGCGGCAAGCTGACTGAAAAGGCGTTTGGAATGCAACGATGCCGCTCGACGACCTCGTCAAGCGGCATGCCTGGCAGAACCGGCGCTGTAGACCCTACGAAACCGCCTTCTGGCGAACCGGCAGCTTCCAGCCCGGTCTGACGAAGTGGCAGGTGTAGCCGTTGGGGTATTTCTCCAGATAGTCCTGATGTTCGGGCTCGGCCTCCCAGAAGGGGCCAACCGGTGCGACCTCGGTGACGACCTTGCCCGGCCACAGGCCAGATGCGTCGACATCGGCGATGGTGTCTTCGGCGATTAGCTTCTGTTCATCGCTCGTGTAATAGATCGCCGAGCGATAGCTCATTCCGACATCGTTGCCCTGCCGGTTGCGGGTCGTCGGATCGTGGATCTGGAAAAAGCGCTCCAGCAGCGTGCGATAGCTGATCATGGCCGGATCGAAATTGATCTCGATGGCCTCCGCATGGGTGCCATGGTTGCGGTAGGTGGCATTGGGCACATCGCCACCGCTGTAGCCGACACGGGTGGAGATGACGCCGGGATAGCGCCGTATCAAATCCTGCATGCCCCAGAAACAGCCGCCGGCAAGCACTGCGCGTTCGGTCGAAGTCGCCATATCACGTCTCCTCAAAAAGCAATTCCAGGAAAAATGCGTAGTGGTTTTCCGTCTGGAATTGCGCAAAAGCAAGTTGGATCTCCCCATAAATGGGCATTGTCTCTTGCTTCGTCCAGCGGACCGGCCGACCCTGCTTCAGTTGCCGGGTTGGGCGAGGCTGTCGATCACACTCGGCAGCTGCGGCGCGCCGGGCGGAACGGCCGCAAAGCTGATCGCCATCGGCGGCGCCTTGAGCGACCAGTCGAAGAGAACGGTTTTGACCGGCAGTTTGCCTAGCCACGCCTGCAGATAGGGTGGCACGTCGCGCCCGGGCCAGACCAGGAGTATGCCGTGATCGCGCAGCCGCTGCTTGGTGATCCAGGGGGCGTACTGCATGTTCAGCTCGGTGAAGATCGACGGCTTGTCATAAGCATTGAGGCCCGCCAGCGGCGCAACAATGTTATGGCCGCCGACGATGTCGAGCCGACCGGGCGTCGCCGCGTGCCAGACGGCTTCTGCCTCATCCGAGATCTTCTGCGCCGGCCAGCAGACGGCGTCCATGCGCCCGCGCAGATTGCATTTCGTCCAGCGGATGCCCGCATAGGCACCAGATATGGCGATGATGCAGATGAGCGCGCAGATTACCAGCTTTCGCATCTCGACGGCGCCGAGACGGTGGCCCAGGAAGGCGAGCGCCACGACGCCCGCAAGATTGTACATCGGCGCGCCCCAGGCCTCGCCTGTGCCGGTGAACAGGGACGCCACCATGATGAGGATCGCCGGGCCAAGTCCCATCCACAGGAGATAGATAAGCGTACCGCGCCCGACCGGCTCTTGCGGCGGGGGCGAGCGCCGCAGCAGCCCTGATATCGCCAGCACCAGAAAAAAGCCGCAGAGTCCGGCCGTCTGGACGCCGATATAATAAAAGCGGGAGCGATGCGCCATCACCCACTGATCGCGCCAGGCGGCGTAGGTCAGCGGCAGGAAATCGACGCGGTAGAGCTCGATGGCCAGCGGTGCCGCGACAGCGACGCAAACCGCAAGCCCAAGCCATGGCCAAGGCGTGGCGAGCCGGCTGCGTGCCCGCGCGTCGGACAACAGCCAGATCGCGCCAAACAGCAACAGCAGGCCGGTCGAGAACTTGGCGTAGAGCCCGACGCCCGACACCAGTCCGAGCGCCAGCCACCAGACCGGCCCACCGCCGCGGCCCGCACGCCACAACAGCCAGCAGATAGCGGCCCAGAAGGGCATCTGCGCGTAGTCATGATTGAACTGCGGGGTCGGCCAGCCGAAGAAATAGAGCGACGGCATCAACAGCACGGCGGCCAGCGCACGCCTCTGCCCGAGCATGTCGCGGGCCAGCAGATAGACCAGGACGAACGTCGCCGAGATCGTCAGCTGGGCCACGAGATATTGCGGCCAGCGGAACGATCCGGTCAGGAGATGGCTGGTCTCGAGCAGCCATGCGGGAAGTTGCGGATGCTTGTAGGTCAACAGCACCCATTCGCGTCCCCACATGAAGCCTTCGACGACATCGTTGGGCGGTGAGACGTTGATAAGCGCCGGTGCCACCGTCCAGCACAGGATCTGCATCAGGCACAAAAGCGCAAGCAAATGCCAGGGATGACGGATCAGATTGGACAAAACCGATGGGGAATGGACGCCGGCGGCGGGCAATCCCGCCGGCACCAAGTGATCCATGGATCCATCTATCCCCGCCATGCGGCGCTTAAATCACATAGTCCGGTTTGACGAACAGCCCCAAAAATCGAAGCTTACGAAAAAGTATAGCTGTGTGCCATTGCAGCACCAAGATCGGGCAGGAGCATCGGCGTCCTCTCTCCAGGCAGGACAGCGTTGCACGTCTGACCCTGTCCGAAAAAATCCGGGTCCCGATGCGCCACCACCATGCCGTCATCCACTACCGTGCGCTCGACTTCTGGATGGCGCGTGCGGCCGTCCTCGTCATCATCTGCCTGCAGCTTCTGGTCATCAACAACCTCTCCTTCGGGCCGCGCTGGCTGGCGCCGGCGCTGGAAGCCGCCCTGCTGCTGCCCTTGTCGGTGGCAACGGCCTGGACACAGGTCGCCACAAGAAAAGCGGTCGAGGATCACGAATGGCATGCGATCGGCCAGTTTCGCGTCATGATCCGCAGAACGGCCCTGACCATGACCGCCATCATCAGCGTCATGAATTGCGGCTCGCTGGCCCTGCTGGTGCGAGCCTTGCTGGAGGGGCACGCCGGCAACAGCGGCACGACGCTGTTGATCGACGCGCTCAACATCTGGGTGACCAACATCATCGTCTTTGCCCTGTGGTTCTGGAGCACCGACCGGGGCGGGCCGCCGACCTGCGGCCTCGTCAAGCTCGCGCAGGCTGATTTCCTGTTTGCGCAGATGACGCTGAACGACCGTGATCTCCGCGATTGGCTGCCCGGCTTCGTCGACTATTTCTTCCTCGCCTTCACCAATGCGACAGCCTTCTCTCCGACCGACACGCTGCCACTCAGCCAACGCGCGAAGCTGCTGATGATGGCCGAGGCCATGATCTCGCTGCTGACCATCGCGCTGGTCGCGGCACGCGCCGTCAACATCCTTGCCTGATCGGGCCGGAACGCAAAAAAGCCCGCCACCTTGCGGCGGCGGGCAGGCTCTGGAGTGCTAGGGATCAACCAAGCATAGGGTCAACGAGCGGCGGAGGGGTTGGTTGCCGTTTGCGGTTTCACTCCTGCACCCCCGGCTTGAACCTGCGAACGACAAACTCGAACAGGATGTCAGAGATCCACATGGCGCAGACGCCGATCAGGAAAGCCGCTGCAAGCGTGGTGGTGTCGTCGGCGGGGTCGGGCATCGGCAGGCCGGCGATCCTGACATAGGACACCACCGGCAGCGTCAAATAGGCCGCGGCAAGCGCGCCGCAGATCGGCGAAGCCACCATTTCGCGCAGCTTGTAGCGATGCCGCGACAGCGCCCGCAGGACGCCACCGGCAAGGCCGGCGGCGACGACCGGTCCCTTGATGCCGAGCAGGTCGAACAGATCGTGCATCACGGCCTCCATCCACAAAGTGCCTGGCCCTTTTCATTGTGCGCCAGGATCGCCGCCACCGTCGCGCCGGAAAGAGTCGCCACTTCTGCCTTTGCCAGCCGGATGGGATGCTCGACCGCGCAGAACGACCCGCCAGCACTTGCGCAGCCGGCCAGCAGGACCGAGAGCACTGTGATCTTGACCATTTCGCCAGCCTCCCCCTGTTGTCGGCCGGCGTCCGGCCGGCAACGGCGTCGTCGATCTTCTGGGCTTGGCTGCGCGCGGCGGCGTCGGCGGCATCTTGCCTCGCCTTCTGGC
>NZ_JBFUDZ010000037.1:0-57942 GCF_056404455.1 Mesorhizobium sp. P2_D1
GCTCACCCGCCAAGATTGCGTCGAAGGCTGGATCTGCATCGCCAAATGGACAGGCACGCCGCTGTCGCTGGAGCTCGACCAGGCAGTGGTCAAGCCGCAGGCGCGCTACGTCATGTTCCATTGCCTCGACACGATCGACCGCAGCCTCTCCGGCGACATCAAGTATTACGGCACCATCGACCTGATCGATGCCCGCCATCCGCAGACGATCCTTGCCTATGGCCTGAACGGCAAGCCGCTGCCGGTCGAGAACGGCGCGCCGCTGCGGGCCCGCGTCGAGCGTCAGCTCGGCTACAAGATGCCGAAATATCTCTACAAGATCGAGCTGGTCGACGGCTTCGCCAATGTCGGCGGCGGCAGGGGCGGCTATTGGGAAGACAATGGCTACGACTGGTACGGTGGAATCTGAACCGCACACCGCAAAATAATGATCGGCCCGGGGGCGTAGCGAGCGCTGCCCGCCGGTTCAGGCAACCTTGTCGAGCAACGGCTTAAGCGCCGGGTGAATCTCCGGTGACGCGTGCTTGATCAGCGTCAGCAGCGCACGTTCGTTCTCATACAAAGGCCTGCCTACCCCGATGTGCTCGATCAGCCAGCCGGCTTCGCCGGCATCGATCGTCTCGGCGCGGCGGGCCAGGGCCTCGGCCGCCCTGTTCTTGGCTTCCCACTCGGCTTCGATGTCGCTGGGGGAGCGATAGGCCTCCATGATGCCGGCGAGGCCACCGGAGACCATGCGGCTGAAGAAGCCGCCGATTTCCGGATCGGCGTGCTCGAGGAAGGCGTCACGGCGCAGCGCCACATCGCGTGTCGGTGCCTCATAGCCGGCCGAGCACATGACGAAATTGGCGATCGCCTTGACGAACAGATCGTTCCAGGACGGATCGTTTTGTCCTTGAGCAGTGCGCTCGTTGATCTTGAACAGCACCTCGGCCTCTGGGCGGGTAATGGCGATGTTGCCGTCGCCGCCATGGGCGTGGAGGATCCGGCGCAGCAGCTCGATCTCCGCCTTGGCGATCAGTCCGGGAACCAACGCACCACCGAGCATCAACGGCCCTTTGCCGTCGATGACGGCGTGGGCGACCTGCTCCAGCGCATAGACGCAAAGCTGGCTCGGCGACGATCTTGCTTCTTCCAGCACATGGACCAGCAACTCGAGTTCGGTTCGGCTGTCGACCATGCCGTCACGCGAAATCGTGCGGATCAGCCAGTCGGCATTGTCCTGCGAGATGTAGCCGGACGGCTTCTCCTGGTGGACGATGTAGTCGGTGACGGCCTCGACAAAGAACGGAGGCCATTCCTGGCACTTGTCCTTGGCCGTGGCGTCCAGCGCGAATAGCGCCTCGGCCTCGCCGCGCGTCACCACGCCGTCGCCGAACACTTCATGGCGCAACATGGCCACGTCTTCCCCGGTGATGCGGCTTTTCGAGGCCAGCCCCGCCACCGGCGCGCTCATGATCAATTCGCCCATTTGTCGTCCCCGTCCGCTGCCGGCAAGCGCCTGCCCAAAAGCCTCACCGCCGCCACGATATCAGCAGTGTCTTGAAAAACCGGCAAACGGCGTGGTTAGCGAACACTTGTCAGCCAATGCATGTCACCCAAAAGTGTGCTGCGGTTTTGGGAAAACGACATGCATCAACACAAGTAGCCAAAGCTCATCGCCTGAATCCGTTTCGGCGCGACGCGCTTTAGACGTCGCTGACAGGTGACAATGTGTCGTCGACAGGCTATGGATGACGAGTCGAGGGCTCTTGCGAGTCCTACCTGTTTGCGGGAGAGAACAGCGAAAGCTGTCGCCGAAGGGGAAATCGCCCGAAATCTCTCAGGCAAAAGAACCGTAGACGGGAAAGACACTCTGGAAAGTCGGGGCTTGCCCCCGCGCCGAAGGTGTAAGCGCCGCTGACAGAGTTCCGGTTGCGCGAGTCTCTCAGGCTTCAGACAGAGGGGCACGGACTGGTCGCCATTCGCGACCGATTGCGTGCGACTCTGGAGGTGACATGACGGGCGACGACACCAAACACCTTCCCCTCGAAGATATCCACGTGGCCGCTGGTGCGCGCTTCGGCGCCTTTGCCGGCTGGTCGATGCCGCTGACCTATCCGGCCGGCGTCATGAAGGAGCATCTTCACACCCGCGAGCATGCCGGCCTGTTCGACATCTCGCATATGAAGCTGTTCGAGGTCAGTGGGCCGGAGGCGGTTGCGCTACTCAACCGCGCTTGTCCCCTGGATGCCGGCGCGCTCGAAATCTCGCAGTCCAAACTGTCCTTCTTCCTCACTGAGGCAGGCGGCATCCTGGACGACCTGATCGTCACCCGGCTCGGCGATACCAGGTTCATGGTGGTCGCCAACGCCGGTAACGCCGTGGCCGACGAAAAGCATTTGCGGGCGCTTGCCGCGGATTTTGACGTCAAGGTCGAGCCGCTCGACCGTGTCTTCCTGGCTATCCAGGGCGCTGAAGCCTGGGCTGCCCTTTCCCGCGCCGGCATCGAGACCGGCTCGCTGCTGTTCATGCATGGTGTCGAACCGCGGCAGAACTGGTTCATGAGCCGCTCCGGCTATACCGGCGAGGACGGTTTCGAGATCGGCCTGCCGGAGGCCGATGCGCGCGACCTCGTCGCAAAATTGCTCAGCGATGAACGCGTACTGTGGATCGGCCTCGCCGCGCGCGACAGCCTGCGGCTGGAGGCCGGGCTCTGCCTGCACGGCCAGGACATCACGCCGGAGACCGACCCGGCCAGCGCCGGATTGATGTGGGCGATCCCGAAAGAAATCCGCGCTACCGGCGCTTTCATCGGCGCCGACGCCCTGCGCGCCGCCATCGAACGAGGAGCCGCGCAAAAGCGGGTCGGGCTGAAGCCCGAGGGCCGCCAGCCTGTGCGCGCCGGCGCCGCGCTCTTTGATGCCGACGGCAATCCTGCCGGCCATGTCACATCGGGCGGCTTCGGCCCCTCGGCCGGTCATCCGGTCGCCATGGGATATGTCGCAACGCCACTGGCAAAGCCCGGCACACGGGTTTTCGCCGATGTGCGCGGCACGAAGATCCCAGTCGATATCAGTTCCCTGCCCTTCACACCGCATCGCTACCGCAAAGGATGAATCCGATGGCAACAACCTATTTCACCGAAGATCACGAATGGCTCCGCGTCGAGGGCGGCATCGCCACCGTCGGCATCACCGACTACGCCCAGGAGCAGCTCGGTGACCTCGTCTTCGTCGAACTGCCCGAGACGGGAAAGAAGCTGGCCAAGGGCGATACCGCCGTGGTGGTCGAATCCGTCAAGGCGGCCTCCGACGTCTATGCGCCCGTCGACGGCGAGATCACCGAGGCCAACGGGACGCTGTCGTCGGATCCGTCGCTGGTGAATTCGGCGGCGACCGGTGCCGGCTGGCTGTGGAAGATGAAGCTCGCCGACGAAAGCCAGCTCGCCGGCCTCATGGATGAGGCCGCCTATAAAGCCCATATCGGTTGACATCAGGATCTCGACACATGACCGCAGCACCCTACCCCTTCATGGCCCGCCACATCGGCCCGGGCGTCAACGACACCAGAGCAATGCTCGCCGTCATCGGCGTTCCCTCGATCGAGACGCTGATCAGCCAGGCCGTGCCGAGATCGATCCGCCTCGACCAGCCGCTCGCCTTGCCAGCTCCGGCCAGCGAAGCGGAAGCGCTGGCCGAACTGTCGGCGATCATGGCGAAAAATACGGTGCTGAAGAGCTTCATCGGCGCCGGCTACCACGGCGTCCACGTGCCACCGGTCATCCAGCGCAACCTGTTCGAGAACCCAGCCTGGTACACGGCCTACACGCCCTACCAGGCGGAGATCAGCCAGGGCCGGCTCGAAATGCTGTTCAATTTCCAGACGCTGGTCGCCGAATTGACTGGCCTGCCGGTGGCGTCGGCCTCGCTGCTCGATGAAGCAACGGCGGTCGCCGAAGCGGTCGGCATCGCCTTGCGCCATCACCGCGACAAGCGCACCAAGGTGGCACTTGCCGGCACGCCGCATCCGCAGACGCTGGACGTGGTGCGCACCCGCGCCGAACCGCTCGGCATCGAGATCGACGGCGAGGCGATCGACGACAACACCGCCGCCCTGCTTGTCTCCTGGCCGGACACGTTCGGCGTCTATGGCGACCACAAGGCGGCGATCGACAAGGCACGCGCCACCGGCGCGCTGGTCGTGTTCATCGCCGACCCGCTCGGCCTGACGCTGACCGACGCGCCGGCAAAGCTCGGCGCCGACATTGCCGTCGGTCCGATGCAGCGTTTTGGCGTACCGATGGGCTTTGGCGGCCCGCACGCCGCCTATTGCGCCGTCGCCGACAGGCTGACGCGCTTGATGCCCGGCCGCCTGGTCGGCCAGTCGACCGACAGCAAGGGCCGGCCCGGCTACCGGCTTGCCTTGCAGACACGCGAACAGCATATCCGCCGCGACAAGGCGACCTCCAACATCTGCACCGCGCAGGCGCTGCTGGCCAACATGGCGACCGCCTATGCCATCTGGCACGGCCCCGCCGGGCTGCAGGCGATTGCCGGGCGCATTCACGCGCTGGCCAACCGCCTGGCAGGCGGCCTCGAAGCGGCAGGCGTGTCGGTGATCGGCGCCAGCCGCTTCGATACGGTGACGGTGGAGGCGAAGGGCAAGGCGGCGCAGATAGCCGCTGCGGCCGAAAAGACCGGCCGGCTGCTGCGCGTCGTCGATGCCGACCATATCGGCATCAGCTTCGACGAGACCTCGACCGACGCCGATCTCGACGCAATCGCGGCATTGTTCGGCGCCAAGGCTGGTCCCTCGGCCGACAGCACGGTGCCGGGAAAGCCGCGCGGCAAGGAGTTTCTGACGCAACCTGTGTTCCACGAGAACAAGTCGGAAACCGAGATGATGCGCTTCCTGCGCCGGCTGGCCGACAAGGATCTGGCGCTCGACCGCACCATGATCCCGCTGGGCTCCTGCACCATGAAGCTCAACGCCGCCGCCGAGATGATGCCGGTGAGTTGGCCAAGCGTCGCCAACCTGCATCCGTTCGCGCCGGCCAGCCATTCGGCCGGCTACCGCGCCATGGCCGGCGAACTGGAAGGCTGGCTGTCTGAGATCACCGGTTTCGACGCGGTCAGCCTGCAGCCCAATGCCGGCAGCCAGGGCGAGTATGCCGGATTGCTTGCCATCCGCGCCTATCACCGCTCGCGCGGCGAAGGCCATCGCACCATCTGCCTTATCCCATCTTCCGCACATGGCACCAATCCTGCGAGCGCGGCGATGGCCGGCATGAGCGTCGTCGTCGTGCGCTGCCTGGAGGATGGCAATATCGACATGGACGATATGAGGGCCAAGGCCAATGAGCATTCCAAGAACCTCGCGGCGCTGATGTTCACCTATCCCTCGACGCATGGCGTGTATGAGGAAGGCGCGCGCCATCTCTGCGCCCTCATCCATGAGCATGGTGGACAGGTCTATTTCGACGGCGCCAACCTCAACGCGCTGGTCGGCCTCGCTCGCCCCGGCGACATCGGCGCCGATGTCTGCCACATGAACCTGCACAAGACCTTCTGCATTCCGCATGGTGGCGGCGGCCCAGGTGTCGGCCCGATCGGCGTAAGGGCGCACCTAAAACCCTATCTGCCGGGTCATGTCACCGAAGGCTCGGCGCATGCCGTGTCGGCCGCCCCCTTCGGCAGTGCTTCCATCCTGCCGATCACCTGGATGTACATCCGCATGATGGGCGGTTCCGGCCTGAAGCAGGCGACCGAGACGGCGATCGTTTCGGCAAACTACGTGGCGACGCGGCTCGCACCGCACTTCCCGCTCCTCTACAAGGGCAGACACGATCGCATTGCCCATGAGTGCATCCTGGACACGCGCGTGCTCAAGGAGAGCGCCGGCATCAGTGTCGACGATGTCGCCAAACGCCTGATCGACTATGGTTTCCATGCGCCGACCATGTCGTTCCCGGTCGCCGGCACGCTGATGGTCGAGCCGACCGAGTCCGAGCCCAAGCGGGAACTCGACCGCTTCTGCGAGGCGATGATCGCCATCGCCGGAGAGGCAGCGAAAGTCGCCAAGGGCGAATGGCCTTTGGCCGACAATCCGCTGGTCAACGCACCGCACACCGCCGCCGAGGCGCTGGCCGGCCAGTGGACCCATCCCTATTCGCGTCTGGAGGCGGCGTATCCCGCCGGTGACGCCGACACGGCAGCAAAATACTGGCCGCCGGTGTCGCGCATCGACAATGTTGCAGGCGACCGCAACCTGGTCTGCTCCTGCCCGCCTCTGTCGGATTATCTGGGTGCGGCCGAGTAACTACGCTGAGCGCAAGGCCGGCTTGCCCGGTTCGGCCTTGCTCATGCCTTTGCGGCTGATGACGCAATTTCGCCCGGCGCGCTTGGCGGCATAGAGCGCTATGTCCGCCTCGGCCAGCACCTCGTCGAGGCTGCGGCCATCGGCCTCGCCAAAGCCGATGCCGCCGCTGACCGTGCTGCGCAACGGGCCGAGCGGGGTGGCAACGATTTCGGTGCCGAAGGCAACGCCGATCTTGCTGGCGAGGTCGTAGGCCCTTTCCTCCGTCATCCGCGACATGACGACGGCAAATTCCTCGCCGCCCAGGCGAAAGGCGTCGACGCCGGTCCGGGCATATTTCTTGATGACGGCGGCGAAGCGGCACAGCACCTGGTCGCCGACCGGGTGACCGTAGACGTCGTTCGTCCGCTTGAAGTGGTCGAGGTCGAACATGACGACGGACATGAATGGACCGAAACTCCGCTCGCCATAGAGCGACATTAATCCCCGGCGGTTCATCAACCCGGTCAGCGGGTCGGTCATGGTCTCGGCCTTCAGTTCGATCTGTGCTTGCAGATGGTGGAGGGAGAGCGTCAAGGCGCCGAGCCCGGTCATGCAGGCCACCGCCACGACGGAGTTCAGGCGTTCGGCCCAATTGTCGGGCGCGACCGCGAGCGCCCACTGCCCCTTGCCCAGCAAAACCATGCCACAGAGCGCAAACGACACCGCACAGGTGCCGCTCAGAAACGAAACCACCAGCAGGATCCGGCGATCATGGCTGCCGTTGATCCAGAACATGGCGCCGATCGCCGAGAGCAGCGCCGTCACCGTCGCGTAGGTGATGATGAAGCCGACACCGTCGAGGCCGATGGAGGTCACGGCCGCGCAAATAGTCATGGCGGCGAGCGTCGGTGCAACGGCACGTCTGTGGCTGGGCACGCCGAGATACTGCATGGCCGACAGGCAGAGGATCAGGAACCCCAGGCTGAGCAGCGCAAGCACGATCTGGCAGAGCACCGGATCGGGCTCCTTGGTGTATCGCCAGAACAGGATCACATGCGCGACGAGCACCAGAATGCCGCACGCCACAGTCAGCACAAAGCGTGCCTTGGGCGCGGTGAACCAGATCGCAAACATGGTAGCGCTGAGGCATGTGCCCGACAGCGCGGCCGCGAGCAGGAGCGAACTGAAGTCCAACATGTTGGGCGAGGGCCTCTCGAGAGTCGGCGGTTGCACTGCATTCTAGGTCAGCGGCAGCCCTCGGATACGGGTTTTCAGCCGGTCTTCCGACGCAACCTGCGCATAGGGTTTACAAAGCGTCCATGCCCTGTGTCCCGAAACAGCACCCTGGAGCATGATGCCGAAAAGTGTGAGCGATTTTCGGACGACATCTTTCTCTATCCCTTTGATTTAGAAGCGGATTCAGATTTCAGGTCGATTCGACCTGAAATCATCCGGCTCCAGGACGCGACGACCAGATCAACCCTTGTTCAAGAGGGCGAGATTGGCGTTGACGACCGTCGGATCGGCCATGCCGGCCCTCGCTTCGAGCAGCAGCGCCTTGGCCTTCTTGCGATTGCCACGCAACAGTTGCGAATACCCCATGTTGTTGACGATCTGCGGCTTGCGGCCGGCGACTTTCAGAAGCTGGTCGTACGCTCGGTCGGCGAAGTCGAAGCGGCCAAGTTCGTCATAGGAAGCGGCGAGCCCCATCCAGGCTTCGGCATTGTCGGCCTTCAACTCGACGGCCTTGCGGAAGTGCTGTTCGGCGAGGCCGTAATTGGCGTCGCGAAACTGCGCCTTGCCTTGCRCCAGATCGGAAGTATCGATGTCCTTTGCCACCGGTTGGATGGCCGTGGTCTTGGTGGTGTCGACGCCACTCGTCGTACAACCAGACATCATTAAGACGGCCGCCACCGCAGCCATTGCCGTGAAATTACTGTGACGCATGCCCCTGCCTCATCGCCCGATTTGCCGGGTCGTTCTTCAGGAAACACATTACAGGAAAGGCGATTAAACTTCGGTGCCGAAACACGCTCAAAATTAAGCTTTGGGCACACCAGCCATTAACCACCCGGTGCAGGCCAGAGGATCTTGACCGGGCCGCGTGCAAGACACGGCTTGGACTGGGCGTTCGAGGGACGCGCTTCCTAGCGCTCCGTCATCATTTTGACGATGATCGGGATGATGGCGATCATCAGCACCACCGGCAGGATGCACACCGTTACCGGCACCGACATCTTGGCCGGCAGGGCGTGCGCCTTTTCCTCGGCCAGCGACATGCGCTTGTGGCGCATTTCATCGGAAAAGACGCGCAGCGCGCCCGACAGGCTGGTGCCGAGTTCCTTCGACTGCTGTAGAAGGGTGGCGAAGGAACGCACCTCGTCCAGGCTGAGGCGGTCGGCAAGCGCCTTCAGCGCATCGTCGAGGCTGCGCCCTGCCCTCAGCTCCAGCGACACAAGCTGCAGGTTCTGGCTGAGCGCGGGATAGGTCTTGGCGAGTTCCTTCGAAACGCGCTCGATGCCGGCCTCCATGCTCATGCCGGCATCCGAGCAGACGATCATCAGGTCCATGAAATCGGGAAAGCCGTTGCGGTATTCGCGCCGCTTTTCCCGCACCTTCTGGCTCAGCACCAGCCCAGGCAGGAAGTAGCCGGCCGCTCCCGAAAGGATCACGAACGTCCACCGGCTGGCCATCGTCGCGTCTGGACTGGCCATCCATTGGTTGAGCACAAAGACACTGATGGCCGTGCCGATCATCGCGATGAACCGGACGAGGAAAAACATGCCGACGGCGCGCGGCTCCATGTAGCCCGCCTGGATGAGCGTCATGCGCAGCCGGGCGACATTTTCCGGATCGCTCTTGGCATAGAATTCCTGCGCCCTCTTCACCGCCTTCTCGCGCACGATGCTGGTATTCTTCTTCGGCACCGGCTCGGGCTTCGCGGCCGCCGGACCGTGATCCACCTTGAGCCGGCGCATGACGTCGTTGCGGTCGCCCTTCGCCGCCACCATCGGCCAGGCCACCGCGACGGCGCCCACGGCCAGCAACAGGATGGCTACGGGCATCAACGAGGTCGGCGCAAGCGAGGCGAGGAATTCGATGGAGGCTTGCATGTCAGAACCTGAAATTCGACATCTTGAACATCATCAGATTGCCCAGCATCAGCCATGCGACCGAGCCGCCAATCAGGTACCAGGTCAGCGGCTCACCCCAGACGTTGCGGTAGAAGGCTGGCATCAGCGCCATGATGGCCGCAAACAGCAGCGCCGGTATCGCCGTCAGAATGTAGGCCGACATGCGGCCTTCGGTCGAAATGGCGCGCACCTTGCGGCGCAGCTTGCCACGCTCACGGATCGTCAACGCCAAGCCGTCGAGGATCTCGCGCAGATTGCCGCCCGAACTGCTCTGGATCGAGACGGCGGTGACGAACAGCGGCAGGTCCTCATGGCCGACCCGGTCGAACAGCGAGTTCAAGGCCGAAACCAGGTCCGATCCATAGGTCACCTCGTCGGCGATRACGCCGAATTCACTGCCGATCGGGTCGGGCATCTCGCGCGCCACCATGGAGACCGCCACCGGCACCGGATGGCCGGCCTTCAGGCCGCGCGTGATCAGTTCCAGTGCCTCCGGCAGTTGCGTGCCGAACCGCTTCAGCCGGCGGCCGCGTTTGAAGCGCAGCGTCATCACCGGCAGGATCGGCACAAGCATGACAAACAGGACGAGCCCGAGCAGCGGCGGCAAGCCGTACCACATGGCGGCCAGAGCCGCGGCGAATGCCGCGCCGCAGGTGGTCATCAGGAATTTCGGCAGCGGCATGACCATGCCAGACTGGGTTCGCAAGGCGCGGAACCGTTCCGGCGAGAACAGCGACGTACCCGCGTCAAGGCCGCGCTCCTTGCGCAGTTGCACAAGCACCTGCTCCTGGCTGATCGTGTTTTCCTGCAGTTTCATGCGCCGGTTGATGGCGGTGCGCTTGTCGCTGCGGCCGGCATAGAGCAGGTAGCAGGCCTCGGCGATCAGGATGCCGGTAAGTGCCGCCGCGGCATAGACGACATAGATAGCGCTGAGCCCGTCGAACACCTGACTACTCCTGCGGCCGGCCGGGTTCGAAGTATCGCCCGGGGAACTCGATGCCCATGGCGCGCAAATCCTCGAGGAAACGCGGCCGGATGCCGGTCGCCTCGTAGTGGCCGAGGATCTTGCCGTCGGCGTCCATGCCGGTGCGCACGAAGCGGAATATCTCCTGCATCTGGATGACATCACCTTCCATGCCGGTCACCTCGGCGACGCTGGTCACCTTGCGCTTGCCGTCGGACAGGCGCGTCAGCTGCACGATAAGGTCGAGCGCGCTGGCGATCTGGCTGCGGATGGACTGCACCGTCATCGGCATGCCGGTCATGCCAAGCATCTGCTCCAGGCGCGAAATGGCGTCGCGGGGCGTGTTGGCATGGATGGTCGCCATCGATCCTTCGTGGCCGGTGTTCATCGCCTGCAGCATGTCGAAGGCCTCCTCGCCGCGGCACTCGCCGAGGATGACGCGGTCTGGGCGCATGCGCAGCGCGTTCTTGACCAGATCGCGCTGCTTCAGTTCGCCATGGCCCTCGATGTTGGCGGGACGCGTCTCCATGCGCGCCACATGCGGCTGCTGCAGCTGGAGTTCGGCCGCGTCCTCGATGGTGATCAGCCGCTCATCTTCGGGAATGAAAGCCGACAGCGCGTTGAGCATGGTCGTCTTGCCGGTGCCGGTGCCGCCCGAAATGATCGTCGTCTTGCGGGCATGCACGGCCGCCGCCAGCACTTCGGCCATGTTCTGGGTGATGGCGCCGAACTCGACCAGCTTGTGCAGGCCGAGCTTGTTCTTGGAGAATTTGCGGATCGACACCAGCGGCCCGTCGACCGCAACCGGGCGGATGGCCGCGTTGAAACGCGAACCGTCCAGCATGCGTGCGTCGACCATCGGCTGCGATTCGTCGACACGACGGCCGACCGCGGCAACGATCTTGTTGACGATGCGCAGCAGATGCGCCTCGTCCTTGAACGGGATATGGACCGGCTGCAGCTTGCCCTTCTTTTCGACAAAGCAGTTCTGGTGGCCGTTGATCAGGATGTCGTTGATGTCGGGATCCTTGAGCAACGGCTCCAGCGGACCGAGGCCGACCATCTCGTCGACGATGTCGTCGACCAGCGCGTCAAGCTCGACGGTGTTGATCGCCATCCGCTCTTGCTTGGTCTTTTCCGACACGAAATCAAATACTTGCCGGCGCATCTCATCCTTGGGCAAACGCTCCAGCGCGACTAGGTTGATCTCCTCGAGCAGCAGCCGGTGGATACGCACGCGCGCATCGAGCACCTTGTTGGCATTCTTTGCCGGTGCGGCTTCCGGCTTTGCCGTCAAAGCCTTTCGGTTGGTCGGAATGACGACGGCATGATGCGCGACCGGCACCGGCTCGGCGGCGCGCTGCGGACGCGCATCGCGGTTCTGCAGGGTGGAAAAGCGGCTGGTCATCCGGCCTTCCTCTTAAGCAATCCCCGGCCCATGCCAAACAGCGAGCGCGATTTCGCCCGGGGTTGGACTGCTTCCTCCGGCAGGATGATCTTCTTCAAATCGTTGACGACATTGGCGTTCGGGTCGATCTCGTGCAGCGGCACGCCCCGATCGACTGCCTCGCGCACCAGCCGGTAGTTGTTGGCAATGCCGCCAACGAAATGCTCGCCGAGGATTTCCTGGACGTCCGCCTGCTTGATGCCGTTGTCGAACATCTTCTGCTCGAAACGATTGACGATGACGTTCGGCTTCACTTCCTTGCCGGCGGTCTCGTAGACCGCCTGGATCAGACGCTGCGTGTGGCGCAGGCACGGCACCGTCATTTCGGCGACGATGTAGAGTTTGTTGGAACCGAGCAGCACCGTTTCCGTCCACGGAAACCAGGTGCGCGGCATGTCGATGACGACATTGTCGAAATAGGCCGAAACGAGGTCCAGCATGCGCACCACGACATCGGTCTTGAACGAGCGCATTTCCGCCGGATGCGTCGGCGCCGCCAGCACGCAAAGTCCGCTGGCATGCTTCGACAGCATCACGTCGAGCAGTTGCCGGTCGAGGCGTTCGGGCTGGTTCTCGATCTCGGTGATGTCGAAACGCGGCTCGAGGTCGAGATATTCGGCACAGGCGCCCTGCTGGAAATTGAGGTCGACCACGCAAGTCGACGCGCCGCGCGTCACCGAGTGATGCAACTGGAAGGCGGTCTGCAGTGCCAGCGTTGTGGTGCCGACGCCGCCCGCGGCCGGCATGAAGGTGTAGATCTGCGACTCGGTGTTTTCCTCGCGCCCGGGCCCTTGCAGCGCCCGCACCACGGAGCGCACCAGGTCGGCGGTGGTGATCGGCTTGACGAGGAAATCCGCGACCTTGAGCTGTACCAGGATGCGCACCGCGGCGGCATTGAACTCCTGGGTGACGACGACGACCGGCACCTTGTCCTCCAGCCGGCGCATGATGCGCTGCAGCGACTCGACCTCCTCCAGCCTTGCCGCATCCATGTCGACGATGATGGCGCCGAAATCGGCCTCCTGGATCTCGCCGCGCAGCTCCGCGACATTCTTTTCCACTGTCGACAGCTGGATGACCTCGGAGGCGGCGAATGCGGTCCGCGTGTCCTGCACAAAGGTCCTGTCGGTCGATACGAGCAGGATCTTCCTGGTCTTGATGCCGTTTGCCATTCTGTCAGCCTGTCCGGTCGCCGCCTGTTGGATCAGTTGCCTGTCGTGGATTGCGACGCTTTCGCGCCGGCCGCCTGATCGGGAGTGATGGCCACCACGTCGCCGCGCTGGGCTGGAACGAGAAGCTTTGTGTTCTGGACACCGTATTTCCAGGGATCGACCATCTGCATGACGGTGTCGGCGGCTTGCGCGTTGCCAGCGGCCGGCGTCACCCCTTCGGTGCGCACATAGTCGTCGCTGGTGCAGCCGGCAGCGAAGCCGGCCAGCAGCAAGGCGATGCTCGATCTCAAGACCAGACGCATGTTTTCAGTCCTTCGGCAGGTCGAGGAAATGCCCGACCGTGGTAACGGCAGCCGGCTGCGCGACAGTGCCGCCGGCCATTGCCAACGCGCGATTGGTGTCGGACGTCTTCACTTCGTCGGTGTTGTTGAGAAAATAGTCGGCGTTGCTGGCAGGCTGCGTACCATCGGTCGGCACGATGAGTTTCTTCGACGGATCGACCGGCTTGACCAGATAGGGCGTGACGATCATGACCAGGTCGGTCTCGCGCCGCTGATAGGATTTCGACGAAAACAGCGCGCCAAGCACCGGCATTTTGCCAAGCCCGGGAATGCGCGACGTGGTGATGTCGTTTTGCGACTGCAGCAATCCGGCAATCATGAAGCTCTGGCCATTCTTCAGGTCGACCGATGTCCTGGCGCGGCGCACGATGAAGCCGGGCACCGATATGTTGCCGATATTGTAGGAGGCCGACGCGTCGACCGATGAGACTTCCGGCGCGATATCCAGGCTGACCAACCCGTCCTTCAGCACTGTCGGCGTGAAATCAAGGCTGACGCCGTATTTCTTGTAGCTGACCGAGATCTTGCCGTTGTCCTCGGAAACAGGGATCGGAAATTCGCCGCCGGCGAGAAAGCTTGCCGTTTGGCCGGAACGGGCGATCAGGTTCGGTTCGGCCAACCGACGGGCCAGGCCGCGCTCTTCCAGCGCCTTGATGGCGATATCGATCGACACACCGTCCGACAGCAACCGRCCGATAATCTCGCCGGTCCCGGCCCCCGGCAAGGTACCCGGATCGATGGTGACGTCGCGCCCGCCGAGGCCTAAGGCGAAATTGGCGCTGTATTTGGCGCCGAGATCCTGACCCGCCTGGCGGTTGATCTCGACAAAGCGGACGTTGAGCTGGACTTGCTGCGACGACGAGATGTTGACCGAGTTGATCACCTCCTCGGCGCCGGAAAAACGCGTCGCGATCTTGTTTGCCTTTTCGGCGGCGACCGCGTCATCGGCCTCGCCCGACAGCACGACACGGCCATTGGCCGAGCCGACCTTGATCCTGGCGTCCGGCACGCTGGCGCGGATGGTGCTGGCCAATTGGTCGGTGTCGAGCGTCACCTCGATGTCGACGGTGCCGACGAGTTGCTTCTTCTCATCGAACAGCGCGATGCCGGTGGTGCCGAGGTTGTTGCCGAGCACGTAGAAGGATTTGTCGGTCAGCGGATTGACGTTGGCGATCTCCGGATCGCCGATGACGATCTGGTAGAAGGCGGCGCTGGTCATGATCGTCTTCGGCTTGCCCTTGGCCACCTTGATCGACGCATTCTTGGTCGTCGACACATAGACGATGTCGTTGTCGGCCCTTGCCGAGGCGCCGAAGGCCAGCATCCCTGCGGCAGCCAGTGAAGCCGCCACAGCCACGGTGCGCAACACGCGCAACCGTCCCATGACCCGATATGCAATCAGCCCGAACATTGTCCCGTCCCTCACCCAGTCCCCACTGGTTTCTATTGCTGGTCCGGCGAAGGAACCTGGTATTCCTCTGCCTTCGTGCCGCGCGTCACGATGACCGTCTTGAATTTCGGTTTCTCCGGCTCTTTCGCCACGGCATTGAACAACGAACTGGCCGCGGCCTGCACGTTGGAGGCGACCGATCCGCCGAACGAAGAGATGGTGGTGACGCCGTTCTTGCCGTCATCGCCTTCGCTGGCGGAGCGGAGCGACAGCGACAGCGAGCCGACGGTGCGGGCAAGTGCCACTTTCTTCGCGCCTTCGGTGGTCACCTCGATGGTCACGGAATTGGCAATCTGCGGCGTGGTCTGGCGCTCGTCGGCGCCCTGCCCGACGCTCAGCACCTTGGCGTCGGAGACGACGATTTCGGAGGTGATGGTCGAACCGGCGGCACCTTGCGCGTTCTTGGCCACCTCCTGGATTTCGCCGGCATCGCGGGTCAGCACGACGTCAACCCGGTCGCCCGGCGTGACGAAGCCGCCGACACCGGCAATCTCGTCGGTTCGGATGGTCACCGCTCGCATTCCGGGCGTCAGCATGTTCGAGAGCGTCGCGCGGCCATTTGGCCCCGACAGCTTGGTGAGCAGCACCGGCTCGTTGACCTCGATCGGCGTCAGCACCACGCGATTGCCGTCGCCAAGCAATCCATCGATGGTCGGGAAGGCACCCTGCGGCAGGGAATCCTGCGGCCAGGGAATTTCGCTGAGCTTCGTGCGGTCGAGCTCCATGCCATAGCGCAACGGAGCATTGGCCACCACGATGGTCTTGAACTCGATCTTGGGTGCAACTGGCGCGGGGATCGACGCCGTCTTCGCTTCGCTATCTGCCCTGGCCTGGCTCTTGACCCAGAAATCCGCGGCAAAGATCGATATCGCGCCAAAAACGGCGGCGATGCCGATCATCGATATGGCCTTGCCCCTCACGCCCGAAACCCCTGATGCCCGCAGTTTCTTGTTTTGTTGGGCTCATGCTAGGCGGCATTGTTAAAGAATCAGGAATCCAACGCGGTGGCATTTGACCTATTTCCGCCGGATTGGTTATCGAATGGTTCTCGGCTAGGACGGGCAATTCCCCGAACGGAACAGGAACCTCGGTCGCTTGGCGCTGAAAAGCGTGCCAGTATCGCGAGGTGATTCGCAGCATTGGACTCTATGGCAGGCATGGACGACAACAACGATCTTTTCGGCAATCTGGACAAGCAGCCGCAACCGGTCCGCACACCGGCGCGCCCGGCGGATCCGCTGGTGCAGGCGACCAGGCGTCCCGCCGCGACCAAGGATGGCAGTGAGGGCTATAGCGCCGCCGACATCGAGGTTCTGGAAGGGCTGGAGCCGGTGCGGCGCCGGCCAGGCATGTATATCGGCGGCACCGACGACAAGGCGATGCACCACCTGTTCGCCGAGGTCATCGACAATTCGATGGACGAGGCGGTTGCCGGCCATGCCACCTTCATCGATGTCGAGCTCTCTGCCGACGGCTATCTCGCCGTTACCGACAACGGCCGCGGCATTCCGGTCGATCCGCATCCGAAATTCAAGAAGCCGGCGCTCGAAGTGATCATGACGACGCTGCATTCGGGCGGCAAGTTCGACTCGAAGGTCTACGAGACATCAGGCGGCCTGCATGGCGTCGGCGTCTCGGTGGTCAACGCGCTGTCGGACCATCTTGAGGTCGAGGTCGCGCGCGGCCGCCAGCTTTATCGCCAGCGCTTTTCGCGCGGCGTCCCGGTAACTGGCCTGGAACAGTTGGGCGAGGTTCACAACCGGCGCGGCACAAAAATCCGCTTCCACCCCGACGAGCAGATTTTCGGCAAGGGCGCTGCGTTCGAGCCGGCGCGGCTCTACCGCATGACGCGGTCGAAAGCCTATCTGTTCGGCGGCGTCGAAATCCGCTGGACCTGCGACCCGTCGCTGATCAAGGAAAAGGACCAGACGCCGGCCAAGGCCGAGTTCCATTTTCCCGGCGGCCTCAAGGATTATCTCAAGGCATCGCTCGGCGACGAATTCCAGGTGACGCGCGAAATCTTCGCCGGCAAGAGCGACAGGCAAGGCGGCCATGGCTCGCTCGAATGGGCGGTGACCTGGTTCGGCGGCGACGGCTTCATCAATTCCTACTGCAACACCATCCCGACCGGCGAAGGCGGCACCCACGAGGCCGGCTTCCGCAACGTGTTGACGCGCGGCCTGCGCGCCTATGCCGATCTCGTCGGCAACAAGCGCGCCTCGATTGTCACCTCGGAAGACGTCATGATCTCGGCGGCGGGCATGCTGTCGGTGTTCATCCGCGAGCCCGAATTCGTTGGCCAGACCAAGGACAGGCTGGCGACGATCGAGGCAATCCGCATTGTCGAGACCGCGATCCGCGATCCGTTCGACCATTGGCTGGCCGACAATCCGCAGGAAGCCTCTAAGCTGCTCGAATGGGTGATCGCGCGCGCCGACGAGCGGGTGCGCCGGCGACAGGAAAAAGAGGTGTCGCGCAAGAGCGCGGTGCGCAAATTGCGGCTGCCGGGCAAGCTCGCCGACTGCACGCAGAATGCCGCGGCCGGCGCCGAACTGTTCATCGTCGAAGGCGACTCGGCCGGCGGCTCGGCCAAGCAGGCACGCGACCGTGCCAGCCAGGCCGTGTTGCCGCTGCGCGGAAAGATCCTCAACGTCGCCAGCGCCGGCAATGACAAGCTTGCCGGCAACCAGCAGATTTCAGACCTGATCCAGGCGCTCGGCTGCGGCACGCGGTCGAAATACCGCGACGAGGATTTGCGCTACGACCGCGTCATCATCATGACCGACGCCGACGTCGACGGCGCCCACATCGCTTCGCTGCTGATCACCTTCTTCTACCAGGAGATGCCGGCCCTGGTGCGTGGCGGCCATCTCTATCTGGCGGTGCCGCCGCTCTACTCGATCCGGCAAGGCGGCAAGGTCGCCTATGCCCGTGACGATGCGCACAAGGACGAGCTTCTGCGCACCGAGTTCACCGGGCGCGGCAAGGTCGAACTTGGCCGCTTCAAGGGTCTGGGCGAGATGATGGCCGCGCAGCTCAAGGAAACCACCATGGATCCGAAAAAGCGCACGCTGCTTCGCATCGATGTCATCGACGCCGAGGCTGCCACCAAGGACGCGGTCGACGCGCTGATGGGCACCAAGCCTGAAGCCCGCTTTCGCTTCATCCAGGAACGCGCCGAATTCGCCGAGACGGAAGTGCTGGATATCTAGCCGCCAGCCGGTCCATAACAGGCTCGACTTGCGGAGACCGGCATGTGACCTGGGCGCGGCTGAAAGGCTATTTCGAGACCAGTTTGGCCGGGCTGACGCAACCGACGCGTTCAGACTGGATTTTCTCGCTGCGCACCGTTTCGGCCGGCCTGATCGCGCTTTTGGTCGCCTACGCCCTTGAGCTCGACCACCCGCAATGGGCGATGATGACGGTGTTCATCGTCGCCCAGCCCGTCGCCGGCATGGTGCTGGCGAAGGGCTTCTACCGGCTGCTCGGCACGCTTGCCGGCGGCATAGCGGCGATCGGCATCACCACGATCTTCGGCACCAGCCCCTGGGTGCTGGTGACGGTGCTTGCCGTCTGGATCGGCATCTGCACCTTCGTCTCGTCGCTGCTGCGCAATCCCGAAGCCTATGGTGCAGCCCTTGCCGGCTACACCGCGATGATCATCGGCCTGCCTGCCTTCGGACAGCCGCAYGTCGTCGTCGACCTCGCTGTCGCACGCTGTGCCGAAATCGTGCTCGGCATTGTCTGCGCCGGCCTGACCAGCCGGCTGATCCTGCCCAAACTGGCCAGCGACGCCATCATCTCGCGGTTGAAACACTGCATCCTCGATCTTGCCACTTATGCCGGCGGTGCATTCTCCGGCGGCGATCCGGCAATCCTGTCGGGCATGCACCGAAAGCTGGTCGCCGATACCCAGACGCTTGGCGAGATGCGCGCCTATGCCAGGCTCGAAACGGCGAGCTTCGCGCCGCGCGCCCATCCGGTCCGGCGCACCATCGGGCAACTGCTCTCGGCCCTGTCGGCGGCGCGCGCGCTGCATTCGCACGCCGCCCCGAAGAACGCAGCACTCATTCCGGTGCGCTCGGAGTTGCAGGCTCTGGTTAGCGAGTTGGCGGCTAAACCCGGCGCGCTGGACGACACCGCACCCTGGGTGGCCCGGCTCGACGCGATCTCGGTCAAGGCCCGGCAAATGCCCGATGCCTCGGCCGATCAGAGCGACGACAGGGTCGGCACCATCACCCGCCTCACCATCGCCGCCGATTTCGCCGAGGCGCTCAAGCAGGTGCTGCGCGGTCTCGACGCCTTGCGCGCGCCTGTCACCCGTCTTGTACGGGGCAGCAGGCAACCCGCGCTGGTGGTGCACCGTGACTACCCCGGCGCATCGCGCAATGCCGTGCGCGCTGCTCTTGCCACCTTGCTGGTCACGGCCTTCTGGCTGACGTCGAAATGGTCGGAAACCGCAGGCACGGTCATTCTCGTTGCCGTCGTGTCGAGCCTGTTTGCCGCTCGCCCCGACCCCGTGCAAGTGTCCTGGGGCTTCTTCAAGGGAACGCTGCTGGCGCTTCCCTTTGCCTTTCTCGTCGGTCAGGTCGCGTTGCCCGCTTTGCCCGGCTTCGGCTGGTTCATGCTGCTTGTCGTGCCGATCCTGGTGCCGACGGCGCTCGCCATGGCCAATCCGCGCCATGTCGGCGTGGCGACGGCCTTCGCTATCAACTTCCTCGCCTTCCTCAGTCCGCACCAGGCGATGGCCTACGATCCCGCCCCGTTCTTCGCAGGTTCGGCGTCGGTCCTGGTCGGCATCCTGCTGGCTATCGGTGTCTTCATCCTCGTGCTGCCCGCCGATCCGTGGCTTGCGGCCAACCGCATCGTGCGCGCCATGCGCGAAGATCTGGTTCGACTTTGCCTCCATGAGCGCGTGCCGAGGCGTTCAGCCTTCGAGAGCCTCGCCTATGACCGCATCAACCAGCTGATGCCCCTGGTGCAGAATGCCGGCAGGAAAGGCGATGCGGTTCTGGGCGGCGGCGTCGCTGCCGTCACCGTCGGCTTGGAAGTCCTGCGGCTGCGCGACGCAAGCCAGGGCCATGCCATCCCATCCGAGACCGCGCTTTCGATCGCCAACTTTCTGAGGGGGCTGGCGCGGGAACTGCTCTTCCACGCACCCGGCGATCCGCAAACGTCGACCGTCGCCGTCGCCCGGCAGTATGCGACGAGCATAGCGCAGCGCAACGCCACCGGCGAGCTGCTGCAGATCGCGGCATCGCTGCGCATCATTGCCGCCGCGATGGAAGATTTTCCCGATTTCTTCGCGAGGGATAAAGGCTAGGCCGCAGCGATCGCCAGCGCGTGCCCCCGCGCATTCTCACGCAGCGCATCGAGATGGATCGACTTGACCAGTGTGGCGAGATCGCTTTGCGCTGACTGTCCGCCCAATTCCTTCAGCATCAGCCAGCTGACCTCCTGAACGCCCGCGACACGCTTGCCGTTGGCCACCTCGCGCCAGATTTTCAGCGCGCGCAGGATGATGGAATGCGTGACGGCATCAAGGCCGGCGCTGCGAAACAGCGCCTGCAAGGCCACATCGTGCCCGCCGGCCAGCAGTGCCCTCACCCTTTGTTCGGATTGCTGGCTGAGCGCGACCAGCGCCGAGCCGAAGAAATCGACCTTGCCATGCGTGATGGTGCGGATGAGGAAGCTCGCGGTGAGATCGCCGCGCAGCCTGAGATGCTCGATCAGCGCCGGATGTTCTTCCTGGCGCGTGCCTTCGATCAGCGTCACCGAAGCCTTGACGCATGCGTCGCGCATGACGCGATCGGCTCGCGCCGCGCCCATCAAGGCCATGACCAGCGGCGATGTTTTCAGCATCTCGCCGAGCTTGACGAGCAGCATGTGCCGGCAGTCGGCAGGCAGGCGGGCATCCGATATCAGGGCTTCGCGCACCAGGGGCAGATGGCCGTGGCGTTCGGCCATGCGGCGGAAGCTGAGCGAGGCGATGTCGGCGCCGCTGTTGGCGAGCAACACGGCGCAGGCTTCCGCCTCGCCGATCTCGGCGATGGCCGCCGACAGCGCCATCGAAACGAACGGCCGGTCGGCGATCAATTTTTGCGTCACCTTTGGACTGCTGGCCACACGGTTGATCAGATCGGCGTCGGTAAGCAGCGGCGAACGTGCCAGCACCACGCCGGCGACTTCCGGCTGGTCGCAGGCCAGCGCGCTGATGATCTGCAACGGCGCGTGCTGGCTCATCGACAGCGCTTCGGCCATCGCCAGCCGCACTTTCGACGAAGCGTCGTCAAGCAACAGCGTCAGCGCCGCCTCGGCGGCGCAGCGGTCCTCGAAAGGCAGGTCGGAATTAACGTAGGCCCGAGCAAGCGCATTGGCCGCGGCGGCGCGCTCCGAGACCCTGGCGGTGCAAATCCATCTCAAAAAATGCGAAACAACCATTGCCGCCTGCTTACGCCCCTTGCCAGAACGCTCCTGGCCCCATGCAGACGGTAGGCAGAAAAGGTTTACGAACGGTTCACCATGTTCATTAACTGGCTTGCGAGCCCTGAATGCAGCGCCTATCAACCCCACAGGCAGTAGAGGAGCGGGATATGGCCGGGCTTTATTTGGAAGAGTTCGTCGTCGGCCATGTCTTCCAGCACACGCTGCGCAAGACCGTCACCGAGAGCGACAACATGCTGTTTTCGGTGATGACGCTGAACCCGCAGCCGCTGCATATCGACTTCGATTTTGCCGCCAAGAGCGAATGGGGCAAGCCGCTCGTCAACTCGCTGTTCACGCTCGGCCTGATGATCGGCATCTCGGTCAACGACATCACCGTCGGCACCACGGTCGCCAATCTCGGCATGAAGGAAACGGTGTTTCCGCACCCGGTCTTCCATGGCGATACCATCCGTGTCGAAACGACGGTGATTTCGGTGCGCGAGTCCAAGTCGAAGTCCGACCGCGGCATCGTTGAATTCGAGCATCGGGCCTACAATCAGAACGGCGATCTCGTCGCCAAATGCACGAGGCAAGCGATGATGCTGAAGAAGGCGGGCTGATGCGTTCGCTGCTGTTCGTCCCCGGTGATTCCGAGCGGAAGCTGGAAAAGGGTTTTGGCGCCAGCGCCGACGTGGTCATCGTCGATCTTGAGGATTCCGTGGCGCCGCCCAACAAGGCGCTGGCGCGCGAAATCGCGGCGCGCTTCATCGCCGAACGCAGGGCGCAAACCGGCTCAGTGATCTATGTGCGCGTCAACGATCTGTCGACCGGTATGACAGATGACGATCTGGCTGCTGTTGTTTCGGCCGGGCCCGACGGCATCATGCTGCCAAAATCGAACAGCGGCCTGGATGTGCAGCATCTCTCGGCAAAGCTCAGGGTTCACGAGGCCGAAAGTGGCCTTGCCGACGGCGCGATCAAAATCCTTCCGATCATTACCGAAACCCCGGCAGGCGTGCTGGCGGCGGCCACCTATGCCGGGACAAGCGCACGGCTTGCCGGTCTCACCTGGGGCGCCGAGGATCTGTCGGCGGCGATCGGCGCGCGCACGGCCCGCGACGAGCGCGGCGGCTACACCGACGTGTTCCGCCTGGCCCGCACCATGACCATCCTTGCCGCGGGTGCGGCGGAGGTTGCGGCGATCGACACCGTCTTCCCGAATTTTCGCGACATGGCGGCCTTCGAAGCGGAATGCGCCGAGGCCGAACGCGACGGCTTCACCGGCAAGATGGCGATCCACCCCGATCAGGTGCCCGTCATCAACGCAGCTTTCACGCCTTCGGCCGAAGCCTTGAGACAATCGGCGGCAATCGTCGCGGCTTTCGCGGCTGCGGGAAATCCCGGCGTCGTCGGCATCGACGGCAAGATGGTCGACCGCCCGCATCTGCGACTGGCCGAAAGGCTTCTGGCGCGGGCCAAGGCGGCCGGGATTTCAGCCTAGTCCTTGTTCCAGCGCGGCCGACGCATCGGAAACACCTCGTTGACGCTCGCATAGTCCATGTAGCCGAGACGAGCGACATTGCCGGCCTTGGTGATATCGAACAGGCCATCCGTCAGGAAGGTATCGTCGATGTACACGCCGACCACTTCGCCGGCGACGACGACAGCGCTCGTCGCCGATCCGTCCACCGCCTTTGGACGAAAGACTTCCGTCACCCGGCATTCGAGCGCGGCCGGTGCTGCCGCCACGCGCGGCGGCGCGACGAGGCGTGACGGCGCCATGGCAAGCTCTGCATAGGCGAACTCATTGACGCCGCGCGGCGCGTCGACGGACGTGCGGTTCATCTTTTCCGCGAGATCGCGGCTGACCAGATTGGCGACAAACTCGCCGGTTTCCTGCGCGAAGGTGGCGCTGTCCTTTTCACCTTCGGAGGAAAACCAGACGATGAAGGGCCGCGTCGAAACGGCATTGAAGAACGAGTATGGCGCGAGATTGATCTCGCCGGCCCCGTTCAGCGTCGATATCCAGCCGATCGGACGCGGCGCCACGATCGCCTTGGAAGGATCGTGCGGCAGCCCGTGGCCCTTTGAAGGTTCGTAGAACATTTCAGCCCGCCCACGGCCCCGAATAATCGGCATAGAGCTTCGCCGGATCGGGCCGGGGCCGCTCCGGCGCCGGGCCGGAATAGGAGCCGATATGGACGAAGCCGATGACGCGCTCCTGCGGCGCCAGCCCCAGCAGCGCCCTACCCTCGGGCACATCCGAATACCAGTTGCTGATCATATTGGTACCATAGCCCAAAGCATTGGCTGACATCATCAGGTTCATCGCCGCCATGCCGCCCGACAGGAACATCTCCCATTGCGGGATCTTTGGATTCTCCCTGGGGATCGACACCACGCCGATCACCAGCGGCGCACGCGAGAACCGCGCCAGTTCCTGGTTGCGGYGGCCTTCCGGCAACGGCCCCTCCCGCTGCTCGGCAAGTGCTGCCAGTTGCCTGCCGATCTCGATGCGGGCGTCGCCGCGATAGAGGATGAAGCGCCAGGGTTCCAGCCTGCCATGGTCGGGCACCCGCGAGGCAGCTGTGATCATCGTCGCGATCTCCGCATCGCTCGGCGCCGGCTCCTTCAAATCGGGGATCGGTGCGGAGTTCCGGGTCAGCAGGAAGTCGATGATCGGCGACGCCATGGGCGCAAGTCTCCTAAAACACTCTGTTTTGAGCTGGAGCGCACCATCGGGAATTCGGGCGGCTCGGGCAATAGCGCGGGCGCGCCGGACGGAAGAGTCGTATCGGTTGGACTCTTAAGCCTTGAAATTGCCACCGCCATGGGCTTCAACGCAAGGCATGTTTGAGGGGACACTGCGTCTTTTCCTGGTCTGGTTGGTCGCCTTGCTGTTCATGGCGCCGGTTTCGCTCGCCATGGCACAGACCGCGGATGGCGTTAGCAATCTCAAGCTTCCCGGAATTTCGAGCTACGCGACGCCGAAAGGCGAGAGGTCGCTGGCGCTCGGCAGCGGCGGCGCCATTACCCTGTCCGCCCAGTTGACAGACAAGGGCGCCGACATCACCCGCGGCATCGTCTGGCGCGTCTTCAAGCCCGAGGCCGTCAACGGCAAATTGCCGATGGTCGCCTCCGCGCATGGCGGCACCGCCGTCTTCCAGCTCGAACCCGGCAGTTACCTGGTTCATGCCTCCTATGGCCGGGCCGGCGCTACCAAACGCATCACCGTTGTCGGCAAGGACGCCAAGCGCGAAAGCCTCGTGCTCGACGCCGGCGGCCTCAAGCTCGACGCGGTTCTGTCCGGTGGGGTGCGCATTCCACCGAAGAACCTGCGCTTCTCGATCTACGAAGGCACGGCCGCGCCGAATGGCGAGCGCGCGCTGATCATACCTGATGTCGAACCCAACAGTGTCGTGCGGCTCAACGCCGGCACCTACCATGTCGTCTCGACCTATGGCGCGGTCAACGCGGTCATCCGCTCCGACATCCGGGTCGAGGCCGGCAAGCTGACCGAAGCCACCGTCGAGCATCATGCCGCCGAGATCACGATGAAGCTGGTGCGCGAAGCCGGTGGCGAGGCGATCGCCGACACGTCCTGGTCGCTGCTCAACGAATCCGGCGATCCGATCAAGGAATCCGTCGGCGCCTTCGCCTCGATGGTCCTCGCCGAGGGCGACTACACCATCATTGCCAAGAACCGCGACCGCATCTACCAGAAGGATTTTACGGTCGTTGCCGGACAGAACCAGGAAATCGAGGTTCTGGCCACCGAGGCCGCGGCGATTGATCCCGAAGAAGGTGCTGATTAACCTTCCGCTGCAGGCTTGCCGACTTCAGGCCGCCAGCTTGGTCCGTGCCGGCAGGAACGGAAGCCGGCGACGCGCCACGATTGGCGCCAGGTCGAACACGCCGCGATAAAGGCGGTCGAGCAATGCCTTGCGGTCGCGCAGTGGCTCCAGCTCGCTCCAGCTCAGCACATCACCGACGCGCACCTCGATCGCCTTGCCGGACAATCGCGCGAATTCGCGGATGAGCAGCGAGGTGCGCAGCGTCAGCGACGCCTTGCCGACAAATTTCGCCAGGCGGCCATCGCTCTCGGCCATGTTCATCGGGCCGCTGACCAGATGGAACAGCCGGCCGTTCTGCCCGGAAAAATGCATGGGAATCACAGACGCCTTGGCGTCCTGGACGAGACGGGCCGGAAACATCTTCCACGGCAGGTCGCGCGCCCGGCCAAAGCCCTTCGGCGCGGTGGCGACGCCGCCGGCCGGAAACACCACGATGGTGACGCCCTCTTTCAAAAGCCGCACCGCCTCGTGGCGCACGGCCATGTTGTTCTTCAGCGCGTCCTTGGTCTCTGAAAAGTCGATCGGCAGCGAATAGGGCTCCATCTCGCGGATCTTGAGCAGATCCTTGTGGATCATCACCCGGAACGGCCGCCCCAGCTGCTCTGCCAGCGACAGCACGGCGATGCCGTCGCCGATGCCGAACGGATGGTTGGCGACGATCACCAGCGGTGTATCCGGCAATTGCGCCGGCGGCCATTGATCCGCTGTCCGCACCCGGACGTCGATCAGGTCGAGCATGCGGCTGAAAACGCGCTCGCCGGTCGGCACGACCTGGCGGCGCCAGAAATCATAAAGCGCGGTGTAGCGGTCGCGGCCCGACAGGCCTTCGACCGAATGAATGAACCAGCGCGTCAGCGCCGGCTGGCGCGGATTGGCATAGGAAAGCTCGGGAAAGGACCGTTCGCGCAATTTCAGCTTGAGCATAAGGGCTCGTTACAAGGTTGGCGTGACAGGGATATGAAAATGGCGGTGGATCGCTCCACCGCCATGTCGTCCGGACCATGCAGATCAGGCAGCGCGCTTGCGCCTGCGGTCCGGCGTGATCGCTTCTTCGGTCAATTGCGCGATCGCCTGGGCAAGGCCGAGCGATTCCTGGTCGCGCGAGCCCAACCGGCGCATGTTGACCGTCTGCTCCTCCGCCTCGCGCTTGCCGCAGACGAGGATCACCGGAACCTTGGCCAGCGAGTGTTCGCGGACCTTGTAGTTGATCTTCTCATTGCGCAGATCCGCTTCCGCCAACAGTCCGGCGGCCTTGAGCTTAGCCACCACCTCGGTCGCATAATCGTCGGCGTCCGACGTGATGGTCGCCACCACCACCTGCAGCGGTGCAAACCACAGCGGGAAATGACCGGAATAGTTCTCGATCAGGATGCCGAGAAATCGCTCCATCGAACCGCAGATGGCGCGATGCACCATGACAGGTTGCTTCTTCTCCGAATCCGAGCCGATGTAGAAGGCGCCAAACCGTTCCGGCAGGTTGAAGTCGACCTGCGTCGTGCCGCACTGCCATTCGCGGCCGATGGCATCCTTCAGCACATACTCGAATTTCGGCCCGTAGAAGGCGCCCTCGCCCGGGTTGATCGAGGTCTTGATGCGATTGCTGGACCGCGTCCTGATCGTCTCCAGCACGCTGCCCATGATCGCCTCGGCGTGGTCCCACGCCTCGTCGGTGCCGACGCGTTTGTCGGGCCGCGTCGACAGCTTGACGCTGATCTCGTCGAAACCGAAATCGGCATAGGTCGACAGGATCAAATCGTTGATGCGAAGGCACTCCGACGCAAGCTGCTCCTCGGTGCAGAAGATATGCGCATCATCCTGCGTGAAGCCGCGCACACGCATCAGCCCATGCAGCGCGCCGGATGGTTCGTAGCGATGCACATTGCCGAATTCCGCAAGCTTTACGGGAAGATCGCGATAAGACTTCAACCCATGCTTGAAAATCTGCACATGGCCCGGACAGTTCATCGGCTTCAGTGCGAAGACGCGGTCGTCGTCGGTATCGTCACCGGCAACCGTCACCTTGAACATGGCGTCGCGGTACCAGCCCCAGTGGCCAGAGGTCTCCCACAGGCTCTTGTCGAGCACCTGCGGCGCGTTGACCTCCTGATAGCCCTGTTCGTCGAGYCGGCGGCGCATGTAGTTGACCAGGTTCTGGAACATCTTCCAGCCCTTGGCGTGCCAGAAGACGACGCCGGGCCCCTCTTCCTGGAAATGGAACAGGTCCATCTCGCGGCCGAGTTTCCGGTGGTCGCGCTTCTCGGCCTCCTCCAGCATTGTCTGGTAGGCCTCGAGCTGCGCCTGGTCGGCCCAGGCCGTGCCGTAGATGCGCGTCAGCATCGGATTGTTGCTGTCTCCGCGCCAATAGGCGCCGGCCACCTTCATCAGCTTGAAGGCATTGCCGATCTGCCCCGTCGAGGCCATGTGCGGCCCACGGCAGAGGTCGAACCAATCGCCTTGCGCATAGATCTTGAGGTCCTGATCCTCGGGAATGGCGTCGATCAGTTCCAGCTTGTAGCGCTCGCCCTTGTCGGCAAACACTTTTTTCGCCTTGTCGCGCGACCAGACTTCCTTGGTGAACGGCTTGTTGCGCGAAATGATCTCGCGCATCTTCTTCTCGATCACCGGGAAATCGTCGGGCGTGAAAGGCTCGTTGCGGGCGAAATCATAATAGAAGCCGTTCTCGATCACCGGGCCGATGGTCACCTGCGTCCCCGGCCACAATTCCTGCACGGCTTCCGCCAGCACATGTGCGGTGTCATGGCGGATGAGCTCCAGGGCGCGCGGATCGTCGCGGGTGACGATCTCGACCTTGCCGGACTTGCCCAGCGGATCACTGAGGTCGCGCACGACGCCGTCGATGCTGTAGGCGACCGCCTTCTTGGCCAGCGATTTCGAGATCGACTCGGCAAGCCCGGCACCGGTCATCGCCGCGTCATATTCGCGGACGGAGCCATCAGGAAATGTCAGGGAAACGGAATTCAGCATGTGGTTCTCCTATCCAGTCCCGCAAACGAGCGCGGGTGGTCAACTGCATGTCGTTCAGAGTGTGCAACGCTTTGGGCGACATGCATGGGGGTAAAGCCGGATGCGTCCGGCGGCGGGCGGGTTTTAGAGGCAGCGTCGCGCCAGGTAAAGAGCGCTGATTGGCCTGGCCGTCAGGAAATGTCGCCAGAGACGTCGCAGCCGGTCGTCAAGGCTTGCGAATATCGCCGGCATGGCTTGGAATCCCCGACATGGAAGACGCATCCCCCAGCCGAACCGCCCTGCGCGTCGCGCGCTTGAGGGCTCTCCATCAGATTTCACCAGAGGCGGCACTGTTTCGCGACCCATACGCCATTGCGATTCTCGGTGAAGGTGCTCCCGCCGAGCAACAGCTTGCGCAAGAGGACACCCACAGCCAGCGTATGCGCCTGTTCGTGGCGGCGCGCGCCCGCATAGCCGAGGATTGGCTGGCGGCGGCGGTGCGTCGTGGCATCCGCCAGCTCGTCGTGCTCGGTGCCGGCCTCGACACGTTTTCGCTGCGCAATCCGTACCCGGATCTCTTGGTATTCGAGGTCGATCATCCGGCAACCCAAGCCTGGAAGCGCAGGTGCATCGCCGATGCCGGCCTTGCCGAACCGCCCACCACCACATTCGTACCGGTCAATTTCGAGCGGCAGCGTCTGCCCGAGGAACTGGCATCGGCCGGACTGAAATCGAATGAACCAAGCTTCTTCATTTGGCTGGGGGTCGTGCCATACCTGACGAAAGGCGCGATCTTCAGCACGCTGTCCTACATCGCCACCACCCCGGGTTCGGAGGTGGTGTTCGACTACAGCGAACCGTATCAGAATCGCGATGCGGCCGGACAGGCCGCCCTGGCTTTCTACGCGGCACGCGTCGCTTCTGTCGGCGAGCCGTGGATCAGCTTCTTCGTCCCTGGCGAACTGGCGAAATCACTCTCCGATCTCGGATTCGATGAAATCGAAGATCTCGAAAGCAGCGATATCGCCGTCCGTTTTTCCAGGACACCAAGGCGAGCGCCAACCGACTCCGGCGGCCACATCATCCGCGCGCGTCGATCAGCGACAGCGGCCCCCTGAACGTCGAAGCCGGGTTGAACCTCGGGTCGCACACACCATCCTGGTGAAGCGTCTTGCCGCTCGCGGCGTCGAGGATCAGCGTACACTGCACATCCCCAAGCGGCGCCGATTGCGCGCGCAGCGGAAATCCCAGCAGCCAGGCAAGCAGGAACAGGATTCCGGCAAGGATGAAGGGAAGACGGTCGAAATTACGCATTTGATGCTCGCTCCAGAGGGGTTCGCAAGCGGCTTAGCGAGGTCTCTTATCTCGATTTTGTCTCAAATGCGCAGTGTTTGTGCAGCTTCGCGTTAACCCTACCGGATCGTAAACAGAAAGCTTGGCAGCTCGATCAGCCCTGCGCCCGGCCGCGCTTGCTGCCGATCCGCCAATACCGCCAGGGTGCGAACCAGACGTAGCGATCCACCAGCACCTCCGGCACAAGGTCGATGCCATGCGTCCCGAATGGCCCACAGCGCAACACCCGGAAAAATCCCATCCAGCCGCCGGCCCACAGGCCATGGCGGGCGATCGCCTCATGCGCATATTCGGAACAGGTCGGCAGGTGCCGGCAGGAATTGCCGATAAAGCCCGACAGCGTCAGCTGGTACAGGCGCACAAGCGACGTTCCCAGGACCCGGCCGGGCGTCTTGCGCCACGGACCGGGCCAGTTGCGACCGCGCTTTGGCGCTCCGGCGATACGCCCATGCTGGTGCCCCACCGCAGTCTCCGCTCCAGAGCATAGTCCCGAAAGTGGGAACTGGTTTCCTCGGACAAACGGAAACCGTTTGTCCAGGGACCATGCTCGATATAATCACGTTTCCCACGCGATAGATGTGGGCTTCGGCTGGAGAACGCAATCCCTTCTGCCCACTCGCCATGCCATCAGGGTCGGGAACGACGAAACGGCTGCCGGCCGGCCGAAGGCGCCCACCGATCAGGACTGACCGGCTCCTCGCAGCGCTTTGCATGCCGTCTGTCGTCACGCCATTGAAACGTTACGATCCGCATGACATCGCCGAAGATGCTCAGGATCTGGATCATGACCGTGTCTCCTTTGACTCGGATTAGACCGCCGCTGGCCTTCGCCTTCAAACGAGTATAATTTCCACTTCGGATAATCTAAGGTTATGCGAATGAAGCGCGGACGCCTGCCGCTGACGGCACTGAGGAGCTTCGAGGCGGCGGGCCGGCATCTGAGCTTCAGCAAGGCCGCCGAGGAGCTTTTCGTCTCGCAGGCGGCGATAAGCCGGCAGATAAGAGAACTAGAGGTTCTGATCGGCAGGCCGCTGTTCGAGCGGCTTCATCGCAGGGTTGAACTGACGGAAACAGGACAAACTCTCCTGACTCAGTTAACCACCAGCTTTGACGACATCGATCGCCGGCTATCACAGGTCCTCAGCAAGCCGGCCCAGAGCCCTTTGCGGGTCAGCGTCGAACCGTCCTTTGCTGGCGAATTTCTGATACAGCGACTGAATTCGTTTCAGCAGCGCCACCCGGAGATCGACATTTCAGTCGACGCGGACTCTCGGCTCATAGAGTTTCGCGGACACGAAGCAGAAATCGCGATTCGATACGGAGCCAATGCCCGGTCTTGGCCGCGCACTCAAGCGCGGCATCTGGTCGACGTTCTGGTCACCCCGGTCCTTGCACAGGAGTTGCTCTCGTCGGGCGTGCCTCTGACATCGCCGGCCGACCTGCGGCACTATACCTTGCTCCATGACTACAATCGCGATGGCTGGGCGACATGGTTTCAGGCACTGGGCCTTCCAGATCTCGCCCAGCAGAGAGGACCACTTTATACCGACGCAGCGCTTGCCATGCAGGCTGCGAAACTCGGGCACGGCGTCGCTTTGGGCGACCGCATCCTGAACGGCGCAGACCTTCGGGCCGGTCTCTTGGTTCGTCCATTTGAGATGGAAATCCCTTATGGCGCGTATTGGCTTGTCGCGCCCGATTTCCAGCGCCTCAGCCGACAGGCGGAGATTTTTGCAGACTGGCTCGTCGAAGAGCTTCGCGGGACCGAGGGATAGCGAAGTCTAGGCCGCTTCTTCGGAGCGCTTCTTCTCGATCTGGCCGATCGCGTCGACCACGGCGTCGAAGGTCAGCATGGTCGAGGCATGCCGCGCCTTGTAGTCGCGCACCGGTTCCAGATATTTCAGGTCCGCGAAGCGGCCGTCAGGCGGGGCACCATTTTCCTTCAGCATCTTCAGCATGGCGTCGCGCACCGCGCGCAATTCCTCGGCACTCGCGCCGACGACATGCTGCGCCATGATCGAGGATGACGCCTGGCCGAGCGCACAGGCCTTTACGTCGTGGGCGAAGTCGGTGACCACGCCGTCCTCCATCGTGAGGTCGACGGTGACGGTCGAGCCGCACAGCTTGGAATGCGCCTTTGCCGTCGCGTCAGGATGGTCGAGGCGGCCGATGCGGGCGATGTTTCCGGCAAAACCGAGAATTTTCGCATTGTAGACATCGTTGATCATTATTTTCCAATCCGTCGCCGCCAAGCGAACAGCGATTGCCGCTGTCGTGTCTTCCTTTCGCGCGCCATGACCTTATATAATGCTGGCAGTCCGGTATCGACAAGACAACGAAAGCCAGTGTCCTTGCCGGGGAGTTCACGCCACTTACGGGCTGGAAACCGGGCAAGTTTCCGACACCGAAAGGTCGTGGTCCGTTCAACTCGTTCCTCCGCCGAGAGGGACTACGGGAGACGCCTTTATGGATGCCGTCATCAAGAAGCTCATGCCCCAGTCAGCCTATATGGAGAAGCCGGTTACCGACCGGCCGAGCGAAGCCGAAGTCGAGGCCGCCGTGCACACGCTTTTGCGCTGGACCGGCGACAATCCGGACCGCGAAGGGCTCGTCGATACGCCGAAGCGGGTAGCCAAGGCCTTCCGCGAAATGTTCGGCGGCTACGACATGTGCCCGTCGGAAGAGCTCGGTCGCACCTTCGAGGAGGTCGCCGGCTATGACGACTTGGTCATCGTCAAGGACATCCAATTCCACTCGCATTGCGAACACCACATGGTGCCGATCATCGGCAAGGCGCATGTCGGCTACTTGCCGGACGGCAAGGTCGTCGGCCTGTCCAAGATCGCGCGTGTGGTCGATATCTTTGCCCATCGCCTGCAGACCCAGGAGGCGCTGACGGCGCAGATCGCCGGCGTCATCCAGGATGTGCTCAATCCGCGCGGCGTCGCCGTGATGATCGAGGCCGAGCACATGTGCATGGCCATGCGCGGCATCCGCAAGCAGGGCTCAACCACCCTCACCTCGACCTTCACCGGCGTCTTCAAGGACACGCCCGAAGAGCAGGTTCGTTTCGTCACCATGGTGCGCGGTGGCGGGGTGTAAACCCCTAGCCAATATCGCCAGATAAGGACCGGCGATGTCGGCACTGGAATTTCCGAAAGCTCCCTCGGACAAGAAAGCGTTGGAGGAAGGCGCGGTGTTTTCACCGCGCTTCGACGCGACCGGTCTCGTCACGGTGGTCGTCACCGACGCCGAAGACGGCGTTCTGCTGATGGTTGCGCACATGAATGCGCAAGCGCTGGCGCTGACGCTGGAGACAGGCATCGCCCACTACTGGTCCCGCTCGCGCAACGCGTTGTGGAAAAAGGGCGAAACGTCAGGCAATTTTCAGCATGTCGTCGAGATGCGCACCGATTGCGATCAGGATGCATTGTGGCTGCGCGTCAAAGTGTTGGGCCACGACGCAACCTGTCACACGGGTCGACGTTCCTGCTTTTATCGGACGGTGGGGCTGGTCGACGGCAAGGGGACGCTTGTTGACGACGGCAGCAAGCCGTTGTTCGATGCGGAAACCACGTATCGGAAACCATCAGCTTGAACCTTCTGCCTGACCCAAGTCACATAGATTCACCATTTCGATACGGCCCGCCCTTATATTAGCCGTGGGACAAGGGAGATCATGATGCTCGAGTGGGCGTCATTGCGTAACAAACCAGATGTCAGGGAGGCCAATGGCCTGTCCTCGTCGGGCGGCGCATCCGAAACAAAACCACCAAGGAAGACAGGCATTTCGCTCGCCCTGGGCGGCGGTTGCGCCAGAGGCTGGGCGCATATCGGCGTGCTGCGCGCGCTCGATGAAGCCGGCATCGAAGTCTCGATGATAGCCGGCACCTCGATCGGCGCGCTGGTCGGCGGCTGCTACCTCTCAGGCAAACTGGACGAACTGGAAGAATTCGCCCGCAGCCTGACCAAGCGACGCATTTTTGGCTTGCTCGATCTCAACCTGCGCGGCAGCGGCCTGTTCGGCGGCATGAAGCTCGACGCCCGGCTGCGCGAGCACATGGCCGGCATTCGTTTCGAGGACCTGGCCAAACCGTTCGTCGCAGTCACCTCCGAAATCCGCACCGGTCACGAGATCTGGCTCTCGAGCGGCTCATTGATCACCGCGATGCGCGCCTCCTATGCGCTGCCCGGCGTGTTCGAGCCGGTGAATTGCAACGGCCGCGTGCTGGTCGACGGTGCGCTGGTCAACCCGGTGCCGGTTTCGGTCTGCCGCGCCTATGAGCAGCCGCTCGTGGTGGCGGTCAACCTCCACTACGATCTGTTCGGCCGCGCCGCCGTCATCAAGCACAGCGCCGGCGAGCTGGTCATCGAAAAGGATGCGCAGCGGCCGGGCCGGGTCGATCCCGAGCACCATTCGCATCAGACGCGGCTCGGCATCACCGGCGTCATGGTCGAGGCCTTCAACATCATCCAGGACCGCATCTCGCGCGCCAGGCTTGCCGGCGATCCGCCCGACATGTCGCTGCAGCCGAAGCTCAGCCATATCGGCCTGACCGAATTCCACCGCGCCGACGAGGCGATCAGCCTCGGCTATCAGGCGACGATGGCGCAGATCGGTGAACTGACCCGGCTGCAGTCCGTTCTCGCCTGATTCAGGTTTCCTAAGGCACGGAAACAACCACTTGAAGCGCCGACCAAACGCGAATGGCGCCGGGCGAATTTCGGAAGCAAATACGATCGTAGGCCGCCCACGGTGACCTTACGCACGCGCCACGTCGATGATGCGAAACTGCACCGTGCGGTTGCCGTTCCAGTAATTGCCCGACAGCGAGCCGGCGACATGCACGGTCTTGCCCCGGTTCTTGAACAAGAATTCGCCAAGTGCGGTATCGACGGCGCGAAAGGCTATCGCCTGGATGCGGCCGCCGCTTTCCGACTGCAACTCGACGCGGATGTGGTTGGTGCCAACCGGCCGTGCGTCAGCCAGCCGATGACGCGGCAGCACGAAGACCGGCGCCGCATGCCCGGCACCGAACGGTCCGGCTTTCTCCAGCGCGTCGAGAAGGCCGAGTGTCGCGCCTTCGGCGGCAAGCGCCCCATCGATCGCCAGGCTTTCTTCGCCTTGCAGGCGGAACACGTCGGCCGCCGCCCGCTCTTCGAAAAACGCCCTGAGCTCACCAAGCCTCGCCCGCTCCACCGTGATGCCAGCCGCCATGCCGTGGCCGCCGCCTTTGATGATCAGCCCGGCATCGGCCGCCTCGCGCACCAGCCGGCCGAGGTCGAAGCCCGATACGGAGCGACCCGAGCCGGTGCCGGTGCCGCTGGCATTGAAGGCGATGGCGAAGGCCGGCCGGCGCGCATGGTCCTTCAGCCGTGAAGCGAGCAGGCCGACAATGCCTGGGTGCCAGTTGTTGCTGGCGGTGACGACGATGGCCGGGCCGTTGCCGCCGGCAAGCTCGGCATCGGCCTCGGCGCGAGCCGCCGCCAGCATCTCCTGCTCCATCATCTGCCGTTCCTGGTTTAGCCGGTCGAGCGTCTCAGCAATGGTGCGGGCCTCGACCGGATCGTCGGTGGCAAGCAGGCGACTGCCAAGCGCGGCATCGCCGATGCGCCCGCCGGCATTGATGCGCGGGCCGATCAGATAGGCGAGATGGAAGGTGCTAATCGGCTCGCCGATGCGCGACACCCGTGCAAGTGCAGCCAGCCCTTCGTTCTTCTGCTGGCGCGCCATCTGCAGTCCCTTGACCACGAAAGCACGGTTGACGCCGATCAGCGGCACCACGTCACAGACGGTGGCAAGTGCGGTGAGATCGAGCAGGGAAAGCAGGTCCGGCGGCGTGGCATCTACTGTCCGCCCGCGCAGGATCTTGGCCGTCTGCACAAGGGCGAGGAAGACCACGCCGGCGGCGCAGAGATGGCCCTGTCCGGAAAGGTCGTCATCGCGGTTGGGATTGACGACGGCAACTGCCGCCGGCAAGGCACCGCCGACCTGATGGTGGTCGAGCACGACGACATCGGCGCCGGCTGCATTGGCGGCGTCGATGGAAACGGCGCTGTTGGTGCCGCAATCGACAGTGACGATCAGCGTCGCGCCACGCGAAACCAGTTCGCGCATCGCATCCGGATTGGGACCATAACCCTCGAAAATACGGTCAGGGATGTAGATTTCCGACGGTACCGAGAAATGCGCCAGGAACCGTTTCAGCAAGGCCGACGAGGCAGCGCCGTCGACATCGTAGTCGCCGAAGATCGCCACCTTTTCCCTGGCCATCACCGCAGCCGCGATGCGGGCCGCCGCCTTGTCCATGTCGGTCAGCGACGCCGGATCCGGCAACAGGTCACGGATCGTCGGATCGAGAAACCGCTCGGTCTGCTCGGCGGTGACACCGCGACCGGCAAGCACCCGCGCGACGATGTCGGGCACGCCGTGGCCTTGCGCGATGGCGAGCGCGACCATGTCCTGCCGCTCGGTCAGCCGGTGCTCCCAGGAAACCCCGGTAGCCGACTGCCTGACATCGAGGAAGAGGCGTTTGTCGCCGGTCATGCGGTTTGCCAACTCATGGTTGGCCGCAGGATAGTGCATGTCGCCCAAAAGTGCGCAGCAGTTTTGGGACAACGACATGCACAAGCAACAGCCTAAGGCAGGCAAAGCCAAGCGATTCGCGGTGATGCACCGTCGCGGAAGATGCCAAGAAAACTACGCTTTCCGCTTTTCAGCCTGGCGCCGAAGCCACTCGTCGGCTGCGTCGCCCATGGTCTTGTCCACACCGTCCTTGAGCCAGGCCATGAACGGCCGGTCGAACCTGAACGCATCGCCACATTCGCGGGTGAAAAAGCGGCGCACGTTCTGCGTGTTGCGATAGGACTTCGTGACAGCGGTGGCACGCGAAATCGCATCCGCATGCCAGTCGAACGGTTTCATCCTCAAATCCTTGCGGCCTGCGTCATCCGACGCAACCGCAGGGCTAACAACTGCGATGCTGGTCCGCAAGCACTCAAGCCAACAACGGGAAGAAAGCTAGAACTTATCCAGATCCTGGTGCCTGGCCTTGATCTCGCGCACCGTCCGCGACGACGAGCGCAGCACGATCGTGTGGGTGGTGATGGTGTTGCGGCCGAACTTGACGCCGGCCAGCATGTTACCGTCGGTGACACCGGTGGCCGCAAACAGCACATCGCCGCGCGCCATGTCTTCCGTCCGATAGACCCGCTTCGGATCGGAAATACCCATCTTCGCGGCGCGTGCGACCTTTTCCGGCGTGTCGAGGATCAGCCGGCCCTGCATCTGGCCGCCGGTGCAGCGCAACGCCGCCGCTGCCAGCACACCCTCCGGTGCGCCGCCGGTGCCGAGATAGATGTCGATGCCGGTTTCATCGGGATCGGTGGTGTGGATGACGCCGGCGACATCGCCATCACCGATCAGCCGGATCGCTGCACCCGTGGCGCGCACGGCTTCGATCAGCTTGGTGTGGCGTGGCCGGTCGAGGATACAGGCGGTGATGTCCGACACCGCGACGCCCTTGGCGCGGGCGAGGCTGCCGATGTTGTCGGCCGGTGAGGCATCGATATCGATGACGCCGTCGGCATAGCCAGGGCCGATGGCGATCTTGTCCATGTAGACGTCGGGCGCGAACAGCAGGCTGCCCTTCTCGGCGATCGCGATGACGGCGAGCGCATTGGGCAGGTTCTTGGCGCAGATCGTCGTGCCTTCGAGCGGATCGAGCGCAATATCGACCGCCGGGCCTTTGCCCGAGCCGACTTCCTCGCCGATATAGAGCATCGGCGCCTCGTCCCGCTCGCCCTCGCCGATCACCACCGTGCCCCTGATGGCAAGCCGGTTGAGCTCCTGGCGCATGGCATCGACGGCGACCTGGTCGGCCGCCTTTTCGTCGCCACGCCCGCGCAGCCTGGCGGCAGCGACAGCGGCCCGTTCGGTGACGCGCACCAGCTCCATGGTGAGTATCCGGTCGAGGCCGGCGACAATGTTCTGGGCCACGTTCATCTGGCAATTTTCCTCGTTGATATGCGGCCTCCCGCCGGAGGCGCGTCTCTTTTGTCAAACGAGCATGACAACGGCAAGACCTCGCGGGAGTTTTATCGAATAGCCAGCAATATCAATCGATTAAACCGCATTCTTGAAACGACACCGGCCCGGTCGCAAAGAACGGGCCGGCTTGTAAAGTGGAAAATCGCGCCGCTGCGGCCTAGAAAACCGCAAGGTATTTGAGCAGTGAAATGATGCCGATGATGATGACGACGATCTGGGCGATCTGTCTCATCCGGGCGTCCAGCGGCAAGCGCTGAACCAGATAGAGAACGAGGATGATGACGAGGAACGTGATCAGGATGCTGATCAACATCGATGAAGCCATGGTGCCCTCCTGGCAATAAAATGCTGAAAATGAGCCGGCAAGGCCGGCTCCATCACTCCGCGGTCAATACCAGCGGCGCGAGTTGTCGTTCATCGACTGGCCAATGGCGAGGCCGGCAAGAAAGCCGAGCAGGCCGATCACGCCGATCACAGCCGTCGTCGTACCAGGATTTTCGCGCGCGACGTCCGACACCGCCTGCGCCTGGCTGCGCAACTGTTGTGCGGTTCGCGACGCGCGGGCCGCGGCTGTATCGTACAAATCCGAAGCCTGCTCGCTGGCGTCGTCGAGCAGTTCCGCGCCCCGCGCCGAAATGCTCTTGTTGATCTTGGTGATCTCCTTGCGCAGTTCGGCGATCTGCTTTTCCAGCGTCTTCTGGATGTCGTCGATGTGAGGGCTGTCGGACTTGTTGGTATCGGCCATGAAGCGGTTCCTTTGGTTGCTGACCAAGGAAACGGCGGCCACGCGAATTCGTTCCGGTCGATCGTGGCGGCTTGCCACCAGACCGACGCGCAATACCGGCGGGATTCCTGTCCCGCGCGGCGACCTGAAGAGAGAAGCTACCCTGCCCGCTCGATGCGGATGACCTGCGGCTTGTCGGTCAGATGGCCATCCTTGGTGATCCCGTCGACGGCCTTGCGTACGGCGGCCTCGGTCGTCTCATGCGTCACCAGGATCACCGTCTTCTGCGCGGCCGCCTCGCCGTTGACCGCGTGCTGGACGATCGATTCCAGCGAAATGTCGTTGTCGGCCATGCGCTTGGCGATCGCGGCAAAGACGCCGATGCGGTCATGCACGGTCAGCCTGATGAAGTAGCCTCCGGCATGGCTGCGCATCTGCGCCTTCTTGTAGGGTTTCAGCTCCTTCGCCGGCCGGCCGAAGACCGGACCATGCTGGAAGCCGGGCCGGCTCTTGGCGATGTCGGCGATGTCGCCGATGACGGCCGAGGCCGTGGCGTTGCCGCCGGCGCCGGGGCCGGAGAGCAGCAGTTCGCCCAATATGTCGGTCTCGATCGCCACCGCATTGGTGACGCCGTGCACCTGCGCGATGACCGAGGCGGTCGGTACCATGGTCGGGTGCACGCGCTGCTCGATGCCACTGTCGGTGCGTTGGGCAACGCCCAGCAGCTTGATCCGGTAGCCGAGATCGCCGGCCGCGCGGATGTCGGCCTGGGTGATGTTGGAAATACCTTCCATGTAGATGTCGTTGGCTGCGATTTTTGTGCCGAAGGCAAGGCTGGTCAGGATCGACAGCTTGTGCGCGGTGTCGTGGCCCTCGATGTCGAAAGTCGGATCGGCCTCGGCATAGCCGAGCCGCTGCGCGTCCTTCAGGCAGGCGTCGAACGAGATGCCCTCGGCCTCCATGCGGGTCAGGATGTAGTTGCAGGTGCCATTGAGGATGCCGAACACGCGGTTGACCGAATTGCCGGCCATCGCCTCGCGCATGGTCTTGATGACGGGAATGCCACCCGCCACCGCAGCCTCGTAGTTGAGCAGCACGCCGCGCTTCTCGGCGATCTCGGCCAACGCCACGCCATGCTTGGCCAGCAGCGCCTTGTTGGCGGTGACGACATGACGGCTGGCTTCGAGTGCCGCCTTCACCGACGACCGCGCCGGCCCCTCATCGCCGCCGATCAGTTCGACGAACACGTCGATATCGGCTGTCTGCGCCATCTTGACCGGATCGTCGAACCACGTTGCCGAACTGACATCGACGCCGCGATCGCGTTTCTGGTCACGCGCCGAAACCGCGGTGACGACGATGTCGCGCCCGCATTGCCGGGTCAGTTCCGCCGCCTTGTCGCGCAGCACGCGCGCCACGGACGCGCCAACCGTGCCAAGACCGGCTATTCCAACACGCAATGCTTCAGCCATGGCCGGCGACGTCCCTCAAGTCAGATCGAAATTGTCTGCGGCAAACTTACCGGTGAGCGGAAAGCGGCACCACATTGTTGGGTTGCTTGGCGCTGGCCGACAGGAAGCGCTTGATGTTGCGCGCCGCCTGCCGGATCCGGTGCTCATTCTCGACCAGCGCCACGCGCACGAAATCGTCGCCATGTTCGCCGAAGCCGACACCGGGCGCCACCGCCACGTCGGCGTGTTCGATGAGCAGCTTGGAGAATTCGAGCGAGCCGAGATGACGGAACGGCTCCGGGATCGGCGCCCAGGCAAACATCGATGCCGCGGGGGCCGGGATGGTCCAGCCGGCGCGTCCGAAGGCATCGACCATCACGTCGCGGCGCTTGTGGTAGATGTCGCGCACCTCGGCAATGTCGGCGCCGTCGCCATTGAGCGCGTGTGCCGCCGCCACCTGGATCGGCGTGAAGGCGCCGTAGTCGAGATAGGATTTCACCCGGGTCAGCGCCGAGATCAGCCGCTCGTTGCCGACCGCAAAGCCCATGCGCCAGCCGGGCATGGAGAAGGTCTTCGACATCGAGGTGAACTCGACACAGACGTCGATCGCGCCCGGCACCTGCAGCACCGAGGGCGGCGGATTACCGTCGAAATAGATCTCCGAATAGGCAAGGTCGGACAGGATGATGATGTCGTTCTTCTTGGCGAAGGCGACCACGTCCTTGTAGAAATCGAGCGAAGCGACCAGTGCCGTCGGGTTCGACGGATAGTTGAGGATCAGCGCCAGCGGCTTCGGGATCGAATGGCGGACGCCGCGCTCGAGCGCCGGGATGAAGCCGTCGTCCGGCTCGACCTGCAGCGAGCGGATGACGCCGCCCGACATGATGAAGCCGAAGGCGTGGATCGGATAGGTCGGGTTGGGGCACAGGATCACGTCGCCAGGCGCGGTGATCGCCTGTGCCATGTTGGCGAAGCCCTCTTTCGAGCCGAGCGTCGCCACCACCTGCGTGTCGGGGTTGAGCTTCACGCCGAAGCGCCTGCCATAGTACGCGGCCTGGGCGCGGCGCAGGCCCGGAATGCCGCGAGACGAGGAATAACGATGCGTACGCGGATCGCGCACGACCTCGCACAGTTTGTCGACGATGGCCTTGGGTGTCGGCAGATCCGGATTGCCCATGCCAAGGTCGATGATGTCGGCGCCACGCGAACGGGCGCTGGCCTTGAGCCGGTTGACCTGCTCGAAGACGTAAGGCGGAAGCCGGCGAACCTTGTGAAATTCTTCCATGGCAGTTCCAGACAGCAAAGGGGCCAGATATCTAAGGGCTTTGGGCGCGCGCTATATACTTATTTGCAGGTAGGGTCGAGGGCGGGATCGCATTTGCCTTCGATCTGCTTCAGCGTTTCGTCGCCATGCTTTTTGGCAAGATCCGTGAGCGCCGCCTGGTCGGCCACGTCGGGCTTGCCGTTCTTTGCCGCCTGCGCGCTCTCATCGGCCTTCAATTGCGCGAGTTTGGCGTTCTTCTCGGCGTCGGTGAACTGCGGCGCCGCCACCTGCGGCTTGATGTTCAGGTTCGGAAAGGTGCCGGTATCCTTCGCCCCCGTCATAGGCGCCGGGCCGCTGGTGCTGGAACAGCCGGCAATCCCAATGAGGACGATTGCTGCCCCAATGCGGCAAAAACGTCCGGCACCGAAAAAAACAGTCTCGCCAATGTTAATCGTCATATTGTTTCCTTGGCAGCCGCGGTAGAGCGAGATTGGACCCCGTCGGATGTCCCATGTTAATATGTCAAGAAAACGCTTCGGGAGGAACCCCGCGAACCATGTCCAAGACACCCGATTCGGGCAAAGCGGAAGATGACGAGCCTTCGACCGTCGAGCAATATCTGGTGAAGGACCCGGAACGCTTCGCCCTGAACATGGCGCGCATGATCGAGCAAGCCGGCAAAGCGGCCTCCGCATGGGCCGAGCCGCGCGAAAAAGGCGATGTGCGCGATCACGTCGCCGAGCCTGTCGTCGACATGGTGAAGACCTTCTCCAAGCTCAGCGAATACTGGCTGTCCGATCCGCAGCGCGCGCTGGAAGCGCAGACGCGGCTGTTCTCCGGCTACATGACGGTCTGGGCCAACGCCATTCAGCGCACCAGCAACGCCGCGGAAGCCACCGAAGATGCCGTGAAGCCCGAACGTGGCGACAAGCGCTTCCTCGATCCCGAATGGGGCCGCAACGCCTTCTTCGATTTTCTCAAGCAGGCTTATCTCGTCACCTCGCGTTGGGCGGCCGATCTGGTCGAGCACGCCGACGGTCTGGACGAGCACACCCGTCACAAGGCAGGCTTCTACGTCAAGCAGGTGGCCAACGCCATCTCGCCGTCGAATTTCATCCTGACCAATCCGGAACTGTTTCGCGAAACCGTCGCCTCGAACGGCGAGAATCTGGTGCGCGGCATGAAGATGCTGGCCGAGGACATCGCCGCCGGCAAGGGCGAACTGAAGCTGCGCCAGGCCGACTACTCGCCCTTCGAGATCGGCCGGAACATCGCCACCACCCCCGGCAAGGTGGTTGGCCGCAGCGATGTCGCCGAGATCATCCAGTACGATCCGGCGACCGAGACGGTGCTCAAGCGGCCGCTGCTGATCTGCCCGCCATGGATCAACAAGTTCTACATCCTCGACCTCAACCCGCAGAAATCCTTCATCCGCTGGGCGATCGAACAAGGCCACACCGTGTTCGTCATCTCCTGGATCAACCCGGACGAGCGCCACGGTACCAAGGGCTGGGAAGCCTATATTCGCGAGGGCCTGCAATACGGCCTCGACACGGTCGAGAAGGCCACCGGCGAACGGGACGTCAACGCGATCGGCTATTGCGTCGGTGGTACGCTTTTGGCGGCGGCACTGGCGCTGATGGCGCGGGAAGGCGACGACCGCATCAAGTCGGCCACGTTCTTCACCACGCAGGTCGACTTCACCTATGCCGGCGACCTGAAAGTGTTCGTCGACGAAGAGCAGGTCGCGGCGGTGGAAAAGTCGATGAGCGAAAAGGGCTACCTCGACGGCACCAAGATGGCGACCGCCTTCAACATGCTGCGTTCGGGCGACCTGATCTGGCCCTATGTCGTCAACAACTACATGCGCGGCAAGGATCCCCTGCCCTTCGACCTGCTTTACTGGAATGCCGATTCGACCCGCATGGGCGCGGCCAATCATTCGTTCTACCTGCGCAACTGCTACCTGGAGAACAACCTCTCGCAAGGCATGATGGAACTGGCGGGCCACACGGTCTCGCTCGGCGATATCACCATCCCGATCTACAACCTCGCTTCCAAGGAAGATCACATCGCGCCGGCGCTTTCGGTGTTCCTCGGCTCGAAATACTTCGGCGGCAAGGTCGAATACGTCATGGCGGGGTCGGGCCATATTGCCGGGGTCGTCAATCCGCCGGCATCCAACAAATACCAGTACTGGACCGGAGGGACGCCGACGGGCGATTTCGGTGAGTGGATAGCCAAGGCCACCGACCATCCCGGATCGTGGTGGCCGCACTGGCAAAGCTGGATAGAGGCCAAGGACAACACCCGCGTTCCGGCCCGCAAACCCGGCAAGCATATGAAAACCTTGGGCGATGCCCCCGGCACCTATGTGAAAGTGCGTGTGTAACGGACTGTAATGTCTGGTGAGTTGACGGACCGGCAAAAGCGGGCGAAATGGTGTCGTCAACCACCGCGCGGCCGTAATTCGGCAATAACTGCAAAAATACTTCCAGGCTTGCGGATTTGACACAGGTCTCGTTTCCGGATCGGAGACAACGGTCACTTGGCACCGATATCAGGGCCGCGCCAAGGATATACCGACCGGACATCGAGGGGGAATTTGACTTTGAAATCAGCAGGATGGAGCCTCGCAAAGGGAGAACGCCGCGCCGTCGTGGCAGCGCTCTGCTCCCTGCTTCTGGCCTCCTGCACCTCTGCCGGCGACCCGACGATGTCGGTTGGAATGCCCGGCTACAACGCCACCGCATCGGACATAAGCGCTGCCTCGAATGGCAAGTCGACCACCGTCGTCGATTCGACGCAGACCACGACCGAGCAAACGACCGTGATGACGGCAAGCGATACGGCACTCCCTGAAAAGGTCGCCTATGTGCCCGTGGCCAAGCCGCAGGCCGCCTTTCCGCTGACCACGCCGGCTGGCACCGAGACGATCGCGGGACAAACCCCGCAGTCCCTGCAGCAGCCGGCGCAGACGGCGCAGCAGAACGACGCGGTTGCCCAGCAGATCGCCGCCGCCGATGCCGGCGTGAACGCGCCGAAGCCAGCTGCCGCGCCAGTGTTGGACAATGCGGTCTACGTGACGGCAGGCGAGATGCCGCAGGCCGACGCGCCGAAGAAAAAAGGCTTCCTGGCCTCGATGTTTGGCGCCACACCCGCCTCGGCCGCGCCTTCCCCGCTCATCAACACGAGGTCGGGCGACCAGCCCGCGGCGCAGGCCAAGCCGGCGCCAGCAGCCATAAAACCGATCATCACACTGGCCTCGGCCGATTCCACGGCAAAGCCGCTGCAACTGGCCTCGACCGGTGGCGAGAGCGGCCACATCACTGGTAGCGATGCGCTGCCCGGCGTGCGCCAGACAGCCCTGTTCGAGATCAAACGCAAATCCGGCCTCGATGACGAGAGCGACGTCGACCTCAACGAGGACGAGGGTCCAATCGGCGGCTCCTATCAGGTCGCGTCCGCCGCCGGCATGGCGCGGTTGGCGCCCAACGGCTTGCTCAAGCAGAACGAGAGCGTCGATGTGGCTTGCCTGAAGCCGTCGCTGGTCCGCGTGCTGAAGACGATCGAAGGCCACTACGGCCGCAAGATGATGGTGACATCAGGCTATCGCGATCCGGCCCGCAACCGCCGCGCCAATGGCGCGAAGAACTCGCTGCACATGTACTGCGCCGCCGCCGACATCCAGGTTCCCGGCGTTTCGAAATGGGAACTGGCGAACTACATCAGAAGCATGCCGGGCCGCGGCGGCGTCGGCACCTACTGCCACACCGAATCCGTCCACGTCGACGTCGGCCCCGAGCGCGACTGGAACTGGCGCTGCCGTAGGCGCAGCGGTGGCGGCGACGGCTAATAGCGCCGCGGAGCGGCGCCGAGTCGCTTCGCTCCTTGCTCCGCCCGTGGATGACGAAGCGCGATAGGTGTCTCCGCCGAGCGCCAAGGCATGTACCCTGCGCGGACCAAAGTCTTCCCTCCCTTGCCCTTGCCCACTTTGGCAGGGCCGCCACTCGGCATAATTGGCGGCACACCGGCGCCTCGCCAGGCGCGACAACATCCCTGTTTTGGCAGGCTGGAAAAAAGTTGTCCAAGGCGGCACCTGACGGGTTGCCGGTTGGGCACAACGCCAGTATAAGCCGCTTCGTCTGAGCGCGCCCATCGTCTAGCGGTTAGGACACCGCCCTTTCACGGCGGTAACAGGGGTTCGATTCCCCTTGGGCGTACCAGACTTTTCAAGCACTTAGTGGCTCCCCCTCGTCCGTCGAATATCCGCCGAATAAACGTCCGCGAATTTGCGTGGACGGCACCTGGTTGATTCCGCCGACGTTCCTGCGACTACCGGTAGGTCCGTGCGACATGGACGTGATGTGAAGAGCAGGCCAGGGTCGCTCTCAAACTGTAAAGTCAAAGCCCGCCACCGTCAGGCAGCGGGCGCACAACTATTATGGCTTGGGTGCCGATGATAGGGTCGCGGCCATTCGCGCGGAGGACGTGTCAAAATGCACAGGGACGATCGATGGCAACTTGTTCGCGATTTTCTGGCTAGGCATCAACTCGGGGCTATCAGCACCGTAAATCCGGATGGGTCTCCAGAGGCAGCCGTCATACAGGTGACGTTGGGCGAGGATCTCAACATCGTGTTCGACAGTTTTCCTGGAAGTCGGAAGCTGGCAAATATCGAACGAGACAGCCGGATCGCCATCGTGATCGGTTGGGACGAAAACGTCACCGTTCAAATTGAGGGCCGGGCCCGGCCTGCCAAGGCTGACGAAGAACAGCGGTTAAGGGATGTTCACATAGCGAACTGTCCGCTTGAAGCAGAGTTTCTGAAGCAAGGGGCACAACTATTCACAATTCTGCCCCGCTGGATCCGCTACTCTGATTTCCGGGGCGAACCAATCGTGTTTGAGCTTACCGGCGGCGACTTGTAGGTTTGGGGAATGATCCGGCCCCAGTCAGAAAGCCCGCCACAGTGAGGCAGGCAACCGGCATGATGGTGCCCCCAGCCTAGTTTTACTCCGCAAGCGTTTCTTCGGGCGGCGGTGTCAACACGGTGATGTCCATTCTGGCGATTCTCGATGCAGCGCCACCCTGCGCGTTAGGATCTGTGTCGCCTGTTTCGGCAACCATTGCCTTGGCGCGATGTCCTACGCTGTCGGCGCTCTTGCCTGGCGCGAATCCGTCGACTGTTTCTGGCTTTGTCGCTTTCAGTTGAGTGTCAGGTACCTGCCGATGCTGACTTGCAATAGCCGAAACCATAGCTCCCTCCTTTGGTGAGGACATGATGGTATCTGCCATGGCTGTTGCGAGACTTACCATGCGGACGCCCGCCACCAGAGGCAGCGGGCTTCACTATTCTCATCGGGAATTTTGATCAGATCACCCGCAGCGTTTGAACGATCTGCTGCGCAAGGCGTATGTTTGTCGTCTGCTGCTCGTTGAAGTCGGCATCGTGCTGCTCGCCGCTGTGACACCAATCAATCGCGTGCGCCTTGACGCAATAGCCCTGAGAATCGTACCCGTCTTGCGTCACGCCAAAAGCCCATACCCAGGCAGGCCACGCGCCTAACTGCCGACCAGCGGCACGGTAACGGTGGTCGCATAGTTGATCGGGAAATCGCTGAAGTAGGGGAAGTTGATGGCGAAGGCATAGGTTGCGGTCAGATGCGCCATGCGGAAGCCACCGCTCGCCGGATCGATGGCGATCGTGACGTTCACATCCTTCAAACCCAGGGCCTGCAATTTCTGTGTGGCGATGGATTGGATGTCGGCCTGGGTCAGCGTGTTCTGAAGCTGCAGCGAGCGTGATGATGTCTCCAGCGTATAGCGAACGCTGGACACCGAGTTCATCGCCCAGCCGAAGGCGAAGATCCCGAACAGCAGCATGATGAGAAAGGGCGCGATCAGCGCGAATTCCAACCCGGCGCCACCCGATCGATCCCGTCTGAATGCGCCTGCCCTAGCGGACACGGATAACCTCCGAGTGGCCGATGACGCTGGAGCCGGAAAAAACGCCGAAGGTGAAGGGCGGCACCCAGGTGGCCGATGCCTGGATCTGAACATAGACCGATGGCACCTTCGGCCCACTGCACAAGGCCGAAGCGTCGACCACGGTCGTCCCGCACATGTAAATCCGGCTTAGCGTGACCTGGCCATCCGAGGGCCGCTTCTCCCAGCTCGAAATGGCAACAGCCTGGGTCGCCGTATCATTGGTCGATCCTCCCAGGATCAGGTTTGCGGCAGTCTTCACGCCGGCGCGCATCGACATCGAGTTCGTCATATAGGACCAACCATCGGCGATGCCGAGCAGTGCCACACACAGGAAGGGCAGGACCATCGCGAACTCGACGGCGGCAACCCCCGCATCATCGCGCAGCATCGGCATCGGACGGCGTTTCATGGCGGCTACTCGACCAGTGCCACGGACTGCGTGGCCGGAATGTCGCGCATTCCGAGGCTCGTGCAATCCTGGCTGATGGTTGAGTTGCCGGACCATTGGATCATGTCCGCAACGACCTGTGTGCATCCGTTCTGGCCGGAGAAGTTGCCGAGATAGTTCACCTGCTGCTTGGGGAAATAAAGCGCGCCCGTCAGCAGCGAAGCCGCCGTGCCGTTGAAAGTGCTCTGTCCGCCTGTGCTCGTCCTGTCCCCATACATCAGCACGCCGGAATAAGTGCCTGATGTCGGGGCACTCAAAGAAACGGTGGCGTTGCCGTTCATCGACACGCGCGAGGAGCCAGCGAGGTAAATGGTGACGCCGTCACCAGAGACATTGGCGTTCGCATTCACCTTGAAATCGCCACTCTGGATGACATAGACGCCGGGCTGCAGCGTCACGGTGCCGCTGAGGCTGAGCCCGCTGCAATAGGTGCCGGGTTTCAGCGTCGACTTGTTGGCGTTCTGGCAAGGGTTCGAGGCCGCGGGGGCCGGCAGGTCGGAAAATGGATCGGCGGCAGGCAATGCCTGGGTGATCGGGGCCGCGCAGACGGTCGTGACGGGATTGCTGAGAGAGACGCCGCCCGCCGTTATCAGGCAATCGGCCTGGAGCCCCGCCGAGCCCTGAAGCTTGATGGCGTCAGACGCGATCGAGTTGGACATGACCGAGCAGCCGATGAGCTTGACGCTGGTGTTGCCGGAAAACAATGCCGCCTGCGAAGCCGACGGATCGAGCGCGAGCACGCATGCCTTCGATGCATTGGTGATGAGGGCCACCGCCCTCGCCTGTTCGGGAACCTGGCCCTGCGTGAAGAGCGAGGTGAACATCCGGTCGAGGTTCTGGCCGACGATGACCTCGACCGCCTTCTTCGCCGTGTTCGGCCCGGATGCTGGCGGCGTATTGACGACGATCGTACCGGAGCCCAGCCCATTTGATGCGGCCGACTGGGTTGCGGCCGCGACGATCGTCGGCTTGTCGGAACCTGAGATCTGTTCGAGCGCGCCGGCATAGGCAGCGGCATCGGCGGTCGCCTGCAGCCTCAGGCTGTTGTAGTACCAGTAGGAGGTTTCCACCCCTAAGCCTGCAGCACCGACGACGATCGGCAAGGTCAGGGCGAAGATGGTGGCGACGTTTGCGTTCGTACCCCGGCAAAAGCCGTTCGCTCTAAGCCGAATTCGGGTAAGGCAACTGAGGGTCATGAAATAGATTAGAAAACATGCATGTATGAACGAAGGGCTAAAAAGTTCGGTTCATTTTTGAGCAGTGATCTATTGGCTTCCAAAACAAGCTGTTTGTTGGCTAATCAACGCGCACAGGACAGCTCGGTGAGCAAAAAGCTCGCGCCCGGAGATAGTTTACCATTTGCTAACAGGGCAACTGCGCAGCGAGTTACCCGTGCCCCTGCTTGCCGGATGCCCCGGACTTCAAGCGGAAAGAATTGGTGTCGACCCGGCGGCGGCTCTGGCCGACATCTCGCGCTGTACGGCATGGAAGAATCTGCGCACTTCATCGCTGGCCGCTATTTTGTCTCTGCCGGATCCGACCACGAGATCGAGCAACTCCGACGCCTTGGCCCTCCAGAACGAAGTGGCGGTATCGCCATGCAGGTTGTCGAGTTTGGCGGCGACTTCCCTCACCAACACTGTTTGACGATCAATCGGGAATGCGCGGACTTTTTCTGGGGACATCTTCCGAACCATGAACTGACGCAACGAATCAACCATTGCTGAACAAGCAATGGCGTAGCCGCGAATGTGGAAACGGAAGCTTAACGGCGCTGGCATTGACGCGTCCAGATCCGCCCACGGCATCGCCGTGTCCGTTCAAACGCGATCGTCGGCATTTCAATCGGGGCAGGTGAAAACGGTGGACGGCCCTCAAGCCTGCAGCGTTCTCGCCTCGCCACCACGCTTGCGCGGCATCATCATGTCCTTGGCCATCAGTCCGCTTGCACGACAAAACGCCATGAACGCCCGGCAGGCGTCTTCGGTCTTGACCACGTCCACCGTGGCGCCAAAGCAGGCGTTGAACGCCTTCTGATAGATCGGGCCCTGACGGCGCACAGGCCAGCCCTGAAGAATATCGAGCGCCTGTTCGACGCTGTAGATCTCCTCGACTGGCAGGCCGGGCGCGGGTGCTATGCGCACCGGAACCTCGAATTGCAGTCTGTCCATGTCCCTATCTCCCGAACGGGCGTCCCTACGCCGTTCGTCGTCAAAAGTTGCTTCGATCGCCTTTGGCCCAGAAATGTGTCGTCACTGCGGTCGCGACCCCTTTGTGATCGCGACCGCGCCAAGGGCGCGCCAGGCTTACTGGTTCGCCGGATCTGTCTCAGCGTCGAAAGCCATGCGGGTGGCGGCGATCAGCACAAACACGGTCGGCACGGCGAAGAGGCCCCCGAGGACAAGTGCCGCCATTTCCGACAGGCCGAGCGTCTCGGCAACCGCCCAATAGACGGTTCCGATGCAGATGAGCGCTTGGACGGAGAGAAACGCGGCAGCCGAGGCGGCGCGCGACAGGGTTTTGAATGTCTTGATGCGTTGTTGCATTGAAATGGTTCCGGAMACGACGCGCCGCGCGACCGGTGCACGGCCGACAGCCGCCGCACGGTCACGACGCGAACAGGGATAGATCTGGGGTGAAGCTGCGGTCCTGGACCGCTCAGGCCGCGATGGTAGGCGGCGCGCGCGGCTGATGGGCATTTGCCCGAGGCCCCGAGGGCGCTTCGTATCCTGAAACAGCCGTTTTTGGCGAAGTCCGTTCAAGCCAAGGAAAGACAGCGTCGAGAACCGGCAAAGCGGGATGGCCGCTGGCGAACTTGGCCAGGGCCGGCCGCCCGGCGCGAACCTCCAGCGCTTGCGCCTTGCCGGTGACACGCAGAAGCGCTGCCGCCTCTCCAGACCGTTCCAGGCCGATGCTGGCGCCGCCCGATGCAGCATCCGCGAAGGCTGGCACATCCGGGCGGCCGAGGCACAGCATCGCCAACAGCACCATGCCCATCAGGTATGAGCAGGCTGTCGTCAGCGGCGCTTCGCGCAATCTGGTGCGCCTGGCCGCCGTGAAGGGACCCGGTCTCGAAAACATCACCCGACCTAACGCACGATGGCCGGAAAGGAAAGCAGGCCGGGCGAAACCGGCAAGACATCACCTGATACAGGGCGAATATCCCGAGGTGCGCGGATGCATCAAGCAGTTCGTCCTTGAACCTTTTGCCTCCAAGTGCCAAATCTGGGGAGATTTTCACGTCGGCCTCTTGCAGGGCCCACCCGGCTACACGGACAAAATGGTCACCTATCTCGACGCCGCCACGGCACCACTCAGAAACACCGGCCAGATCCGCCTCTATGGCGAGGAAGGCTTTGCCGGCATGCGCAAGGCATGCGATCTCACGGCGCGCTGCCTCGACGAACTGGTGCCGATGGTCGAGCCCGGCGTCACCACAGAAGCCATCGACCGCTTCGTCTTCGAATTCGGCATGGACCACGGCGCGCTGCCGGCAACGCTCAACTATCGCGGCTACACGAAATCGTCCTGCACCTCGATCAACCATGTCGTCTGCCATGGCATTCCCGACAACAAGCCGCTCAAGGATGGCGACATCGTCAACATCGACGTCACCTACATCCTCGACGGCTGGCACGGCGATTCCTCGCGCATGTACCCGGTCGGCACCATCAAGCGCGCCGCCGAGCGCTTGCTCGAAGTCACCCACGAATGCCTGATGCGCGGCATTGCGGCGATCAGGCCCGGCGCCCGCACCGGCGCCATCGGCGCCGCCATCCAGACCTATGCCGAGGCCGAGCGCTGCTCGGTGGTGCGTGACTTCTGCGGCCACGGCGTCGGCCAGCTTTTCCACGACGCGCCCAACATCCTGCACTATGGCAGCGCCAACGAGGGCGTCGAGATGCGTCCCGGCATGATCTTCACCGTCGAGCCGATGATCAATCTTGGTCGCCCGCATGTGAAGGTGCTGTCGGATGGCTGGACGGCGGTAACGCGCGACCGCTCGCTGTCGGCGCAGTACGAGCACACGATCGGCGTCACCGACACCGGCTGCGAGATTTTCACCCTGTCGCCCAACAAGCTCGACCGCCCCGGCCTGCCGGCCTAGTCTTGTTTTGCCGGTTCTTTCCGGCCCAGGAAAATGCGGAGCAGCTCGTGGGGACCGGAAGCGACGACGACGAGCGAGGCTTCTTCTCCGAAGTGCCGGTCCGGCCGGCGGCGAAAGCAAAGGCGCTCAACGACGAGCCGCACTATCTCGGCCATCGCGACCGCTTGCGCGAGCGCTTTGCCACGGCCGGTCCGGACGCCCTGCCCGACTACGAATTGTTGGAACTTCTGCTCTTTCGCCTGATCCCCCGCGCCGACACCAAACCGGTGGCCAAGGCGCTGCTGGCGCGCTTCGGCACGCTGGCCGAAGTGCTTGGCGCACCGCTTGCATTGCTGCAGGAGGTCAAGGGCATCGGCCCCGCGGTGGCGCTCGACCTGAAGGTCGTCGCGGCGACCGCGCAGCGCATGGCGCGCGGCGAGGTCCATGGCCGCGAGGTCCTCTCCTCTTGGACGCAGCTTCTCGACTATTGCCACTCGGCAATGGCCTTCGAGGAGCGCGAGCAGTTCCGCATCCTGTTCCTCGACAAGAAGAACGCGCTGATCGCCGACGAGGTGCAACAGGTCGGCACCGTCGACCACACGCCTGTCTACCCACGCGAGGTGATCAAGCGCGCGCTCGACCTCTCGGCGACCGCGATCATTCTGGTGCACAACCATCCGTCAGGCGATCCGACGCCATCGCGCGCCGACATCGAGATGACGAAGGAGATCGTCGACGCGGCCAAGCGGCTGGGCATCGCCGTGCATGACCACATCATCATCGGGCGCAAAGGCTATTCCAGCATGAAGGGCCTGCTGCTGATCTAGTGCGATGAGCTACACGCTGGCGAAGTCGTGCACGCCGCGAGAAAGCCAGGCGTTCGCGCGTGACGCGTCGGGTGGCGCCACACTGGATCGCACCCACCGACTTCCCTTGTTTCAACGCCTTTCCAACAACCACGCGACGACTGTTACCGTGCCGCTGGTGGGCAGACTAGGACCATGGTCCGGCCGGTATGGGACTTCAGTGCCGAGACGGTCTCATGGCGTTGATTTATATTGGAATATCAAATGGTTATGGAGTTCATTGGTTGTCAGGCTCGCGCATTGAAACCGCATTTGTCTAAAGTTTATTGCGCACGGTTAGTGAATCCTCATATGACGCTGCTCTAGCGGTTGGGCGGAGGTTCCTCAAGGAGGAGATATCATGACAAACCGAAAAACTCTGTTCGCGGCGCTCGCCGCATTGGCGCTTCTGGCGTCTCCGGCGCTCGCCGGAAACGGGCACGGCAACGGCGGTGGCAATGCTGGCGGCAGTGGTGGAGGCAACGGCAACGGGCACGGCCACGCCGGCGGCAACGGCAAGAGCGGGGCTTCGCATGGCAAGTCTGCGTCGGCTCCGGGGCGGGCGGCCAAGGCGGTAACGGACACAACGACCGACACCACGGTCAATACGAAGTCCGTGCACAAGGACAAGAACATCCATGCCAAGCTTGGCCGGCTGAACTCGCTGCAGCGCAACATCAACGCCTACATGAACTCCAAGAGCAAGAAGTTCGCCGGCATTCAGGCCTTCGTGACGCAGTCCGCGATAGCCAAGAACGCCCAGGTCGCGGCTGACGAGGCGGCCGCCGCAGCGGCCGACGCCCAGGATAAGCTGAATGCCCTGAATGCGCAGATGACCGCGTTGCAGTTGGATCCGTCCGCCACGCCTGCGCAAATCCAGGACCTGAACGATCAGATCACTGCTCAGCAGGCCGTTGTTGCCGACGACAACGCGACGGCCGCCCAGGCCCAGGCGGCGGCTGACGCTGCAACGGTCGGCACCGATCAGGCATCGCTCGACGCGGCGCTGACGGACATGGCCAACAAGCCGGTCGACGCCGATGTCACGGATTGGGCCGAGGGCGTCCTTGCCGGCAAGATCGACCAAATGGCCGACGCGCTCCAGAAGGCGGGGACACCGTAGGTATCGCGACCCAAAACAGCAGTCTAGGAAGACGCCGCCGGGCCTGGCCTGGCGGCGTTGCTGTTTCCTGGTCTCGACTTTCACGTTGAACAAAGCGTCGCGATAATTTCCTCGGGGCCAATGCGTCCCTTGACAGCATTTGCGCCTTTATTGGCGAAGTCGATCCAGCCCTCATTGAAGCCATCGAGCATGCGCATGCGCGGRCCCGGATTTTTCATGCCTTGGGAGAGGAACAGGCCCTCCCAAGTGTCCCGAGGCACCGTTTCGACCCGCACCGGCCGTCCCAACGCCTTGGTGAAGGCGATCGCCAGGTCGTTGGGCGAGACACGACGCGGGCCTTCGAGTTCGACCACGCGCCTGCCCGTCCAATGCTCCTGGATCAGGTCCGCCGCGACCCGCCCCACATCGCTCGTCGCGACCATCGCGAACGGCTTGTCGGCAGGCATCAGGAAGCTCGAGATCACACCTGTTTCGCGTGCGGAGGCGACATCCCACATTGCGTTTTCGAGGAACCAACCCGGTCTCAGGAAGGTTACCGGCAGCGGCAGCGCCGAGAGCGCCTCTTCCAGCATCGTGCGCTGCGACAAGAGGTTGTCCTGCGCTGCATCGGCTCCAATCGTCGACAGGCAAAGCACTCTGTCCGGCAGCGCGGCCTTCAGCGCTTCGACGATGGCGTCGATGACCTTGCGAGCCTCGGGGTAGCCGGGCTCGGGGTCGAACTCCGATGGGGGCAGGATGAAGACCCCCTCGGTGCCGGTGAACGCAGCTGTCAGCGCCGCGGCGTCCTCAAATCCGGCAAGTACGACCTCGCAGCCGCGTGCCGCCCATTCTTCACCTTTGTTGGCGTCCCTGACCACGGCGCGGACAGGCCGGCCCTGTTCCAGCAGGGCGCGGCCGAGCGCTCCGCCGACTTTTCCAGTGATTCCGGTGATGGCATACATCGTCGTTTTCCAATCTCTCGTTTGTCTGGGATCAGGCGAGATCGAACCCGCGGTAGAGACCGCGCTCGAACTCGCCGTAGAGCGCGACGATCCGCTCGTCGAAAAAGGGCAAGACCTGGGTGAACAGCGCGCCGGTGATGTGCTTGACCGGGTCGAGCCAGAAGTAGCAGTTGAGCAGGCCTGCCCAGGCGATGCTGCCGGCGGAGCGCCCGTTCGGTCCCGGCTGCGTGTTGATGTCGAAAGACAGGCCCCATTTATGCGGCTGTTCCGGGAACTGGTCGAAGCTGCGGGAATAGGACGGCTGCGCCGAGCGCATCTGCTGGACGTTCAGCTCGCCGATCTGGTTCTGCATCATCATGGCGACCGTCTCCTGACGCAGGATTCGGACGCCATGCAGCGCGCCTCCGTTCAGCAGCGCCTGCAGGAACGCCATGTAGTCTCGCGGCGTCGAGAAAGCACCGCCGCCGCCCATGAAGAACTCCGGCCGCTGCGGCATCTCGAAGGGCGCCGGCTCCAGCCCGCCGTCGGCGCGGCGATTGTGAAAGGTGGCGACGCGCCGCTTCTGCCCGGCCCCGATCAGGAAGCCTGAATCCTTCATGCCGAGCGGCGCAAAGATGTTCTCGCGAAAGTAGATCTCGAGCGACTGATCCGACACCGCCTCGACCAGCTTGCCGACCCAGTCCATGCTGATGCCGTATTCCCACCGCTCGCCAGGCTCGAATTCGAGCGGTGCCGCGAAGGCAGCATTCTTGCAGGTCGCGATGTCGGGCATACCCGTCGCCTTCTCGTAGCGGGTCAGAGCCTCGCTCCAGATCGAGTAGGTGTAGCCGGAGGTATGCGTCAGCAGATGGCGCACCTTGATCGCACGCCTGGTCGGCCGCAGTCGCGGCGTTCCGTCCTCGGCAAAGCCGTCGAGAACCTGCGGCGCGGCCAGTTCAGGCAGGTATTTCGCCGCGTCGTCATCCAGATGCAGGCGGCCCTGCTCGATCAGCTGCATGCAGGCCGTCGCCGTGAAGGCCTTGGTCATCGATAGCAGCCAGAACACCGTGTCGAGCGTCATCGGTGCGCCCGTTGCAACGTTCGCCTTGCCGAAGGCACCCTCGTAGACAATGCCTTTCGGTGTTGCCGCGACGGCGATGACACCGGCCACGTCGTTCTTTGAGACGCCGTCCCGCAAGGCGGCGTCGATCGCCTTGAACCGCACGGACGAACCGGCCGCCGTTGTTCTGGCCAAAGCGGAGCTGACCGTATCGAGAGCCAGAATGGCTCCCAGCATTCCGCCGCGCTGAAGCATCGTCCTGCGTGTGAGGTGGTCCATGGCTAACTCCTTTCCGGATCGAAGGAAATCCGATTTGCTCGGCCGTTCGCCCCGGCATTGCCAGGACGTCACCCTTGTAAGTCGTGCCATGACGTGATTCACACGCATAAGGATCAGTGTTAAAGTGACTCAGATTCACTGCTCATGGCGTTAGGCTCCGGCGGAGACCTGCAGGGCGAAGGGAGATCGAATGGTTTTCGATACACGGCTTCTGACCGGTGTCGGTGTCCTGGCAGCGGTAACGGAGGCAGGGAATTTCGCCCGCGCCGCGGAGATGCTCGGCCTGACGCCGTCGGCGGTGAGCCGGGCCGTCGCGCGCCTGGAAGCGCGGGTCGGTGTTCGGCTTTTCGATCGCAATCCACGCGAGGTCAGCCTTACCGAGGAGGGCCGCCGCTTCCACACGCAGGTGATGCCGCTTCTGGTTGGCCTGGATGAGGCGGCCGCCGAAGCCGCGGGCGCGGCGGCGGTCGTGCGTGGCCGGCTGCGCGTCTCGGTGGACCCGTGGTTCGCGCGTATGGTGCTTGCATCGAAGCTGCAGGCGTTTCTGGTTCGCTATCCCCTGCTGTCGATCGATTTCCTGACCAGCAACTATCGCCAGGAGATGATGACTGGCGTCGACGTGGCGGTGCGCTTCGGGCCTCCCGATGAGTCATCCCTCATCGTGCGCAGGCTGCTGGAGACCCGCATCCTGACGGTCGCCGCTCCGGCCTATCTCGAAAAGCACGGCGAGCCGCGATCACCCGATGATCTCGTCCAACACGAAGCGCTTCTCTTCCGCGATCCCCAGACCGGCCTGCCCTTTCCCTGGGAGTTCCGGCGCGGCGGGGAGGTCAAGGAGGTCAAGGTCTCCAGTCGTCTGGTGATGGATGACCCTTCGGTCGCGATCGCCGCTTGCCTGGCCGGTCAAGGCATTTTCCAGAGCCTCGCGATCGGCTTGGCGCCTCTACTGTCGCGAGGTGAGCTTGTTCAGATCCTGCCGGAATGGTCGGAGGAACTCTATCCGCTCTATGCCTATCATCCCTCGCGCCACCTCCCGCCGGCGAAGGTCCGGGCGCTTCTGGACTTCATCCAGGAGATTGCTGTCGGCGCGTAGTCGATCCGCACGGTTTCGCGGAAGCTTTTGGCTGCCGGCACTGCAAAGGATTTGAGCGCCATTCACGCGAGCGCTGCGGATCCGGGGCGAATCGGTGTTGCAACTGCCGGCAACCATCAGGCGGAAAGGCCAATCCAGCATGAGGGCCAGGAAACGGCCTTTTCGAAAGGTCGCGGCGGCAAAAAGGGCGCATTTTTCCCGTCAAGATAGTCGGCTCTGGAATTTCGATCGCAAATCAAGCATGATGACCTTGGCATTCGCCGGGACAGCTTCGCGCGCCCTCGAATGCCGGGAGGACGGGACATGGCCGTAGCGCTTGTACTCGTTTTGGTCGTCGTGGGCTCGGTGTTGTTTCACCTCCTGAGCCCATGGTGGTGGACGCCGATTGCCTCGAACTGGAGCTATATCGACAACACCATCATCATCACCTTCTGGATCACCGGCGTCGTATTCTCCGCGGTGGTTCTGTTCATGGCCTATTGCGTCTTCCGCTTCCGTCATCGGGACGGAAACCGGGCTGCCTACGAACCGGAGAACAAACGGCTCGAATCGTGGCTGACGATCGTCACGGCGGTTGGGGTCACGGCGTTGCTGGTTCCCGGCCTGTTCGTCTGGAGCCGGTTTGTCAACGTCCCGAGCGACGCAACCGACGTCGAAGTCGTCGGCCAGCAGTGGCAGTGGAGTTTCCGCCTGCCGGGCAAGGACGGCAAGCTTGGCACATCCGACACCCGTGACGTCACCGCTGACAATCCGCTGGGCGTGATCGCCAGCGATCCCAATGGTCAGGACGATGTCGTGGTCGAGGCGGCTGATCTGCATTTGCCGGTCGGCAAGCCGGTCAAGATGCTGCTCCGCTCGATCGATGTGCTGCACGATTTCTATGTGCCGGAATTCCGCGCCAAGATGGACATGATCCCGGGCTCGGTCACCTATTTCTGGTTCACCCCGACCAAGACCGGAACCTTTCAGGTCTTGTGCGCCGAACTTTGCGGCCAAGGCCATCCTTTGATGCATGGTGTGGTCATGGTCGATACCCAGCAAGACTATCTGGCCTGGCTTGGCCAGCAGCAGACTTTCGCCCAGTTGTCGGCTCCCCAGCAAACGGGCTCGGCAGACCAGGCGCCAGGCAACACGACGGCGTCAGGTTTGAAAATTGCAGCAAAGCTCGAAACGGTCGGGTCTCGCTGAAAAGGACACGGAGGTGTTCCTATGGTCGACATCACGCC
>NZ_JBFUDZ010000038.1:0-57658 GCF_056404455.1 Mesorhizobium sp. P2_D1
GTGCGGGACAAAACCCGGTCGCGGAAGCGTGGCCGGGTTTTTTCATGTCAATTTCCGCTCCAAGGGCTCGCGCCACTTCACGATTGCGAAAATCGGCCAAGTTTGGTCACCTAGCCATATTGTCAGCAAAACAGAAGGGCTTAAAATCGTCCATCGAACACCTACATGTCGAACTCGCATGGGGATTCGAAGAGGCAGGAATACGTGACGATCGATTTGACTGCCACGAGACGAGTGGCGCGGATGCAAAACGGCGGCGGCGACGGCAATGAGGCCGGCCGCGGGACGGCCGTTATCACGCGCACCAAAACCAAGACCAAGAAGCCCAGCCTTTACCGGGTCCTCATCCTCAACGACGACTACACGCCCATGGAGTTCGTGGTTCACGTGCTGGAGCGTTTTTTCCAGAAGGACCGCGAAGCCGCCACACGCATCATGCTTCATGTTCACAATCATGGAGTGGGCGAGTGCGGGGTCTATACATTCGAGGTGGCCGAGACCAAAGTGTCTCAGGTCATGGATTTCGCCCGACAGAATCAGCATCCGCTGCAATGCGTGATGGAGAAGAAGTGAGGTAACATGCCGGCTTTCTCCCAAGGCCTGGAAAAGGCGCTTCACCAGGCGCTGACGCTCGCCAATGAGCGGCACCATGAATATGCAACCCTTGAACATCTGCTGCTCGCGCTCATCGACGACACCGAGGCGGCCGCCGTCATGCGCGCCTGCAATGTCGATCTCGACGAGTTGAAGCACACGGTTCTCACCTATATCGACACCGAGCTCGACAATCTGGTCACCGGCTACGACGAGGATTCCAAGCCGACCGCCGGTTTCCAGCGCGTCATCCAGCGCGCGGTCATCCACGTGCAGTCGTCTGGCCGAGAGGAAGTGTCGGGCGCCAACGTGCTCGTCGCCATCTTCGCCGAGCGCGAGAGTCATGCCGCTTATTTCCTGCAGGAACAGCAGATGACCCGCTACGACGCGGTCAACTATATTTCGCACGGCATTGCCAAGCGTCCGGGCGCGTCGGAAACGCGTTCGCCGCGCGGCGCCGATGACGAGCAGGGCGGCCAGAACGGCGCCGAGCCGCAAGAGGAAGGCGGCAAGAAGAAGCAGCAGCAGGACGCGCTGACCGCTTATTGCGTCAACCTCAACAACAAGGCCAAGGCCGGCAAGATCGATCCGCTGATCGGCCGCGAGTCCGAGATCAACCGCACCATCCAGGTGCTGTGCCGCCGCTCCAAGAACAATCCGCTCTATGTCGGTGATCCCGGCGTCGGCAAGACGGCGATCGCCGAAGGCCTCGCCAAGCGCATCGTCGAGGGCGACGTTCCCGAAGTGCTGCACAATGCCACGATCTTCGCGCTCGACATGGGCACGCTGCTTGCCGGCACGCGCTATCGCGGCGATTTCGAGGAGCGGCTGAAGCAGGTCGTCAAGGAACTCGAGGACTATCCCGGCGCGGTGCTGTTCATCGACGAGATCCACACGGTCATCGGGGCAGGGGCTACATCAGGCGGCGCCATGGACGCGTCGAACCTGTTGAAGCCGGCCTTGTCGTCGGGTGCGATCCGCTGCATCGGCTCGACCACCTACAAGGAATTCCGCCAGTTCTTCGAGAAGGACCGTGCCCTGGTGCGGCGCTTCCAGAAGATCGACGTCAACGAGCCGACCATCGAGGACGCCATAGAGATCATGAAGGGCCTCAAGCCCTATTATGAGGAGTTCCACAAGGTGAAGTTCACCAACGAGGCGATCAAGGCCTCGGTGGAGCTGTCGGCGCGCTACATCAACGACCGCAAGCTGCCGGACAAGGCGATCGACGTGATCGACGAGACCGGTGCCTCGCAGATGCTGGTGCCCGAAGCCAAGCGCAAGAAGACGATCGGCATCAAGGAGATCGAAGCGACGATCGCCACCATGGCCCGCATCCCACCAAAGACGGTTTCGGCCGACGACGAGAAGGTGCTGCAGGGTCTCGATATCGAGTTGAAGCGCGTCGTCTATGGCCAGGATACCGCGATAACCGCGCTGACCTCGGCGATCAAGCTGGCGCGTGCCGGCCTGCGCGAACCGGAGAAGCCGATCGGCTCCTACCTGTTCTCGGGCCCGACCGGCGTCGGCAAGACCGAAGTGGCCAAGCAATTGGCTGCATCGCTCGGTGTCGAGCTGATCCGCTTCGACATGTCGGAGTATATGGAACGCCACACCGTATCGCGGCTGATCGGCGCGCCTCCCGGCTATGTCGGCTTCGACCAGGGCGGTCTGTTGACCGACGGCGTCGACCAGCATCCGCACTGCGTGCTTCTGCTGGACGAAGTCGAGAAGGCGCATCCGGACCTGTTCAACATCCTGTTGCAGGTGATGGACCATGGCAAGCTGACGGACCACAACGGCAAGCAGATCGATTTCCGTAATGTGATCCTGATCATGACCACCAATGCGGGCGCGTCGGATGCGCAGCGTGCGGCGATCGGCTTCGGTTCGACCAAGCGCGAAGGCGACGACGTCGAGGCGATCAACCGGCTGTTCACGCCGGAATTCCGCAACCGTCTCGATGCGATCATCCCGTTCGGCTCGCTGCCGGTGCCGGTCATCCATCAGGTGGTGCAGAAGTTCGTCATGCAGCTCGAGGCCCAGCTTTCCGAGCGCGGCGTCACCTTCGATCTGTCGCCCGATGCCATCGCCTGGCTCGCCGACAAGGGTTATGACGAGCGCATGGGTGCGCGGCCGCTCGGCCGTGTCATCCAGGAGCACATCAAGAAGCCGTTGGCCGACGAGGTGCTGTTCGGCAAGCTCAAGAAGGGCGGCACGGTGCGTGTCACCGTCGAGAAGAAGGAAACCGGCGAGACCGGCCTGAAGCTCGAATCGCTCGCCGACGAGGCGCCGGTGAAGCCTAAGAAGGAAGAGCCGGAAGAAACGCCGAAGCCGACAAAGGCCGTGGCGAAAAAGCCCGCGGCCAAGAAGCTGGTGGCGCCGAAGCCCGAAGCCAAGGGCAAGGACGGCGGCAAGCGCAGCCTCGTGCCGCAATTGCCCAGAAAGAACTGACCTTAAAGCGCGTCGCATCGAAACGGATTCGGGCGACGCGCTTTAAGTTTCTTTTTTGTGCATGTCGCTGCCCCAAAACCGGGGCCACTTTTGGGCGACATGCATTAGCGAAAGTCGAAAAAGCCCCGGAGACGGGGCTTTTTTCATTGGAGCAATGAGGGACGCATGGCCGGGCAGATCGTCATCCTGAACGGTGCGCCGAGATCGGGAAAATCAAGCATCGTCCAGGCCATCCAGGAGAATCTTGATGGTGTCTGGATCAATCTCGGTGTCGACGTTTACGAACAGGCCACGCCACCACGCTATCGGCCTGGAATAGGCTTGCGGCCGGGCGGCGAGCGTCCGGACCTTGAAGGCCTGGTGGCCGATTTCTACGCCGCGCTCTACGAATCGATCGCCGCCCACAGCCGGCTGGGGCTGAACGTCGTGGCGGATGTCGGCCACCACGATGCCTATTCAAAACCCCTCGATTGCCTCGCCGATTGCGCGCGCCGTCTCGCCGGCCTGCCGGTGCTGTTCGTCGGCGTCCGCTGCCCGACAGCAATCATCATGCAACGACGCGCCGCCAGTGAGGCGGCACGGGGATATGTGACCGGCTCGCCCGGCGATCCCGTGCCGATACCCGTGCGTCTGTGGCAGGAGGAGGTGCACCGGCCAGGCGTGTACGACCTGGACGTCGACACCTCCCTGCTGAGCCCCACGCAATGTGCCGATGCGATCCGCCGGCGGCTGGAGCAAGCGATCGCTCGGCCGAGCGCGATCGAGCAACTGGCTCAAACCACCGCCAGGTGAAATTGCTTCGTCGCAAAGCGAGATGCGGCGTCAGCTTCGCAGCGCCGCTCGTATCTTTTCGGCGCTCTCAGCCAGCACTTCCGGCTTCTCCATCCCGCCCGTGTGCGGCTTCAGGGGAATGCCGTCAAAGCGTGGGATGACATGCACATGCAGATGATAGACGGTCTGCCCCGAGGCAGGCTCGTTGAACTGCATGACGGTGACGCCGTCGGCGCCAAACCCTTGTTTGACGGCCCGCGCCACTTTCCGGACGACCGTGAAAAGCGGTCCGAACGTTGACGGATCGGCGTCGAGCAGGTTGCGCGACGGCGCCTTCGGCACCACCAGCGTATGGCCCGGCCCCTGCGGCATCACATCCATGAAGGCGACGACCGCTTCGTCCTCGTAGACGCGGTGCGAGGGAATTTCACCGCGCAGGATCTTTGCGAAGATGTTGTCGGTGTCATAGGCGGCCTCAGCCATGGCGAACGCTCCGGATTGTGCCTTTCGTGTAGCGAAGCCGTCGAAAGTCGGCAAGACGATCGGGTAAAGTCGCCCCGCCGATCGGCGCAGACCGGTCGCTACTCCTCGAGATCCCTGCGGAATGGGGTGTGCTCTTCCAGATATTCGCTCATCCGCTCCACCTCATGCCGTTCGCGCCTGAGATAGTCGGCAACGGCGTTGCGCAGGCCGGGGTGCGCGATGTAGTGCGCGGAATGCATGGTCACCGGGCGGTAGCCGCGCGCCAGTTTGTGCTCTCCTTGAGCGCCGGCCTCGACAACCCTGAGCTTGCGCTCGATGGCGAAGTCGATCGCCTGATGGTAGCAGACCTCGAAATGCAGGAAGGGATGGTCCTCGATGCAGCCCCAGTTGCGGCCGTAGAGTGCGTCGGAGCCGATGAAATTGATGGCGCCGGCAATGTAGCGCCCGTTGCGCTTGGCCATCACCAGCAGGATGTCGTCGGCCATGCGTTCGCCGATCAGCGAGAAGAACTGGCGGCTGAGATAGGGCCGGCCCCATTTGCGGCTGCCGGTGTCCATGTAGAAGGCGAAGAAGTCGTCCCAGGCCTTTTCGGTGAGATCCTTGCCGGTCAGCCATTCGATCGAGATGCCGTTGGCCAGCGCCTCGCGCCTCTCCTTCTTCATCGCCTTGCGCTTGCGCGAGGCAAGGGTGGCGAGGAAGTCGTCATAGGTTGAAAAGCCTTCGTTGAAGAAATGGAACTGCTGGTCGGTGCGATGCAGGAACCCTGCCGCTTCCAGCACCTCGACGTCGCATTCCTGGGCGAAGGTCACATGCGCTGAAGAGACGCCGAGTTTTTGCGTGACCGCCTTCAGGCCCGCTGCCAGTCCCGCTTTGACGGCGCCGACATCCTCGCCCTTGGTGACCAGCAGGCGAGGGCCGGTGACCGGTGTGAACGGCACCGCGCATTGCAGTTTTGGATAGTAGCGACCGCCGGCGCGTTCGAAGGCATCCGACCAGCCATGATCGAACACATATTCGCCCTGGCTGTGCGATTTGAGATAGCACGGGACCGCCCCGAGCAGCTTGCCCTGCGCGGTCTCCAATCGCAAATGATGACCTTGCCATCCTGTGCGCCGCACGGCGCAGCCTGAGTCTTCAAGTGCACTCAGAAAAGCGAATGAAACGAGCGGGTTGTAGCCGTTTTCTGCGTTGCCTCGCGTGGTTCCGCTGAGGCTGTTCCACTCGTCCGGGGTGAAAGCGCCGATGCCAGCGGCGATGCGGATCAAATAGTCCGCATTCGCCATCTGGTCATCGCCATCGTCGCCTTGATCCATGGGGCTTATTTAAGCTCCGTCCGGCCGGGTACAAGTCACGTTTCAGACACCGACTTCAGGCGACTTTGACCAGGTCGGGTTCGAATCCCTCGAACGTCATCTGGTCGGCATATCTATAGGTCAGGTCGACCGCCGGCTGGTCATGTACCGTCCAGGTGATGACCGGCATCTTCAGCTTCTCGCGGACGAAGCTGACGAACCGGTTGGGCAGGTCGCCGGCGGCATAGGAGGTGAAGGCGATCTCATGCGCCAGCATGGCGAAATGCGCCTCGATCAGCTTGACGTCCTTGCCGTAGGCGGTCAGTCCGGCCGGAATGCCCGGCGCGTGTTTCGGAAAATCGCGGATGAGCCAGTGGTCGAACGACATGATCGCCGACTTGCCCTTGTAGCGCTTGAGCATCTTGCCGACGATCGCCACGAGACCCTCGTCGCGGCCCGGGATGCCTTTCAGCTCAACGACCATCGGCACACGGCCATCGACCAGGTCGAGCGCTTCCTGCAGCGTCGGTAGATGATCCGACGTGCCGCCGACCTTGAGCGCCGTGAGCTCCGCCGCGGTACGCTGCCAGACGAAACCGTCCTGACCGGTCAGCCTCTGCAGATCGTCGTCATGAATGATGACGGGAACGCCGTCCAGCGACAGATGCACGTCGCATTCGATGGCGTAGCCGCGCTCGGCCGCGGCCGCGAAGGCGGAAAGCGTGTTTTCCCAGCGCGTCTTGTTCATGTCGTGGAACCCGCGATGGGCGACAGGCCGGGCGGTCAGCCAGGATAGGTCGGTCATGGTCGTCTCCTGGCTCACTCGACTTCGAAGATCGCTTCGATTTCGACTGCGGCATTAAGTGGCAGCGAGGTGGTGCCGACAGCGGAGCGGGCATGCTTGCCGCGCTCGCCAAGTGCCGCAACCAGGAAATCGGAGCCACCGTTGGCAACCAGATGCTGTTCGACAAAATCCGGCGTCGAGGCGACGAAGACCGTGATCTTCACCAGGCGGCGGATTTTCTCGAGGTCGCCGAGTGCGGCCTTGGCCTGCGCCAGGATGTTGATCGCGCAGTATTTTGCCGCGTCCTTGCCGGCCGCGGTTTCGACGTCACGGCCGAGCAGGCCGCTCGCCTGCAGCTTGCCGTCCTTGAGCGGCAACTGCCCGGCGGTGAACAAGAGGTTGCCGGTCCTGCAATAGGGCACATAGTTGGCGGCGGGCGCGGCGGCGACAGGAAGCGTCACGCCCAGATCGCTTAGCCGCTTTTCGATTGTTTCACTCATGGTATTTCCCTATTGCTTGGGTGACGCCGCGCTGGCCGGGCTGAAATTGCTATTTTTGCCTCGCTTCCGCCACGACTTTTTTTAAGCTGGACCATCTTTCCCTGCGGCCTGCCATCAGCCGCGACGATCGGAGTACCTCATGCGCGCAACGCGCCTCGCATTCAATGCCGTCCTGTTGTCGGCGGTGTTCTCGGTAGGCCCTGCTTTCGCCGTGCCGGCGCTGCAAGCCCACCGCGCTGTTTACGATCTCACCCTCAACAAGGCATCCGATCAATCCGGCATCACGGGCATATCCGGCCGCATGGTCTACGAGTTCAACGGCTCGGCCTGTGAAGGCTATACGGTGAAATTCCGTTTCGTCACCCAGATCGTCACCAACGAGAACACGAAGCTGACCGACCAGCAGACGACCACTTTCGAGGACGCCGAAGGCAAGACCTTTTCATTCGTGACGAAGTCCTTCGTCGACCAGAACCTCGACAAGGAGGTCAAGGGCATCGCCACGAAAGAGACCAAGGGGTTGAAGGTCGATATCGACAAGCCCGAAAAGAACAGCCTCGAACTGGCTATGACCCAATTTCCGACTCAGCATCTGGTCGAACTGATCGGCAAAGCCGAAAAGGGCGAGAATTTTTACGAAACCAACCTTTTCGACGGTTCCGAAGACGCCAACAAGGTGATGACGACCACGGTCGTCGTCGGCAAGAGAACCGATGCCGACAAAGCCGACCCGGAGGCCCCGGCATTGGCGAAGCTCGCCACCGACAAATACTGGCCGGTCGACATCGCCTATTTCGACGACACCGACAAGACAGGCGAAGAGGTCCCGGAATACCGGATCAGCTTCAAGCTGCACGAGAATGGCATCACCCGCGACCTCGTCATGGACTATGGCGACTTCTCGATGACCGGCAAGCTGGTCAATCTTTCGCTGTTCGACCAGGCGAAAACCTGCCCGACCAAATAGTGCTTCAGCTGGCCAGTTGATTCACGACGACACGGCGTTGTCGTGGCAAACGACTTGAACGCGCCGTAATTGCTCCCCAACTTCCTCCAGCGTCGAGACGCAAAAGGGGGGAGCAGCTTGAGCAGGATCGATGTCTTCGTGGCGCCGAGGCCAAATCCGGCGCTGATCAGGGCCATGACATCAGTCAACCGGATCGTCATGCTGCGGGGGATACCGGGTTTTCGCGATATCTTGCCGTTCAACCGCCTGGCCGGGCTTCGTGGCGTCGCCAATGTCCACCATATCGACTTTCCGCATGCCGACCTCGAGCGGCTGAAGGCCAGTTGCGGGGCGGGGAAGGCGACCTTCGTCACGCCCAATCATCCAGAGTTCTTCACCGACTGGATGATCGACAAGGAGATCGTGTCGCAGGTCAGCCCGCTTGCCGCTTCCTGGGCAACGAATGGCGTCGTCAACGGGCTTGGCCGGCTGATGCAGAAATTCTGGCTGGCCAACAACCTGATCGCCCAGATTCCCGGCAACAGCGGGGCAGCCAAGGAACACTCCGTCGCCTGGGCATTGAAAGGCCATGGCGTGCTGCTGCATCCAGAAGGCGGCGTCGGCTGGCATGCCAACATCGTGGCGCCGTTGCTGCCGGGCGCCGTCGAGATGGGGCTTGAGGCGCTCAAGCGAGGTCGGGCCACGGATCCAGATTTCAAGGTCTGGATCGCGCCGGTCGTCTGGAAACTGGTCTTCACCAGGAATGTCGAAGCGGCGCTGGCGAAGGAATGCACCTTTGTCGAGAAAAACCTGAAAATAGAACGCCAAGCGACCGACACGCTGCCACAGCGCATCCACCATATCTATTCGACGCTGCTGGCCCGCGACGAAGCCGCGTGGAGCCTGTCATCCGAAGAGGGCGCGAGCTATGCCGGGCGCCAGAAGGCTTTGGTCGCCGAACTCAGCCGTCGGCTTGGCCAGGCCATTTCTCCAGACACCGCCGTCCCCGACACCACCGAGCTTCTGAGGCTGGCGCGTCGTTGGCAGCGCGAAAACACCGGCGATGCGGACGAGCAAAAGAAGGTCCGCGCGCTCGCCGACACGATTCAGAGGCTGCAACGCGTCGGGTCCTGGGCCTCGGCCAATCCGCGTATCACGCAGGAAGAGATCGCCGAGCACCTGAAGCGGATCCGCAACGACTATTGCTGGAGCGGATTGCGCGACACGATGAACCGGCTCATTCCGCAGCCGGCCGGACCGCGCTGCGCCTACATCCGGGTACCCGATCCACTTGGCTTGCATGAGCATGCCGGCTCGGTCGACGATGCGGTTGCCGAGTTGCACCGTCGCATGCAGGCCACAGTCGCCAGCACGGTGGCTGAGCTTACGGCCGGTGGCAGCTTCATTTTCTATCCGAATCCATTCTATCGTCACTGTCATTCACACGGGCCATGAGGCCGATCGTCATTCGCTTGCGAAGAATGGCGGATTGCAAAGAATGAAAGGCAGACAGCAAGCTTCATGGCAGTCTATGTCGACGCGGCGATCTGGAACTGGGCTGGCCATCGCTGGTGCCATCTGATGGCTGACGACACCGACGAGTTGCATCGCTTCGCCGCGCAACTCGGCCTCAAGCGCTCATCCTATCAGGGGCCGCCCAAGACTTCGGCGCCGCACTATGACATAACCGGCTTCGAGCGCGACCGGGCGGTGCGGCTCGGCGCTTTCGAATGCAGCCGCGAGGAGATCGTCGCGATCTTCCGGCGGGTGCGGGTGCCCAATGGAAAGGCTCGGCGATGACACCAACGGCATTTCTGGCTTATTGCGCCGCGATCACGCTTGCAGCCGCAACACCGGGACCGGCGATGTTCGCGGTCATAACCAATGGTGTGTCGCGCGGGTTTCTTCGTGCGTTCGTGGCCGGGGTCGGCGTCGCCGCCGGCGATGCCGTGCTGGTCACCCTGGCGTTGCTCGGACTGGTGGCGTTGGCCCAGACTTTCGAATGGGTTTTCCTCCTGCTGAAATACGCGGGCGCTACCTATCTGGTTTTTCTCGGCATCAGGATGTGGCGAGCCGCGGCCACGCAATCGGATGAACCGCGGGCGTCGCAGGCGCGATTGTCACGGTCGTTCTTCCTCGGCGCATCCATCGCGCTGGGCAATCCGAAGGCGATTCTGTTCCACGCTTCGATCATGCCGCTGATCCTGAACCTCAACACCATGACCCTTGCCGACGGACTGCTGGTTGTCGCGGTCGTAATCAGCGTCAACATCCTCACCATGGGTATTTATGCTGCACTTGCCGGGCGGGCTTCGGGCTGGTTCAGGACGCCGAGACGCATGCGACTGATGAACAGGTTTGCCGGCGGCGCGATGATCGGCACAGGAGCGCTGATTGCCGCACGCTGAGTGGTGAAACGCCACACGGCTTGCGTTTGTCGCGCATCCCCTCTATATGCGCGCTCATTCCACACACGGACTTTGGTGTCTGCCCGGGAGAAATCCGGCTGAAACCTCCGGTGGCGTTCGAGGACAAAGTCCAAAAATGCCTGTGTCCGTGGAGGCTAACCGGAAAGGAACTAAGAATGGCTCTGCCTGATTTCAGCATGCGCCAGCTTTTGGAAGCTGGCATTCACTTCGGCCACCAGACCCACCGCTGGAACCCGAAAATGGCGCCCTACATCTATGGCGCCCGTAACAACATCCACATCATCGACCTCTCGCAGACGGTGCCCTTGCTGCACCAGGCGCTGAAGCAGGTTTCCGACACTGTCGCCAAGGGCGGCCGCGTGCTGTTCGTCGGCACCAAACGCCAGGCGTCCGACATCGTCGCCGATGCGGCACAGCGTTCGGCCCAGTACTACGTCAATTCGCGTTGGCTCGGCGGCATGCTGACCAACTGGAAGACGATCTCGAACTCGATCCAGCGCCTGCGCAAGCTCGACGAGATGCTGGCCGGCGAGGCCCAGGGCCTCACCAAGAAGGAGCGCCTCAATCTCGACCGCGAGCGCGAGAAGCTCGACAAGGCGTTGGGCGGCATCAAGGACATGGGCTCGACGCCCGACCTGATGTTCGTCATTGACACCAACAAGGAAGCGATCGCAATCCTCGAGGCCAAGCGCCTCGGCATCCCGGTCGTCGCCATCATCGATTCGAACTGCGACCCGGACAAGATCGACTTCCCGATCCCCGGCAATGACGACGCTGCCCGCGCCATCCAGCTCTATTGCGACCTGATCGCCAAGGCTGCGATCGACGGTATCGCCCGCCAGCAGGGCGCGCTCGGCGTCGACATCGGCGCTTCGGTCGAAGCTCCGGTCGAACCGGCTCTCGATTCGGCTCCGGCATCGGAAGCCCCCGAAGCATAACAATCGAAGGCCGGTTGCGGCCTTCATCTTTCTCATATTTTGGCACGCTAAACAGACGCATCATCGAGGTTCGATGGTGCGTCGGTGCATTTAAAAACAAAGAGGGCGACAATGAGCATTTCGGCTGCACAGGTCAAAGAACTCCGCGACTTGACCGGCGCGGGCATGATGGATTGCAAGGCGGCGTTGAACGAAACCAACGGCAACATGGAAGAGGCCATCGACTGGCTGCGCAAGAAGGGCATTTCCAAGGCCGACAAGAAGGCCGGCCGCACCGCGGCTGAGGGCCTGATCGGCGTCGATTCCGGCCCGCGCGAAGCGGCCGTCGTCGAAGTCAATTCCGAGACCGACTTTGTTGCTCGCAACGCTGCGTTCCAGGAGATCGTTGCCAATGTGGCCAAGGTCGCGCTCGCCTACGGCGGCAAGACCGACGCGGTTGCAGCGGCCAAGTATCCAGGTTCGGACAAGTCGGTCACCGACACCATCAAGGACGCCGTCGGCACCATTGGCGAGAACCTGGGCTTCCGCCGTTCGGCCAAGCTGACCGTTCCGCATGGCGCCGTCGCCACCTACGTCCACAACGCGGTTGCCGATGGCCTTGGCAAGCTCGGCGTGCTGGTTGCGATCGAGACCACGGGCAACGAGCATGCGGCCAACGCGTTTGCGCGTCAGGTCGCGATGCATGTCGCTGCCACCAGCCCGATGGCGCTGACCACCGAAGAACTCGATCCGGCGGCAATCGAGCGCGAGAAGGCGATCTTCTCCGATCAGGCGCGCCAGTCCGGCAAGCCGGAAGCGATCATCGAGAAGATGGTCGAAGGCCGTCTGCGCAAGTTCTACGAGGAAGTCGTCCTTCTGAAGCAGGCCTTCGTGCTCAATCCCGACATCACTGTCGAGAAGGCGCTGAAGGATGCCGAGAAGGACATCGGCGCTCCGGCCAAGATCACCGCCTATCTGCGCTTTGCGCTGGGCGAAGGCATCGAGAAGGAAGAGACCGATTTCGCGGCGGAAGTCGCGGCGGCGGTCAAGAAGTAAGCTGTCGCGACAGCTATCCTTCTGACGAATTTTATCGGCCGGGTGTCCGCAGGGATGCCCGGCCGATTTCTTGTGCGGTGTCGATGAAGGCCCTGAGCTTCGGCGCCATCGACGCCCGGCGGGGAAAATAGAGGAACAGCCCGGGCTCGTCGATCGCGGCTTCGCGCAGCACCTCGACCAGCCGGCCGGCCTGGATGTCGGCTCGCACCAGCGGCTCGAACAGGTAGGCCAGCCCGATGCCGGCCAGCGCCATGTCGCGCGCCGACAGCGGATCGGTGACGACGACGCTGCCACGCGTTTCGACGCCGATATCATTGCCCTGGTCGGACAGATCCCAGCGATAGAGCGCGCGCGATCGCAACAGACGATAGCCGATGCAGTTGTGGCTGGAGAGATCAGCCGGCGTTCGCGGCTTTCCGTGGCGGCCAACATAGGCGGGGGAGGCGACGATGATCGTTCGGAACGGCGCGGTCAGCCGTACCGTCACCATATCCTCGGCAATCATCTCGCCCAGCCTTATGCCGGCGTCGAAGCCTTCGCCGACAATGTCGCTCAGGCGCTCGTCGGTGAACACCTCCACCGTCACTTCGGGATAGCGCTCGGCCATTGCCGACAGGATGGGCATCAAGGTGAGCGGCAGCGCCAGGCGCGGCACATTGATCTTGAGCAGACCGCTCGCCCTGCCTTTGACCGAGCGAATCCGCTCGATCCTGTCGGTAATGTCTTCCAATGCCGGTCCCGCCGCCGCAACGAGCGCCTCACCGGCCTCGGTCAAAGCAACGCTTCGCGTGGTGCGGGCAAACAGCGGCTGGCCGATCCTCTCTTCGACAAGGCGCACCGCGTGGCTGACCGCCGAAGGGCTCATGCCAAGTTCCGCGGCGGCCGACGCAAAGCCGCCGCGCCGCGCCACGGCGACGATGACGGGAAGATGGCTGAGCAGGTCGCGATCCATTCATGCATGATATCGCATAGTCTATACAGATAATGCAATCTTCTCGACGCCGGCGCGCTGGCCCACATTGTCGCCAACAGATCGGCGACTGGCTGATGCGCAAAGGAGAAGAGACATGAATGCATTGAAGTACGCGACCTTCGCGGCGGGTATTGCGCTGGCGCCGGTCGATGCCGGCGGAGCCGAGCCATCCCGCGAAATGACGCCCGCCGATGAGCGCGCGGTCATCCGTATCGCCGATGCCATCGATCACGCCGTCGATGCCCAGGATTGGCGGCTGGCCCGCAGCTACTTCGCCGACCGTGTCACCGTCGACTTCAGCAGCCTGAGTGGACAGCCCTCGGCCACCATCGCCTCGGACGATCTGATCGGGACCTGGGCAGCGAATCTCAGGGGCAGCAAGACCAGCCTGCATCTGCGCACCAACCACCAGGTCGCTATCGACGGCGACGCCGCGACCGTCTCCTCCAACGGCTATGCCTGGAACCGGATGGAAGGCAATGGCGACCCGCTCTGGGAAGTCTGGGGCACTTACGAACACCACCTGACCCGTTCGGGCGCGGGTTGGATGGTTGGACGGCTTCACATTCCGCATGACGCATGAGCGCGGCAATCCGTGGGTCAAGGCGACCCCCGGACAGGATCGGCATTGAACAGGATCGGAACGACATCATGACCATGTCCTACTACACCCTTGGCAACAGCGGGCTACGAGTCACCCGCCTGGCACTCGGGACCATGACCTTCGGCACCGAATGGGGCTGGGGTGCCGAGAAGGAGACGGCGCGCGCTCTGGTCGAGGCCTATGTCGAGGCAGGCGGGAATTTCTTCGACACCGCCGACGCCTATACCGGCGGCACCTCCGAGACCTGGCTTGGCGAGTTCATCGCCGAGCGCGGCCTGCGCGACAAGGCGGTGATCAGCACCAAGTTCAGCATGAATCTGGAGCAGGGCAATCCGAATGCCGGCGGCAATGGCCGCAAGAACATCATCCGCGCCGTCGAAAGCTCGCTGAAGCGGCTCGGTACCGACTATATCGATCTCTATATCCTGCATGCCTGGGACAGGCTGACGTCGCCGGAAGAGGTGATGCGGACGCTTGACGATCTGGTGCGCGCCGGAAAGATCCGCCATGTCGGCCTCTCCGACGTCCCCGCCTGGTACGCGAGCAGGGCGCAATCCGTCGCCGAGCAACGCGGCTATGAACCGGTTTCGGCGCTGCAGCTCGAATATTCGCTGGCCGAGCGCAACATCGAGCATGAATTCGTGCCGTTCGGTACGCGCTACGGCGCCGGCATTATGGTCTGGAGCCCGCTGGCAAGCGGCCTTCTGAGTGGCAAATATCGTTCGGATACAATTAATAACGCCGGTGGCAGACTGGAGACGATGCGCGGCTCGAGCAATCCGGGCTTTCAGAAATTCAGCGACCGCAACTGGGCAATCGTTGCCGAACTGGAAAAGGTTGCCGGCGAGCTTGGCCGCGGCATGGCCCAGATCGCCTTGAACTGGGCGGCGACAAGGCCAGGTGTCGCCTCGGTGATCATCGGTGCGACCAGGCTGGATCAGCTCAAGGACAATCTCGGCGCGCTCGATTTCGAGATTCCGCGAGAGCTTCTGGCACGGCTCGACGCAGTCAGCCAGCCAGTCACGCCGTTTCCATATTCGTTCTTCGGACCGGAAATCCAGGGCGGCCTGACCGGGGGCCAGGCGGTCGGCGGCAAGCCGATGGGCTACTTCCCGGACCTGCTGATAGAGGGCGCTTTTGCCGGCGTCAGCTAATGATTGGCTGAGCGTCTCGATCTCGAATTTCCGGCTCGGGCGCCGCGTGACATCGCGGCGCCCTTCGTGTATCGGAACACGGCATCGCGCCATGTTTCGGAGCGGCGCCTGCGCGAGGGTAGCCACCCGGAACGCGTCACATGCAAAATGACGAGGACCAGATGACGGTGAAGCCCCTCTACCGACGTGTCTTGTTGAAAGCGTCGGGCGAAGCGTTGATGGGCGAACAGCATTTCGGCATCGACGTTTCGGTGGTGGATCGCATCGCCGCCGATATCGCCGAAGCCCGCGCACTGGGCATCGAGGTCGGCGTCGTCATCGGCGGCGGCAACATCTTTCGCGGCGTGGCCGTGGCCTCCAAGGGCGGTGACCGCGTCACCGGCGACCACATGGGCATGCTTGCCACGGTCATCAATTCGCTGGCGCTGCGCACGTCATTGAACAAGATCGGCGTCGACGCCGTGGTGCTCTCTGCGATTGCCATGCCCGAACTCTGCGAGAGTTTCTCACAGCGCCAGGCAACCGCCTACATGAACCAGGGCAAGGTAGTGATCTTTGCCGGCGGCACCGGCAATCCGTTCTTCACCACTGATTCGGCGGCTGCACTTCGTGCGGCCGAAATCGGCGCCGACGCGCTGTTCAAGGGCACTCAGGTCGACGGTGTCTACTCGGCCGACCCGAAGAAGGACCCGGATGCGACGCGTTTCGAGCGCATCAGCCATGGCGAAGTCATAAAACGCGGCCTCTCCATCATGGATACGGCTGCGATTGCACTTGCGCGCGAAAACAACATTCCGATAATCGTCTATTCGATCCACGAAAAAGGTGGGTTTGGCGATATTCTAAGGGGCGGCGGCCGCTGCACGGTCGTCGCGGACGATTGATCCTGGGGCCTGGTCCCGAAAAAGGGATGCCGGTTTTCGAAAATCAGGCTCGAACACGGGGCCTTGCCCCGAAGCAGTGAACCCGTGCTAGACGGGTCGAGGAGATTAAGATGAGTGGTGAGTACGACGATCTCAAGCGGCGCATGGACGGGGCAATCGCCGCGTTCAAACATGATCTGGCTTCGCTGCGGACCGGTCGCGCCTCCAGCAATCTGCTCGACGCGATCCAGGTGCAGGCCTATGGCACCACCATGCCGATCAACCAGGTCGCCAACGTTTCGGTGCCGGAACCGCGCATGATTTCGGTGTCGGTCTGGGACAAGTCGATGGTCGGCGCGGTCGACCGCGCCATTCGCGAATCCAATCTGGGCTTCAACCCGATCGTCGACGGCACCAATCTCAGGATTCCGCTACCCGAGCTCAACGAACAGCGCCGCAAGGAACTGGTCAAGATCTCGCACGGCTACGCCGAGAACGCCCGCGTCGCCGCGCGCCACGTGCGCCGCGATGGCATGGACTTCCTGAAGAAGGCGGAAAAGGACGGCGACATCAGCGAGGACGATCAGCGCAAGCGTTCCGAACAGGTCCAGAAACTTACCGACGAAACGATCAGCACCATCGACCACCTGCTTTCCGATAAGGAAGCTGAAATCATGCAGGTTTAGGGTTTGGCCATCGGCTGACCCGAAAGCGAGAACATGGCAACGCCCGCGCATGTCGCGATCATCATGGACGGAAACGGACGCTGGGCCAAGGCGCGCGGCATGCCTCGTCTTGCTGGCCATCGGGCCGGTGTCGAAGCGCTACGCAAGACGGTGCGCGCCGCACCTGGGCTCGGCATCTCCTTCCTGACTGTCTATGCCTTCTCGTCGGAGAACTGGTCGCGGCCGAAGTCCGAGGTCAGCGACCTGATGGGCCTGCTGAAACTGTTCATCCGCCGTGATCTCGCCGATTTGCACCAGAGCGGTGTGCGGGTCAGAATCATCGGCGACAGGGCAGGGCTGCAATCCGACATCAGGGGGCTGCTCGACGAGGCCGAATCGCTGACCGCCGCAAATGAAGCGCTGACGCTGGTGATCGCCTTCAACTATGGCGGACGYGACGAGATTGTGCGCACGGCGCGCAAGCTTGCCGCGGCCGTGGCCCGTGGCGAACTCGACAGCGAGGCGATATCCGCCGAAAGCTTTGCCGGCGCACTCGACACGCAAGGCATCCCCGACCCGGAACTGGTCATCCGCACCAGTGGTGAGCTGCGGCTGTCGAACTTCCTCCTGTGGCAGGCTGCCTATAGCGAGCTTGTCTTCCTGCCTTGCTACTGGCCCGACTTCAGCCGCGAGCATCTTGCCGAGGCCCTGCGCGAATTTGCCAGCCGCGAACGCCGATTCGGCGGACTTGGCTCGCAGGACGTTACCTCGCGACCGGCCGCAGGATGAGCAATCTCCAGCTTCGCGTCATTTCGGCAGTCGTGCTTGCCATCATTACCCTCAGCTTGACCTGGTTTGGGGGGCTGCCGTTCCGGTTGCTGTGTGCCGTGATGACGGCGGTGATCTTCTATGAATGGACACGCATGTCGCGCCCAGCCGAGGCCACGGGCCTGGGGTTCCTGCCGGAAGCGCTGCTGGTTGTTTTCATCGGCGCCTTGATTGCCGGCCTTGCCGCATCGTGGCTGCTGCCGCTTGTCGTGGTGGCGGTTGCCGCAGTGGCGATTGCCGCCTCGGTTCGCAAGACCGGACAATGGGACGCGGCCGGTCTTGCCTACGCCAGTGTTTCCGGCCTGTCGCTTGCCCTGTTGCGCGACGGTGATCGTTCAGGCCTCGTCGCCATCCTGTTCCTGTTCGCGGTCGTCTGGGCCACCGATATCTTTGCCTATTTCGTTGGCCGTACGGTCGGCGGCCCAAAACTGGCGCCGTCGATCTCTCCCGGCAAGACGCGCAGCGGCGCGCTCGGCGGCGCTGTCGGCGGAGTTGTGGCCGGACTCATCCTGGCCGCGGTTGCCGGCGTCGGCAATCTGGCGTTGCTCGGCCTTGTGGCGCTCGTGCTGTCGATTGTCGCCCAGGCTGGCGACCTGTTTGAATCCTGGATCAAGCGCCGCCACGGTCGCAAGGATTCGGGTGCGCTCATCCCCGGTCACGGCGGCGTCATGGACCGTGTCGACGGGCTTGTCGCGGCGGCTTTCGCCCTATACGTCATCGGCTGGATTTCGGCGACCGCCGATCATCCGGCGCAGGGGGTGTTTCCGGTTTGAGAGGCGTCATTTCAGGGCCCGATGCGCGCCGCGCCTTGGATTCGCCTGGATTGATGCCACAGTCACGGCGCTATCCGCGCCGCGGAAGAATTTGAGGGTTTGTCTTGAACGAGATTCTTCACGCGCTTTTCAGCACACAAGGCTTCGTCCTTGGCACGCTCGTGCCGTTCCTCTTTGTGCTGACCGTGGTCGTGTTCGTCCATGAAATGGGCCATTACCTGATCGGGCGCTGGTGTGGCATCGGGGTCAAGGCCTTCTCGATCGGCTTCGGCCCGGAGCTTTTCGGCTTCAGCGACAGCCACGGCACGCGCTGGAAACTGTGCGCGATACCGCTTGGCGGCTATGTCAAATTCGTCGGCGACATGAACGCCACATCGAGTCAGCCGACTTCGGAAGAGATCGAGACGCTGACCGAGGAGGAACGCAAGGTCGCTTTTCACACGCAGCCGATCTGGAAGCGCGCGGCGACGGTCGTCGCCGGGCCGCTGTTCAATTTCCTGCTGACGATCGTCGTCTTTACCGTGTTGTTTTCCGCCTATGGCCGCTATGTCGCCGAGCCGATGGTCGCCGAGGTGACGGCTGACAGCCCGGCGGCGAAAGCCGGCATCCTGCCCGGTGACCGATTCGTCAGCGTCGACGGCAGCAAGGTCGAAACCTTTGGTGACGTCCAGCGCCTGGTTTCCGGCCGTGCCGGCGACGCCATCACCTTCGTCATGCTGCGCGACGGCAAGGAGGTCACGGTGACCGCGGCGCCGCGGCTGATGGAACAGGAAGACGCGCTCGGCAACAAGGTGAAGGTTGCCGTGATCGGCGTCGTCAACAACAAGGAACTCGGCCAGCCCCGCCTCGTCACCTACACGCCCGTCGGGGCGGTTGCAGCGGCAGTCGAGGAGACTGGGCATGTCATTCAGCGCACTGGTCAGTTCCTGCAGCGTTTCGTTGTCGGGCGTGAGGATAAATGTCAGCTGGGCGGCCCGGTGAAGATCGCCGACATGGCCGGCAAGGCAGCGAAACTTGGGTTCGAATGGCTCGTGCAACTGATTGCACTGCTGTCTGTCGGCATCGGGTTTCTGAACCTTTTGCCGATTCCCCCCCTCGACGGCGGCCATCTCTTGTTCTACGGGGTGGAGGCCGTCATTCGCCGTCCGGTGTCGGATCGGATGATGGAAATGGCCTATCGGGCCGGGTTGCTTCTGGTGCTGTGCTTCATGGGTTTCGTTTTCTGGAACGATCTGTTTGGATGCTGAAATCATGAAGAAATTTGGCTTTGGCATGGACGTTGTTGAGACGCCGTTTACCATGCCCGGGAATATGAGTGACGCGAAAGCCACGCCGCAAGGTTAAGTAAATTCAAATTAACCAGAAGCCTTGCGTGTAGGGAAAATCCGGTTAATACGGTAGGAGAAATTACCGCACGTCCGGTTTTCTCGCCGTGGGGACTACGAGAAAAGGTTATTAAGCCCGATGAAGGCAGCATCCAAGTTTCTGAGCGCCGCGTCCGCGGTGACCCTGTCTGCGGCCCTTGTGGTGCCAGGCGCGCTCGCAGTGCAGTTCGTTGCCACATCGGCGGCCGAAGCCGCTGTCGTCAGCAGAGTAGAAGTGAGCGGCAACCAGCGTATCGACGCTGAAACCATCCGCAATTACATCACCATCAAGCCGGGCAAAGCCTTCTCCAGCTCCGATATCGACAGCGCGGTCAAGGCGCTGTTCGGCACCGGCCTGTTCTCGGATGTGCAGATCAATCAGGTCGGCTCGACGCTGGTGGTCAAGGTTGCCGAATACCAGGTCGTGAACCAGGTGCTGTTCCAGAACAACAAGAAACTCAAGGACAACGCGCTTGAGATGGCGGTGCAGTTGAAGCCGCGCGGAACATTTTCGCAGGCGACACTCGACTCCGACGTCGAAGCGGTCAAAGCTGCCTACAGGCGCATCGGTCGTGACGATGTGACTGTGACCACGCAGGTCATGCAGCTTGGCGACAACCGCGTGAACGTCGTCTTCAACATCAGTGAAGGCGACCGCACTCAGATCGCGGCGATCAATTTCGTCGGCAACAGCGCCTATTCCAGCCGCCGCCTGTCGGATGTGATCAATACCAAGCGTTCGTCCTGGGTTTCCTTCATTCTGCGCGACGACGTCTATGACGACGACAAGCTGCGCGCCGACCAGGAGCTGCTGCGCCGCTTCTATTACAATCACGGCTATGCCGATTTCCAGGTCGTGTCCGCCGTCGGCGAACTCGACAGTGCGACGAACAAGTACACGGTCACCATCACCGTCCAGGAAGGCGACCGCTACACGTTCGGCGATGTCAGCGTCGAAAGCACGATCCCGGAAGTCGACTCGAAGTCGCTGGAATCGGTGGTCGAGACCCGCAAGGGCGACGTCTACAATGCCAAGGACGTCGAGGACACCATCATCGCGCTGACCGAGAAGGTGGCCGGTTCCGGCTATGCCTTCGCGCAGGTGACGCCGCGCGGCGACCGCAATTTCGAGAACCACACCATTTCGGTGGTCTACACCATCGACCAGGGCACCAAAGCCTATATCGAACGCATCGAGATCCGCGGCAACGACCGCACGCGTGATTATGTCATTCGCCGCGAGTTCGACGTCAGCGAAGGTGACGCCTTCAATCAAGTTCTCATCCAGCGCGCGAAGAAGCGCCTGGAAAACCTGAATTACTTTGAAAAAGTCGATATCTCGACTGTTCCAGGTTCGCAGCCTGACCAAGTCGTGCTGGTGGTCGACGTTGTCGAAAAATCGACCGGCGAATTCTCGGTCGGCGCCGGCTACTCGACCGGTGGAGACACGGCGGGTCCGTCCATCGAAGGATCGATCACCGAGCGCAACTTCCTCGGCCGCGGCCAGTTCATCAAGCTGTCAGCAGGCGGCGGCAAGAATTCGCGCGACTACAGCCTGTCCTTCACCGAACCCTATTTCCTCGGACGGCGCATCGCAGCCGGCTTTGATATCTACCAACAGACCCGGAACTACGATCACTACGATAGCGAGACCACGGGTGCGACGGTACGCTTCGGTCTGCCGATCACCAACAGTATCTCGACGCAGTTGGCGTACAACATCGCACGGGAAAAGTACGAGTACGACTCTGGTTGCGATGACAATGGAGACGGCGTGCTGGGCGACTGCGATGTTTCGCAGGCGATCGTTCAAGGTATCGAGGAAAGCCCCTGGATCAAGTCGTCGGTCAGCCTGGGGCTGGTCTACAACACCATCGACGACATGAAGAACCCGCACGAAGGCATCTATGCCACAACGACGGCCGAATTTGCCGGCCTCGGTGGCGATGCCAAGTATGTGAAGCTGACTGGGCGCGGCAGCATCTATCAGACGCTTTCAGAGCAGTTCGATCTGGTTGGCCTCCTCTCGGCTGGCGCAGGTCATGTCGAGGGCTACGGCGGCGATGGCGGTTTGCGTATCTTCGATCAGTTCCAGAGCACCGACCGCATGATCCGTGGTTTCGAATATGGCGGCATTGGCCCGGTGGACAGTGTTACGGGTGACCATCTCGGCGGCACAACTTATTTCAATGCCTCGGCCGAAGCCCAGTTCCCACTGCCAGTCATTCCGGAGAGCTTCGGGCTGCGCGGCGCGGTGTTCGCGGACGCAGCAACGCTCTATGGCACCAAGATCGAGAATGCGGCTGTCACCCAGACGTCGACTGACCTGAAGCTGCGCGCCTCGGTCGGCCTCGGCTTGATGTGGGCATCGCCGTTCGGTCCGATCCGTATCGACTATGCGATCCCGGTCAAGAAGGAAGCGACCGACAACGTGCAGGAGTTCAATTTCGGCATATCGACCCGCTTCTGATCGACGGCCAACGATGCTCCCGGATTTTTCAGGTCCGGGAGAGATGTTCCGACCTAGCTGGATATAGCTTCTGGAATGACCGATCCGGTGTTCTTCGCGCCATCACGCCGGTATACGGCGGGCGAAGTCGCGAATCTGACCGGCTCGGTGCTTGTCGATTCCGGCCAATCCCATATCTCGATCGAGGCGCTCGCGCCGGCCAATGAAGGCGGCGAGAATGCGCTTGTTTTCGTCGATGGCAAACGCAATTCCGCGCTGATGCTGTCGCTGCGAGCGGCCGCGGTCCTGTGTCCGGCGGAATTCGCGAGCAAGGCGCCGGCGGGCATTGCGGTTCTCGTTCATCCGCGTCCGCAACAGGCCTTCGCGCTGGTCGGCCGTCTGCTCTTCCCGACGGCCGCGACACCGGGACCAATGACCAGTGAAACCGGTGTCTCGCCGCATGCTCATATCGATCCGACCGCGCATGTCGAGGCAGGAGCTGTCATCGAGGCAGGTGCCGTCATCGGGCCGGGTGCTTCGATCGGCGGCGGTACGGTCATTGCGCCCAACGCGGTCATCGGACAATCCTGCCAGATCGGCCGCGACGGCTATGTCGGTCCAGGCGCCAGCATCCAGTATGCCTTGATCGGCAACCGCGTCATCATCCATGGCGGCGCCAGGATCGGCCAAGATGGTTTTGGCTTCGTCGGCGGCGCCAAGGGACCYGAACGCGTGCCGCAGGTCGGCCGTGTCGTTATCCAGGACGATGTCGAGATCGGCTCCAACACCACCGTCGATCGGGGCGCCATGTCTGATACGATCATTGGCCAGGGCACCAAGATCGACAATCTCGTACAGATCGCCCATAACGTCCGCATCGGCCGCAATTGCATAATAGCCGGGCTTTCGGGTATTTCGGGTTCCGTGATCGTTGGTGACAATGTCACCATGGGCGGCGGCGTCGGGCTTGCGGATCACCTGACCATCGGGTCTGGGGCCAAGCTCGCCGCCAGAAGTGGGTTTATGAGCAATGTCCCTGCAGGCGAGATCTGGGGTGGTTATCCGGCACAGCCGATGGCGGAAGCCATGCGGGAGATAGCCATGCTGCGCAAGCTCGCCAGGACCCGCAAACAGGGCGAGGGAGGCAATGGCTGACATGATCGCTTCGACGACGCTGGAAGCGGTCGACATTATGGGGCTCATGAAGCTCCTGCCGCACCGCTATCCGTTCCTGATGATCGATCGCATCGTCGACATCGATGGCGACGAGTCCGCCGTCGGCATCAAGAACGTGACCATAAACGAGCCGCATTTTCAGGGCCATTTCCCCGAGCAGCCGGTGATGCCGGGAGTGCTCATCGTCGAGGCGATGGCGCAGACGGCCGGCGCCATCTGCATCCGCAGCCTGCGCACTGAAAAGCCGTCATTGGTCTATTTCCTGACCATCGACAATGCCAAATTCCGCAAACCGGTCGTTCCCGGCGACCAGTTGAGGATCCATGTCAAGAAAATCAAGAAACGCGGCAACCTGCTGAAATTCGCTTGTGAAGCCATGGTCGACGGCGCCAAGGCGGCCGAGGCCGAGATTTCAGCCATGATGGTCACCAGCGACTGACGATCGAATGCTTATGAAAATCAAGACATCCATTCATGCTTCCGCTGTCGTGGAGGAGGGCGCCCAAATCGGTCAAGGCGTGCGCATTGGGCCGTTTTGTCATGTCGGCGCCGATGCGGTGATCGGCGACGGCGTCGAACTGGTCAGCCATGTCTCGGTGATGGGCGCGACCACCATCGGTGCCTCGACCAAGGTCTACCCGATGGCAATACTGGGCGGGCCGCCGCAGAACACCAAGCACAAGGGCGGCCGCACCACTTTGGTCATCGGCACGAACTGCACGATCCGCGAAGGCGTGACCATGCATCTCGGCACCGATTCCAGCCGCGGGGAGACGACGATCGGCGACAATGGCAATTTCCTTGCCTACGCCCACATCGCCCATGATTGCGTCGTCGGCGACAATGCGACGTTCGCCAACGGAGCGACGCTGGGCGGCCACTGCGAGGTCGGCAACAACGTCTATATTKGCGGACTGACGGCGGTTCATCAGTTTGTCCGTGTCGGCGACAATGCCTTTCTGGGCGGCTGCTCAGCGATCGTGGGCGATGTCATTCCCTATGCCATCGCGGTTGGCAATCGCGCCAGTCTGCGCGGCCTCAACATCATTGGCCTGAAGCGTTCTGGCCTGCCGAGGTCCGAAATCCATGTGCTGCGGAAGGCTTACAAGATGATCTTCGATCGCTCTCGCACCGTTGGCGAGAACATCGAATTCGCCAAGGCCGAATTCGCGTCGTCGCCGACCGCCATGAAGATCGTCGATTTCATCACCAGTCGCGGCAAGCGGCATTATGCGGTGCCGTCGCTCAAGGGCGGCGATGGCGACGATGTCGATGACGAAGGCTGAGACCGCGGCAGCCGGTCTTGATCTCCCATCGGGCGCCAGGGTCGGCATCATCGCCGGCGGCGGCAGCCTGCCGGTCGAAGTCGCGGCCGGCGCGGCGCAACGAGGCCATCCTCCCTTTGTCATCCTGATGGAAGGCGAGGTGGACCGCATGGCGGAGCTCTCCCGGTATGAGCATGAAAGCCTCGCTCTGGAAGGTATCGGCTCGCTGATACCCTTGTTGAGGCGGCACCGGATTACCCACCTGGTGCTTGCGGGCGAGATCAAGCGCAGGCCACGATTGCTTGCGCTGCGGCCCAGTCTCAGCCTGCTCGCGGTGATTCCCCTGGTGGTCATGGCGCTGGCGCGTGGCGACGATGGCTTGCTGAAGGTGGTGGCACGAGGTCTCGAAGCACGAGGCATAAAGATCGTCGGCGCCCACGAGATCGTGCCAGACCTCGTCGCCRCCGAGGGTGTCCTGACCAAGGCCTCGCCACGCAAATCGGACTGGCTCGACATCGAGGCAGGCCTTGCAGCGGCAAAGGCGATTGGGGCGCTGGATATTGGCCAGGCGGCGATCGCAGTCGGTGGCCGCACCATTGCGCTCGAAGGCATCGAGGGAACAGCCGGACTGCTTGATCGCGCGAAGCTGTTGCGTGGCCACGGCCGTATCGCGGGCAAGACCCGCGGCGTGCTGGTCAAATGCGCCAAGCCTGGCCAGGAACTGCGTGCGGATCTTCCTTCCATCGGTCCGCAGACGATCGAGGCGGTACATGCGGCCGGGCTTGCCGGCATTGCCGTCGAGGCGGGACGTTCGCTGGTTCTCGAAGGCCCTGAAACCGTCGCGCGCGCCAACGCCCTCGGCCTGTTCGTCATCGGTCTGCCTGCCGCTACGGAGCCGCATCATGCCTGACAGGGCATTGAAGATTGCGATTGTTGCCGGCGAAGAGTCGGGCGATCTGCTTGGCGCCGACATCGTGCGTTCGCTCAAGCAGGCTACCAGGCGCGAGGTGGAGCTCGTCGGCCTCGGCGGCCGCCATTTGCAGGCGCTGGGACTGACGTCGCCATTCGATGCCGGCGAGATCGCCCTGATGGGTTTCAGCGCCATCCTACGCGACCTGCCACGCCTGATGCGGCGGATCAACCAGCTGGCCAAAACCGTTGCGGACGAGAAGCCCGATTGCCTCGTCACCATCGACAGTCCTGACTTCTCGTTGCGCGTCGCCAGGAAGGTGCGTGGGGCCAATCCGTCGATCCCGATCATCCACTATGTCTGCCCAAGCGTGTGGGCATGGCGGCCGGGCAGGGCGGTGGCCATGAAGCCCTATGTCGACCATGTACTCTGCATCCTGCCGTTCGAGGTGAAGGAACTCGAACGACTGGGCGGCCCGCCCGGAACCTATGTCGGGCATCGCCTCACCCATGATGCAGGCGTGCTCGGTGCTGCCAAGGCGCAGGATCTGCCGCGCGATCTTGCGTCTCCGGATCGCGTCAAGACACTGCTCGTCCTGCCTGGTTCGAGGCGCGGCGAGGTGCGACGGCTGCTCGAGCCGTTCGGCGAGACGGTGTCGATGCTGCATGCGCGCGGGCATCGCCTGCGGCTGCTGCTGCCGACCGTCCCGCATGTCGCCGACCTCGTCAGGGCCTCGGTCACACGGTGGGATGAGAAACCCGAGATTATCCTTGATACCCAACGCAAATGGCAGGCCTTCGGCAAGGCCGATGCGGCGCTGATCGCGTCGGGGACGGTATCGCTGGAGCTGGCGCTGGCCGGTGTGCCGATGGTCTCCTGCTACAGGCTCGATCCCGTCGCGCGCGTCGTGGCGCCTTACCTGTTGTCCGTCTGGTCGGCGCTGTTGCCCAACCTGATCGCGGATCGGGCGCTGGTCCCGGAATTCTATAATGAGTACGTCAAGCCGAACAATCTGACCCGGCAACTGGAAGCGCTGTTCGCCGACAGCGGGATGCGCGCCTGGCAGAAGCAAGGTTTTGCCGAGATTACCCGGCGCATGGCGACCGACAAGCCGTCCGGCGAGATCGCGGCGGGCGTCGTGCTTCGCCACATAAGAAAAGCGCCCTGACGGGCGCCTTTCTCAATCCGGAAAGCCTCGATCACCGCTTGGCGATCGGCACGTAGTCACGCTCCGGCGCACCGGTATAGAGCTGGCGCGGGCGGCCGATCTTCTGGCGCGGGTCCTCGATCATCTCCTTCCACTGCGCGATCCAGCCGACGGTGCGGGCGACCGCGAACAAGACGGTGAACATYGTGGTGGGGAAGCCCAGCGCCTTAAGCGTGATGCCGGAATAGAAGTCGACATTCGGGTAGAGTTTCTTCTCAATGAAATAGGGATCGGTCAGCGCGATCTTTTCCAGCTCCATGGCGATATCGAGCAGCGGATCGTCCTTGATGCCGAGCTCGCCCAGCACCTCATGCGCCGTCTTCTGCATGATCTTGGCGCGCGGATCGTAGTTCTTGTAGACGCGGTGGCCAAAGCCCATCAGCCGGAACGGGTCGTTCTTGTCCTTGGCGCGAGCGATGAATTCCGGGATGTGGTCGACATGGCCGATTTCGCCCAGCATGTTGAGCGCCGCTTCATTGGCGCCGCCATGGGCCGGGCCCCACAGGCAAGCGATGCCGGCGGCGATGCAGGCGAACGGGTTGGCACCCGATGAGCCGGCAAGACGCACGGTCGAGGTCGAGGCGTTCTGCTCGTGATCGGCATGCAGGATGAAGATGCGCTCCATGGCGCGCGCCAGCACCGGATTGATCTTGTACTCCTCGCACGGCACGGCGAAGCACATATGCAGGAAGTTGGCGGCGAAGTTCAGCTCGTTCTTCGGGTAAATGAAGGGCTGGCCGATATGGTATTTGTAGGCCATCGCCGCGATCGTCGGCATCTTGGCGATCAGCCGCATGGAGGCAACCATGCGCTGGTAGGGGTCGGAGATGTCGGTGGAGTCGTGGTAGAAGGCCGACAGCGCGCCAACGACGCCGCACATCACCGCCATCGGGTGCGCGTCGCGGCGGAAGCCGGTGAAGAAGCGCGACATCTGCTCGTGCACCATGGTGTGGCGCGTCACGCGGTAATCGAAATCGTCCTTCTGCGCCTTGGTCGGCAATTCGCCATAGAGCAGGAGATAGCAGACCTCGAGGAAGTCGCCGTGTTCGGCCAACTGGTCGATCGGATAGCCGCGGTGCAAGAGGATGCCGGCGTCGCCGTCGATGAAGGTGATTTCGGACTCGCAGCTTGCGGTCGAGGTGAAGCCGGGATCGTAGGTGAAGGCGCCGGTGGTGCTGTAGAGCGAGGCGATGTCGATGACATCAGGCCCGACCGAGCCGCTTCGCACCTTGAACTCGTGCGTCTTGCCGGCGAATTCAAGCGTTGCCGTGGCCTCGTGGGTGTTGCCGCCCAAATCCAGTTTTTTCGCAGCTTCGGTCATTGCAAACTCCTTCTTGTTTCCTCATGCCGGCAAAGGCAAAATTCCGCAGAGCGACACGTCGAAATCACCGCAATGCGCGTATTCGCCACCGCATTCTAGGAGGTGCGTGCCAGATTGGGCCAGGGCCTAATGTTGCACTGCGAAACGCGCCTTTCAATGCCAATCTTCTTGGGCCAGTTCGCTCCTAATCGATTTGATCCGCTATGCGCGCCAGGCTTTCCTCGCGGCCGAGCACGGCAAGCACGTCGAACACACCCGGCGAGGTGCTTTTGCCAGTCAGGGCGGCGCGCAAAGGCTGGGCCACGGCGCCAAGCTTGTGGCCGCCGGCCTGCGCATAGTCGCGCACGGCGGCTTCAGCCGCAGTGGCCGTCCAGTCACCTGACAGGGTCGTCAAAGCTTCGTGAGCGCCGCGCAGGATCTTGCGCGCGTCTTCATTGAGCAGCAGTGCCGCCTTGTCGTCGATCGGCAGCGGCCGGGTGGCAAACAGGAAGGCGGCGCCGTCGACAAGTTCGACCAGTGTCTTGGCGCGCTCCTTCAGGCCGGGCAGCGCTGCCAGCAGTTGCGCCTTGTTCCTGTCGTCGAGGCGCGCGGCCATCGCCGGCCCCCCCTCGAGATAGGGCAGGGTGGCGATGAAGATGTCGAACAGCTCAGCATCGCTCATGCGGCGCATATGGACGCCGTTCAGCGCCTCGAGCTTGGCGAAGTCGAAGCGGGCGGCGCCCTTGTTCACATCGCTGATGTCGAACCAGGAGATCATGTCCTTGATCGACATGATCTCGTCGTCGCCATGGCTCCAGCCGAGGCGCGCCAGGTAGTTCAGCAACGCCTCCGGCAGGTAGCCCATGGCGCGATAGGCCTCGACGCCGAGCGCACCGTGCCGCTTCGACAGCTTGGCGCCATCGGCGCCGTGGATCAGCGGGATATGCGACATGGACGGCACGTCCCAGCCCATGGCGTCGTAGATCACCGTCTGGCGGGCGGCATTGGTCAAATGGTCGTCGCCTCGGATGATGTGGGTGACGCCCATGTCGTGGTCGTCGACGACGACGGCATGCATATAGGTCGGGTTGCCGTCCGAACGCAGGATGATGAAGTCGTCGAGATCCTTGTTGGGGAAGCGCACCTCGCCCTGGACACGGTCGTGCACCACCGTCTCGCCCGTGGTCGGCGCCTTGATGCGGATGGCGCCCTTGGCGCCTGCGGGCGCCTCGGAGGGGTCCCGGTCACGCCACCGGCCGTCATAGCGGGGCGGCAGGCCCTTGGCGCGTGCTGCCTCGCGCATTGCCTCGAGCTCGGCAGGCGTCTCGTAGCTGTAATAGGCCTTGCCCATGCGCACGAGCTCCTCGGCCACCTCGCGATGACGCGGCGCGCGCTCGAACTGCGAGACGGCCTCGCCATCCCAGGAGAGGCCGAGCCAGGAAAGCCCGTCGAGAATGGCTGCGGTCGCGGCATCGTTGGAGCGCTCGCGATCGGTGTCTTCGATGCGCAGCAGCATGGTGCCGTCAGTGTGCTTTGCGTACAGCCAGTTGAACAGCGCCGTGCGCGCGCCGCCTATGTGCAGGTAACCGGTGGGCGAGGGGGCAAAACGGGTGACGACCTTGTCGGACATGAAACTCTCGGAAACCATCTGAAGCGGGGTGTGGTTGCGCGGACTTTCGCGCGTTGCGCGTTCATGTAGCATAGGGTGTCGAGGGCGCAAGGGGCAGACCCGATGGCTGGACGGGGCCGGGGCTCGGATCAGGGCGAGGACGCCGCTATTGGCGTCAGCGAACGGTCCCTGTTTGCGACGCCGCTGCCGGCTGCGTTACCGCTGCCATCACCTCTCGTGCCGGCCCCCGGCAACCCGCCGTTGCAAGCGGATGTCTCCGCCCCCGCTCCTGTTGCCAAAGTTGGCAGGATCGTGCGCGTGCGCCGGCAAATCGGCCGGATATCGCTGCCTCGGCTGCGCCACAGCGTGGCCACGGCAGCGGGCCTGGAGCTTGATCGAGGCGTAGCCTTCCTGCTGGTGCCGGTCTGTCTGGCGATCGGAGCGATCGGCTATTTTTCGCTGACGGTGGAACCTGATTTTGCGAAGCCTGTCGCGGTCGTCGTTCTGACGGGGCTCTGCGCGTTCGTCTCGCGTTCCAGGCCGAAAGCCCATCTTTGTTTCATGGCTGCGGTGCTGTGCACGCTCGGCCTGCTCGCCGGCAAGGTCGAGACATGGCGGGCGGGAACGCAGTTGCTCGGTTCGGAAATCTCGACTCAAGTGACCGGCCGCGTCGTCTCGCTTGACCGAATGGAGTCCGGCCGCATCCGGCTGACCATCGACGTGACGTCGACAGCCAGGCCGAAATTGCGCTATGCGCCGGAGCGGATTCGGCTTTCGGCACGAAAGATCCCGGCAGAGATAACCCCAGGCTCGCTGGTCACCGGCTACGCCAAGCTGTTGCCGCCCACCGGCCCGGTGCGGCCGGACAGCTACGACTTCTCCTTCGACAGCTATTTCGCCGGCATTGGCGGCAGCGGGTTTTTCCTCGGCAATCCAAAGCTTGTCGCCGGCAATGACGACGACATTCCGCTGTCAGCCCGCCTTGCCTCGGGGATAGAAAATGCCCGTGAAGCCATCGCCGACCATATCAGGGGCAGTATCGGTGGCGCCGAAGGCGAGATCGCCGCGGCGCTGATCGTCGGCGTACGCGCCGGCATTCCCGATGAGATCAACGAAGCGATGCGGCGCACCGGCATCTACCACGTCATCTCCATTTCAGGGCTGCACATGGCGCTGGTGGCCGGCACAATCATGATGCTGATGCGCAGCGCCTTCGCCCTGTTTCCGGACTTTTCCGCGCGCCGGCCAGTCAAGAAATACGCCGCGGCCGCCGCGCTTTTCTCGATCGCCGCCTATCTCGTCATCTCAGGCGTCGTCGTTGCCGCAGAGCGCAGCTTCATCATGCTGGCGGTGATGCTGATTGCCGTGCTGTTCGATCGGGCGGCGCTGACCATGCGCAACCTGGCGATCTCGGCGATCGCGGTCATTTTGGTGTCGCCGCATGAAGTGGTCGGCCCAAGTTTCCAGATGTCGTTCGCGGCGACCGCGGCTCTGGTCGGTGCCTATGCCGGCTGGTCTGATCATCGTGCGGCGAAAACGAAACCGCCGCCGCCACGGCGATCTCTGCCTGGCTTTCTCACCAGAAAATTCCTGTTGGCGATGGGCGGCCTTGCCATGACCTCCATCATCGCCGGTTCTGCCACGGCGCTGTTTGCCATCTGGCATTTTCAGCGGGTGTCGCCGCTCAGCCTGTTCGCCAATCTGGCCATCATGCCAAACGTCTCGCTGGTTGTGATGCCTTTCGCCGTCCTCAGTGCGCTTGCGATGCCCTTTGGCGCCGATGGCCCCTTTCTTTACGTGATGGGCAAAGGCCTGACGGTGATGATCGCCATGTCCGGATGGATTTCCCAGCGCTCGCCGGTCGACGCGGTCGGGTTGATTTCGCAGCAGTCCGTCCTGCTGGTTGCGATTGCCTTGGTCATCGCGACGATGGCCACGACATGGCTGCGGCTCGCAGCCCTTCCGTTCGCGCTTGCCGGCCTGTTGACCGTCTCGGACACGCGCGCACCGGACGTGCTGATCTCGGAGGACGCCCGGCTGGTTGCGCTGCCGATCGGGGGTGGCGAACTCGCCGTCAGCCGGGCACGCCCGAACGAATTCACGGTCGACAACTGGAAACGCGCGCTGACATCCGAGACCATCGTCATACCGGAGGTGTTCAGCAAAGGAGACGGGCAATTCGAGATAGCCGATGCCGCCGAGCTGCCGTCGGGAGCGCCTTTCTATTGCACATCGGGCATTTGTCTCGCCAAGCATCCATCCGGTGCGATCATCGCGCATGTCGAAGACCGAAAGGAGGCCTGGATGGCCTGCGGCTTCGCCGACCTGATCGTCATCAATGACGCCACGGCCTATGACCCCTGTCACAATCCGCTAGTGCTCGTCATCACCAAGCGACAACTGGCCCGCAAGGGTAGCGCGGCCGTCTTCTTCGATCGCCAATCGGCCACCGCGCCTGCGACGATCAGCTTCGCGGTGGACAGCCCATACCGGCCCTGGCACACGCAGCGCAAGTTTTCGCGCGAGGCGAGGGGCCTGCCACCCTACCGCAAACCCGAAAAGCCGGTCGCAAGCCCTGCTCAGTAGCGCCTGATCAGCCCGACGAGCTTGCCTTGCACCTTGACCCTGTCCGGTCCGAAAATGCGGGTTTCATAGGCCGGGTTGGCGGCTTCGAGAGCAATCGAGGCACCCTTGCGGCGGAACCGCTTCAGCGTCGCTTCCTCTTCATCCACCAGCGCCACGATGATCTCACCAGGGCTGGCTGTATCGGCGTTGCGGATGATGACGGTATCGCCGTCGAAGATGCCGGCCTCGATCATCGAGTCGCCCTTGACCTCCAGGGCATAGTGTTCGCCGCCCATGATCATGTCCGGCGGCACCGAGATCGAATGCGTCTGGTGCTGGATGGCGTCGATCGGCACACCGGCCGCGATGCGTCCCATGACCGGGATCGACACGGCGGAAACCACGTCGTCGTCATTGCCGGCCGAAGGCATCCGCGAAGACGCAGGCTTGAGTTGCCGGCCAAGGCCGCCTTGACCGAGGCTGCCCTGGATGACGCTTGGCGAGAACTTCTTTGCCGCGTTGAGGCCTGGCGCGATCGAATCCGGCAGCCGCAGCACTTCCAACGCGCGCGCCCGATTGGGCAGGCGGCGAATGAAGCCGCGCTCCTCCAGCGCCGTGATCAGCCGGTGTATGCCGGATTTGGAGGCAAGGTCGAGCGCTTCCTTCATCTCGTCGAAGGATGGCGGAATGCCGCTTTCCTTGAGCCGTTCGTGGATGAACATCAGCAGTTCATGTTGTTTGCGCGTCAGCATGGCAGCCCCCAGGTTACCCAAAACCAGAATCGGAAAAACAAACCCAGAACAAACACTATCTGTTCCAGTTGTGTTCCGCAACCGTTTAAAGTTTAATGAACTTGTTAAGGCGGCTGAAATTATTCGGCGCCCCGGCAGTGGGTCGCTATCGACGCTTGCCTGCCACCGCCGGGCGCTTGGTTGGATTGAAATTGCTATGGTTAATGGCCTGCTGCCCACCCTGTGTCGGGCTTGGCCTCGGCTAATGCTGGAGCTCGACAAGGGGGCTCGGTTCACTTCACCGGTCGTGGCTCCCGTGAACGAAAGGGAGCCAAAATGCCAACTTTGGCGGAGGAATTGCCCATATCGTTCCTCGCCGCATTACCGCTTGTTTGTGCTGCCGTCGCCGGCATGGACATAGACATGCAGCGTGTAGCCGATGTGGGCAACCATCAGGGTTTTCGCGCGCTCGATGTCGCGATCCAGCGCCGCTTCCATGAGCGCGGTATGATGTTCGATCGCGACGGCCTGGCGCAACGCCTCCATGGCCTCTTCGTGGCCGTACAGGAGACCGGCGGCCGCCCGCAAGGTTGGCGCCAGGCCAAGAAAGCGGTGATGGCGACGCAACTGATCCGCGATCGTGGAGTGGAAGGTCAGCAGCCAGGGGGACGCCGCCGCGCTGAGCAGTGCCGCGTGGAAAGCCTCGTGCTTTTCATCCCATTCGTCGACCACTTCGTCGGACGGGTCGTCGACCGCGGTCCTGCTGCGCGACAGCCGGTAGTGGGCAGCGACGACGGCGTCCTCCCATTCACGGCCGCCTTTCTCAATCGATTCCTGGAGCAGAGGCAGTTCAACCACCAATCTGGCGCGTGACAGATCTTCCAACTCGTTGCGCGAGACCGCGGCGACGGCAAAGCCGCGATTGCTGATGGCGGTCACCAGGCGCTCGGCCTCTAACCGCGAGAGTGCCTCGCGCAGCGGTGTCCAGCCGATGCCGTAGCTGTTGCGCAACGCGCTGAGCTTGAGCGGCGCGCCGGGCTTCAGACGGGTGGTGAGGATATCGCGGCGCAGCAACCTGTAGGCTGCCTCTGTCTTCGAGAAGTGCTCGTCGTCCAGCATTGCCGACCATCCGTACCAATTGGTCGGGTGATTATATATGAAAGCCTTCCATTTCGTAAATTATATATAATGTTTGACAAGACCCAAGGGACTGCCCATGATCGCCTACGGTTTCGCCTGATATGTTCATCTGAGCACGCCCATGCGCGGGGATAGTCGACCATGAATGCAACTCCCGATCTCGCTGCAATCGAGGCGATGGATGCCGCGGACCCGCTGCGTTCCATGCGCGATCGTTTCGTCTTGCCGCAAGGGGTGATCTACCTCGACGGCAATTCGCTTGGCGCGGCTTCTCCCGCCGTCTTCGACGAACTGAACAAGGCCGCCACACAGGAATGGGCGCAGGACCTCATCCGTGCCTGGAACACCGCCGGCTGGTTCGACATGCCGGTCGAGCTCGGCGACCAGCTCGGACGCCTGATCGGCGCCGCGGCCGGTCAGACTGTGGTCTGCGATACGACGTCGATCAATATCTACAAGGTGCTGCATGCGGCGCTCGCGATGCGTCCGGACCGGTCGGTCATCGTCGCCGAGGGCGACAGCTTCCCGACCGATCTCTATATGGCCGAGGGCGTTGCTTCGACGCGGCCGGGTACGGTCCTGCGGCTCGAGGGCGTCGACGCGCCTGATATCGAGGAACTGATCGACGAGCGCGTCGCCGTTATCCTGGTCAACCACGTCAACTACAAATCCGGCCAGTTGCGCGACATGGCGGCGCTGACGCGCAAGGCCCATCAGGCTGGTGCGCTGATCGTCTGGGATCTCTGTCACACCGCCGGCGCGCTGCCGGTCGAACTCGACGCTGCCAATGCCGATTTCGCCATCGGCTGCACCTACAAGTACCTCAATGGCGGCCCGGGTTCGCCAGCCTTCATCTATGCCGCACAGCGGCACCACGGTGATGTCTATCAGCCGCTCAGCGGCTGGTGGGGGCATGCGCGGCCGTTCGCCTTCGAACAAGGCTATGCCGCAGGCACCGGCATTCGCCGGTTCCTGTGTGGCACGCAGCCGGTGTTGTCGATGCGGGCGCTCAAGGGCGCCCTGGACCTCTGGAACGATGTCGACATGGTGGCGGTGCGCCAAAAGAGCATCGGGCTGACCGATCTGTTCATCCAGCTGGTCGAAGCAAGGTGCGGGGCGTACGGGCTCGAGCTTGAAAGCCCGCGTAACGGCAACGAGCGCGGCAGCCAGGTGTCATTCATCCACCCCAGCGGCTACCAGGTGATGCGGGCCTTGATCGAGCGCGGCGTGATCGGCGATTTCCGGGCGCCTTCGACCATCCGCTTCGGCTTCACGCCGCTCTATATCGGCTACAAGGATGTCTGGCAGGCGGTCGACATGCTGGAAGACATCCTGCGCACTGGCGTCTGGCAAGACGCGCGTTTCGCGGTCAAAACCGCGGTGACCTGAGAAGCTAGAGCCGGGTGCGAACTGTCCAGAGTTCCGGAAACAGGACGACCTCGAGCATCTTCTTCAGGTAGGACGCACCCGACGTGCCACCGGTGCCGCGCTTCAGGCCGATGATGCGTTCGACCGTGGTCACGTGATTGAAGCGCCAGCGGCGGAAATAATCCTCGAAGTCGACCAGTTTTTCAGCCAGCTCGTAGAACATCCAGTAGCGCTGCGGGTCGCGGTAGACTGTCTGCCAGGCGACCAGGACCGCTTCATTCTCGGTGCGCGTCTCACGCCAGTCGGTACGGTTGGCGTCAGCACCGATGTCGAATCCGTTGCGGGCGAGCAGCAGCAGCGCTTCGTCGTAGAGCGACGGTTCGGCCAGGATCGCCTCAAGCTTCCCGGTGAGGTCCGGCCGGTGCTTGTGCGGGCCGAGCATGGCGAGGTTGCGGTTGCCGGCCATGAACTCGATGGCGCGATACTGCCAGGACTGGAAACCCGAGGATTGGCCGAGCGCGTCGCGGAATTCGGTGTATTCGCTGGGTGTCATTGTCCGCAACACGTCCCAGGCATTGTTCAACTGCTCGAAAATGCGGGCGACGCGCGATAGCATCTTGAAACTCGGCTCGAGGCGGTCGGCGCGGATCGAGCGTATCGCGGCACCGATCTCGTGCAAGGCAAGCTTCATCCACAGCTCAGAGGTCTGATGCTGGATGATGAACAGCATCTCGTCATGCGCCGACGACAGCGGCGTCTGGGCTTCCAGCACTTTCTCCAGGTGCAGATAGTCGCTGTAGGACATGCGCTCCTTGAACGACATCTGTGCGCCTTCGGAGGCCGGATCGTATGGCTCGCTCAACTGATTTTCTCCGTGCGCAGCCGGAAGCGCTGGATTTTACCGGTCTGCGTCTTGGGCAACGCAGCAATGAACTTCACAGATCGCGGATATTTGTAGGGCGCGATCGTCGCTTTGACATGGTCCTGCAGGCGCTTGATGGTCATCGCGTCAGGTGCCACACCTTGCACCAGCACAACATGCGCCTCGACGATCTGGCCGCGTTCGGCATCCTCAGCGCCGATGACAGCGCATTCGGCGACGTCCGGGTGCGCCAGCAGCGCTGCCTCGACCTCGGGGCCGGCGATGTTATAGCCGGCGCTGACGATCATGTCGTCGGAGCGGGCGGCGAAATGGAAGAAGCCGTTTTCGTCCTGGGTGAAGGTGTCGCCGGTGAGGTTCCAGCCGTCGCGAACGTACTCCTTCTGCCTGTCGTCGGCCATGTAGCGGCAGCCGGTCGGGCCGCGCACCGCCAGCCTGCCGGTCGCGCCGCGCGGCACCTCGTGCATCTCGTCATCGACAATGCGAGCCTCGTAGCCTCCCACCGGCTTGCCGGTCGACGCAGGCTTCATATCGTCGAAGCGGTTGGAGATGAAGATGTGCAGCATTTCAGTGGCGCCGATGCCGTCGAGGATCGGCTTGCCGGTCTTTTGCGTCCACTCCTCGAAGACCGGAGCGGGCAAGGTCTCGCCGGCCGAAACGGCGACTCRCAGCGATGACAGGTCGGCACCCTCATCCATGGCCTTCAGCATGGCGCGATAGGCGGTCGGCGCGGTGAAGGAGATGGTCGCTTTGTAGGTCTCGATGATGTTGATCATGTTGGGGGGCGTCGCCTGTTCGAGCAGCGTCGCCGCCGCCCCGAAGCGCAGCGGAAAGATGGCGAGGCCGCCAAGGCCAAAGGTGAAAGCCAGCGGCGGCGAGCCGACAAAAATATCGTCCGGCGTCACCTGGAGGATTTCGCGGGCATAGGCGTCGGCGATGATCAGGAGGTCGCGGTGGAAATGCATCGTTGCCTTCGGCACGCCTGTCGTGCCCGAGGTGAAGCCAAGCAGCGCAACGTCGTCGCGGCCAGTGTTGACGGCGCTGAAAACGACCGACTTGTCGAGGGCGGCGCGATCAAGTTCGGCATCATGGTTGGCGGTGCCGTCGAAGCCGATGACCTGCTTGAGGAACGCGCTGTCCTTAGCGCAAGCGGTCATCTCGTCCATCAGCCTGGTGTCGCAAAGCGCGATCGTGATTTCCGCCTTGTCGACGATCTTGGCGAGCTCGCCGGCGCGCAGCATCGGCATGGTGTTGACGACCACGGCGCCGACCTTGGTGGCGGCCAGCCAGCAGGCGACCATGGCGGGGTTGTTGGCCGAGCGGATCAGCACCCGGTTGCCCGGCTTGACGCCGTAGTTCTCGACCAGCGCGTGGGCCAGCCTGTTCGTCCAGTCGGACAGTTCCTTGTAGGTGCGGCGGCGGCCATTGCCGATCAGCGCGGTGTGGTCACCCAGGCCCTTCTCGACCAGTCTGTCGGTGAGTTCGACGCCGGCGTTGAGATGTTCGGGATAGTCGAAACCGTCTAGCAGGAAGTCCGGACATTGCTCCGGCGGCGGCAGGTGATCGCGCGTGAACGTGTCGATATGCGCTGAAGGCCCAAGCATGTCGCCGCTATCCTGTCTGCTGCCTGGCCAGTGCGCGAGGCGCCTGGCTTATTGGGGTGGATCTCAAGGTCCTGCTTTTGAGGAGGTCTTTGTGTTGCCAGTCGCACCTTGCTTGACACGACCCAAAAGGGCCGACATCGCCAAGTTTGGGCAGCACAGCGGACCTCCCATTGTCGGCTGTTCGTGACGGCAGGATCGCACCAGTCGAAATTTGTTTCAAGCCTAAAATGTTTTTGCCATGGAGCATTGACGGATGGCCTGGCGGTGGCCATTGCTGGCGCAGAAACGATGCCGTTTTGGGGGAGGATGCCGATGCCTGGACATCGCATTGCCGATTGGGACAATGCCTATGCCAACAGCGCGAACATCGCCGGCAGCGACCGCTGGCCGACCGCGTGGGTGGAGCCGGCGCAAGCGTTTCGTGACGCGCTTTCGTCAGAGGGCCGGGCACGGCTCGACATCACCTATGGCGGCGGACGGCGCAATCGGCTTGATCTTTTCCTACCCAGTGCGACGCCCAAGGGATTGGTGGTGTTCATCCATGGCGGTTACTGGATGGCGTTCGACAAGAGTTTCTGGTCGCATCTCGCCAACGGTGCCGTCAGCAGCGGCTTTGCCGTGGCGATGCCCTCCTACACGCTCTGCCCCGAAATCCGCATCGCCGGCATCGTCCAGGAGATCGGCGAGGCGATCGGCAAGGCGGCAGGACTGGTCGACGGGCCGCTGATGTTGACCGGYCATTCGGCCGGCGGACATCTCGCCAGCCGCATGGTCACGGCGACAACGCCGCTGGCGGCCGATGTGGCGCGGCGCATACGCCACGTCGTTTCGATTTCAGGCCTCCACGACCTGCGCCCGATCATGCGCACCGAGATGAACGCGACACTGGCAATCGACGAGCAAGAGGCGCTGGCCGAAAGCCCGGCGCTGTTGCGTCCCATGGATGGTGCCCGCATCACCTGTTGGGCCGGTGGTGGTGAACGCGCGGAGTTCCTTCGCCAGAACGCCTTGCTTGCCAATATCTGGACCGGCCTCGATGCCACGACCTCTACCGTGGTCGAGCCCGACCGGCACCATTACAGCATCGTCGACGGCCTTGCCGATCCGGCCCATACACTGACCCGGACCTTGATCTCGGAATAACGCCGAGTCCATTTTCGGCTTGTCGTCAATGGCTTGTTTGGCGAATCTTCAGCGTAACATCAGCACGCTGCAGGCTTCGCCAGCGTCCGCCGCGGGGGCAAACGGTGCCCGCACGATCAGCCCGTTGGCATCAGCCAGCATTCTTAGCATCGAAGAATCCTGGATGCCGAACGGCGTCGCCACCGGCCCGCCGTCATCGTCCCGGACCACCGCCCGCACATAGTCCTGGCGCAAATCATTGGCCGGCATTGCGGCGCCCAGTCGCGCCGGACGAATGTCCTGGCGGTGTTCGCGGCCGCCAAGTCGCGCCAGCAGTGGCTTCAGGAACAGCTGCGAGCAGACCAGGCTTGCTACCGGATTGCCGGGCAGGCCGATGCATCTGATGTCGCCGAGGCGGCCGAACATCAGCGGCTTGCCGGGGCGCATGGCGATCTTCCAGAAGCCGAGCGTCATGCCTTCGCCGGTCAGCACGTCGTGGATCAGATCATGGTCGCCGACCGAGGCGCCACCCAGCGTGACAATGACGTCCGCGCCGGCCGCGACCGCTTTCCGCACCAGCGCGGCGATGGCCTCCTTGCGGTCGGCGGCAATGCCGAGATCGAGCGCACGAGCGCCGACCGACTGCGCCGCCGCGGCGACACCATAGGCATTGGACGAGATGATCTGGTCCGGCCCGAGTTCGCTGCCGGGCGGCAACAATTCGTCGCCGGTGGCGATGATGGCGACCAGCGGCCGTTTCACCACGTTGACCCGTGGATGGTTGGCCGACGCCGCCAGCGACAATGCCGCCGGATCGAGCACGCGGCCTTTTTCCAGCACGACGTCGCCTTTCGAGAAATCGAGGCCGACGCGGCGGATGTTGCGCCACTCCGCCGTCCGTTCGATGACTTCGACGTCACCACCACCGAGGTCGCGGACATTCTCCTGGATAACGATAGTGTCGGCGCCTTCGGGCAGCGGCGCACCGGTGAAGATGCGCACAGCCTGTGCCTTGCCGACCGTGCCATCAAAGCCGCGCCCGGCAGGTGCCATGCCGATCACGGAAAGTCTCGACGGCACCGATGCCACGTCGACGGCACGCGCCGCGTAGCCGTCCATGGCGGAAGCGTTGAATGGCGGCTGGGTGCGCAGCGCTGCGACCGGTTCGGCCAGCACGCGATCAACAGCCTCGAACAACGGAACGCTTTCGCCCGCTAAAGGTGCTGCACCCTCAAGCAGGCGTTCGAGCGCCTCGGCGACCGGAACCAGCGCCATCAGGCGTCCACTTTGTAGTCGCCCGACTTGCCGCCGGTCTTTTCGACCAATCGGATGCCGGAGATGATCATGGCGCGATCCACCGCCTTGGCCATGTCGTAGATGGTGAGGCAGGCTACCGAAGCGGCGGTCAACGCTTCCATCTCGACGCCCGTCTTGCCGGTGACACGCGCGAGTGCAGTGACCTTCAGGCCGGGCAAAGCATGGTCGGGCTCGATGTCGACGGAAACCTTCGTCAGGAGCAGCGGATGGCAGAGCGGGATCAGCTCATGCGCTTTCTTCGCCGCCATGATGCCGGCGATGCGCGCAGTGCCAAGCACATCGCCCTTCTTGGCGTTGCCTTCGAGAATCATGGTCAGCGTCTCGGGCTGCATCGCGACAAAACCCTCGGCGATTGCGGTACGCGTCGTCTCTGCCTTGTCGCCGACATCGACCATGTTGGCCTCGCCCTGCGCGCCGAGATGGGTGAGGGCGGCCGCCATCGTCAGATGGCCTCGGCCGGCGCCTTGCCCGTCAGAAGCAGGCGCGTCGCCGTGGTGACGTCCTGTTGCCGCATCAGGCTTTCGCCGACAAGGAAGGTGCCGATGCCGCTCTTTTGCATTCTGAGGCAATCGTCATGCGAGAAAATACCGCTTTCGCTGACCAGCAGGCGGTCGGCCGGTACCATCGACGCCAGCCGCTCGGAGGTTTCGAGACTGGTCTCGAATGTCCTGAGATTGCGGTTGTTGATGCCGATCAGCCGCGACGACAGTTTTAGCGCGCGCTGCGTCTCGGCTTCGTCGTGCACTTCGATCAGCGCATCCATGCCGAGTTCAAACGCCGTCGATTCAAGGTCGCGGGCCAAAGCATCGTCGACGCTGGCCATGATGATCAGGATGGCGTCCGCGCCCCAGGCGCGGGCTTCGTAGACCTGGTATGGGTCGAACAGAAAATCCTTGCGCAAAGCGGGCAGGGCGACGGCGGCTCGCGCCCTGGTGAGAAATTCAGGCGCGCCCTGGAATGACGGCGTGTCGGTCAGCACCGAAAGACAGGCGGCGTCGCCTTTCGCATAGGCCTGCGCCAATGCCGGCGGGTCGAAATCGGCGCGGATCAGGCCCTTGGAGGGGCTTGCCTTCTTGATCTCGGCGATCAGCGCGAAGGCGCCGGATTTGCGCTTGGTCTCGAGCGCGGCAAGAAAGCCGCGCGGCGCCTCGGCATCTTTAGCCCGCGCCTTGATCTCGGCCAGCGGTACACGTGCCTTTGCCGCCGCGATCTCGTCGCGCTTGTAGGCCTCGATCTTGCGAAGAATGTCAGACACGCTCTACCCGTTCGAAATCTCGATCAGCCGGTCAAGCACCTGCAGCGCGCGGCCACTGTCGATGGCTTGCGCGGCGAGCGCGATGCCGTCGCCAAGTGTCGTCGCCTTGCCGGCAACCACAAGCCCGGCGCCGGCATTCATCAGCACGGTGTCGCGATAGGCGCCGGCAGCGCCGCTCAGCATATCGCGCAATGCGTCGGCGTTGTAGGCTGCGTCGCCGCCACGCAATTCATCCTTGGTGTGGCGCTCCAGCCCGACAGCTTCGGGGGTCAACGTGAAGCTGCGGATCTCACCGCCGATCAGTTCGGCGACATGGGTCTCGCCGGTGGTGGTGATCTCGTCATAGCCATCGCCATGGGCAACCCAGGCATGCTCGGCACCCAGCGCTTTCAGCGTCTCGGCCACCGGCAGGATCCATTCCGGCAGGAACACACCGACCATCTGCCGCTTGACGCCAGCCGGGTTGGAGAGGGGCCCAAGCAGGTTGAAGATGGTGCGGGTGCCGAGTTCGACGCGGGTCGGACCGACATGCTTCATCGCCGGATGGTGTGCGGGCGCAAACATGAAGCCGACGCCCGCCTCGTGGATGCAGCGGCCGATGAATTCGGGCGAGATATCGATCTTGACCCCGAGCGCGACCAGCACGTCGGCGGCCCCTGTCAGCGACGACAGCCCGCGATTGCCGTGCTTGGCAACCGGCACGCCGCTGCCGGCGATAACAAACGCCGATCCCGTCGAGATGTTCACGCTGTGGGAATTGTCACCGCCGGTGCCGACGATATCGATGGCGCCGGCGGGCGCCTCGACGCGCAGCATCTTGGCGCGCATGGTGGCGACGGCGCCGGAAATCTCGCTCACTGTCTCGCCGCGCACGCGCAGCGCCATCAGGAAGCCACCGATCTGGCCGGGCGTTGCGTCGCCCGACATGATGATGTCGAAGGCCTCGCGCGCTTCCTCGAAGGAAAGCGCGCTTCCGGTCGCGACCTTGGCGATATGGGTTTTCAGCGCGCTCATCTTGTCGAGGCTTGGGCGACGGCGGCCTGGTCGATGCGAACGTCGAATTGCGTCTGCAACTGCGCCACCAACTGGTCGAGCAGATCGTCCGACATGCCGGAGGTGAAGGATTTCTGTGCGTCTTCCGGCACGGAGCTGGCGTCAGCTCCGGCAGGCTCGAACACTTCGGCGACCTTGTACAGGATCTGTCCGTCTCCGGTGGGCGAGGGGATCAGCCCGGTGCCGCCTTCGCCGACGCCGAACATCGCTGCGGCGCCCTCCTTGCCGAAGTCGACATCGTCGGCCTCGCGCTTGACGCCGCGTTTGGTCTGCTTTTCCAGCTTCAGTTCGCCGGCGATAACGTCGAGCGTTGCGCCGGCCTTGAGCCGCTTTTCGAGTTCGCCTGCCTTGGCGGTGAGGCGCTTGGTTGTTTCGGCGGCGGTCCAGTCGGCGACGACTTTCTGGCGAGCCTCGTCCAGTGTGCGGTCGCGAGCCGGTGTTATGGAAGCCACTTCGTAGAAAACGAAACCGTTGTCCGCCGTGGTCAAAGCGTCGTTTTCCGTGTTGGGTTCAGCGTCGAAGACAGCCTTGATCAATTCCGGCGATTGCGGCAGGTCCTTGACGATGCTTGCGTCAGGTCTCAGGCCACTGCGATCGATGGCGTCGATGGTGACGATCTTCAGCTTCAACTTGGTGGCGGCGTCGGCCAGCGAGCCGCCAGCGGCCCGGGTGTCTTCGTAATTGTCGCGCACGTCCAGAAGGATGCGACTTGCCTCGCCCAGCGCCAGATCCTTGCGGATCTGGTCGGACACTTCGGTCAGCGGCTTCACCACCTGGGGCTTGATTTCGGTGACGCGCAGCAGCACCGGACCGAAGGCGCCCTGCACGACCGGGCTGACTTCATTCGCATTGAGTGCGAAGGCCGCGTCGGCGACCGCCTTGTCGGCGATCTTGTCCTTGGCCAGCGTGCCGAGCAACGTATCGGCCGGGGTCTTGCCTTCCGCCGTGACAAGCTTGTCGAAGGTGGCGCCGGCCTTGAGCGAATCGAGCGCGGCCTTGGCCGCGTCAGGCGTCTTGAACACAAGCTGCTCGATGGTGCGCAGCTCCGGCGTCGTGTAGCGCGCCTTGTTCTTGTTGTAGTCGTCGCTGACCTGTTGGTCGGTGACGGCGGTCGTATCCATGATGTCGACCGGTTCGAGGCGGACATACGAGAATTTGCGGTATTCTGGTGCCGCGTACGTCTTCTTGTTGGCGTCGAAATAGGCCGAGAGCACGCTGTCGGACGGCGCCCGGATCGGCTCGACCAAGGCCTTGGGCAGCGTCAAATAGTCGATGGTGCGGTCTTCGCCGCGATAGAGCGCGACCGCCTTGAAGAAAGTATCCGGCGCCTTGAGGCCATCCGAGACCGCCTCGACGATCTGCTGGCGCACCGCCACCTGGGCACGGTTCTTCAGATAATCGGCAGGCCGCATGCCAATCTGCTGCAACATATATTCGAAGGTTCGCCTGTCGAACTGGCCGCCAGGACCCTTGAAGGCCGGATCTTCGCGTGTCAGCTCGGCCAGCCGGTCCTTGGAGAGGCCGAGGCCCAGCTTGCGGGCCTGTTCGTCGAGAACGGCTCCCGAGACGAGCTGCGCCAGTACCTGGTTGTCGATACCGAGCGCCTTTGCCTGTTCGTGGGTGAGACGCTGGCCGAATTGCTGCGACATGACGGCGAGCTGGCGGTCATAGGTGAGACGGTATTCGTTGATCGACACCTTGGTGCCGCCGGCGAAAATAACCGAATCGTGGCCGGCGAAACCGCCCATCAGCCGTCCGGAAATGCCCCAGACCAAAAAGCTGAGCACCAGCAACACTAGTAGACCCTTCGCGACCCAGGTACCCGCCGCGCTTCTCAATACACCAAGCATCGTTACTTCCGATTTATGCGCATTTTCGCATGCGCCGAGTCTGAAACAAGCGCAATAGCGCCCTTCCGGTCCACTGTCGATTGCTTTGTGGCCTGATTTTGGTAGTGAGGGCCAGAGCCTGATATCGCCCGGAGAAGCAACCCATGACGCCAGGAATTCGCCCGCTCGTCGCCGGCAACTGGAAAATGAACGGCACCACTGCCTCGCTCAACGAGCTCAGGATGATCGGCAACGGTTTCATGAGTGGGCTCGATGCGGAGACCGAAGCGCTGGTTTGCGTTCCCGCAACCCTGCTTGCCCACGCAGCCGAGATTCTGTCACGCACGCCGGTCCACGCCGGCGGCGAGGATTGCCACACCAAGGAAAGCGGCGCCTACACCGGCTGCATCTCGGCGGAAATGCTGAAGGATGCCGGCGCGAGCCATGTCATCGTCGGCCATTCCGAGTGCCGCGAGCAACGCGGTGAGGATGACGCGACGGTCCAGGCCAAGGCTTCAGCCGCCTGGCGCGCCGGGCTTGTGGCCATCATTTGCATTGGCGAAACGCAGCAGCAGCGTGAAGCGGGCGCCACGCTCGATGTGCTGTCGCGGCAGGTCGCCGGCTCGGTACCGCCAAGCGCCACCCCGTCCAACACCATCATTGCCTATGAGCCAGTGTGGGCGATCGGCACCGGCCTGACGCCGACCGCCGCCGACGTGGCCGAAGCACATGCACATATCCGCGAAAAGCTGTCGGAAAAACTCGACAGCGTCGCGGCCAAGATGCGCATTCTCTATGGCGGCTCGGTCAAGCCTTCCAACGCGGTCGAACTGCTCGGCGTCAGGAATGTCGACGGCGCGCTGGTCGGTGGCGCCAGCCTGAAAGCGGCGGACTTCCTTGCCATCGCCGAGGCTTATCGCAGCATCGCCTAGGGGTGGACAGCGCCGGAAATCGTTGCAAAGGGAGCGTTGCTTCCCATATTCCGGCCACGGGCTTGGAAATGCCATCAAAGCATTGTATTGAGCCGCCTCCAATTCACCGGTCGGTCCGCGACCGGGCAAGGCCTTGCCAGGATAAACTATGGAAACCGTACTGATCGTCATCCATCTCATGGTCGTGCTCGCCCTTGTCGGCGTGGTGCTGCTGCAGCGCTCCGAAGGCGGCGGTCTTGGCATCGGCGGCGGGTCCGGCTTCATGACCGCGCGCGGTGCGGCCAACGCGCTGACGCGTGCGACGGCGATCCTGGCCGCCGCCTTCTTCGCCACGTCGCTGACACTGTCGATCGTCGCCCGCTACGGCGAGAAGCCGATCGACATCCTCGACCGCGTGCCCGCGACATCTGACGGCGCCGGCAAGGGTGTGCTCAACCAATTGCCCGGCACGACCACTCCGGCGCCCGCCGGCAACACCGCGCCGAAGCCGCCGTCCGGCAACGATGCCGCGGCAACGCCTCCGGCGACTGCCCCGGCCATGGCGCCCGCCGCCGGCTCGACTCAGCCCGCGACCAACGGCACCACGCCCGCTGCACCGGCCACCCCGCAGGTCCCGAACCAGTAGTCTCCAGCGCCTGAAGCCGCGATCTGTTGTCGTTTGAACACAGTCGCGGCAAATGCAGCACGATCACGAAGAATCGAGTGCTTGCAATGTGGCGTTACCCTTGAGGCGTCCGCGCTTATTCGACTATAGATTGCGCGCGGCATTTCCGGCGCCCTTGGGGGGCGCTGAGCGACGCCGTGGGCAACAAGCATAGAACGATCGGATCTTCGCCATGCAGCTTCGCAGCTTCATTTTCATGGGACTCTGCGCCGTACTCGGCATGAGTTCCCCGGCTTTCGCCGGCATGCCGGCCAATATGGCCGCAAATCAATCGGCTGAAACAACCAGTGCCATCAACGTCGCCGTCAAGAGTGATGCGGCGCAATTGAAGCTTCTCAAGAAGAAGAAAAGCCCGACACCGGACGATCTCGCCCAGATCAAGAAGATCGAGGCCAAGATCGTTGCCGACAAGGAAGCGGCCAAGGCCAAGGCGCTGGAAGCCAGGAAGCTGGCGATGCGCGAAGCGGCCAAGGCCAAGGCCGAGGCGGAACGGCAAGCGTTCCTCGCCAAGAGGGGCAAGACCGCTTCGGCAACCGAAGTGGCCGACGCCAAGCCTGCCAAGAAGACCGTCAACATCATCGAGCCGATTGCGCCGATCGAACCGATCCAGTCGGCTGAGCCACTCCCCGCCGAAGCGATGAACGTCGCTTTGACCGGAAACAATGGCGAGCTGCGCAGCGAAGTCATCGGCAAGAAGCAGTCGAGCGGCGGCCTGTTCGCCGGCCTCTTCGGCGGCAGCTCCTCGTCTTCGGTCTCATATCTCCCCGAGACACGTGCGCTGGACCAGGCTCTCGCCAAGAAGGAAGCCAAGAAGCAGTTCAAGGTGAAGCCGGAGTTTGTGCCGCAGGACGTGGAATTCACCGGCTACGACGCCGGCACCATTGTCATCGACACCAGCGCTCGCCGCCTCTACCTCGTCGAATCGTCTTCCACCGCTCGCCGCTACGCCATTGCGGTCGGCCGCGAAGGCTTGCAGTTCAAGGGCACGGTCGCGGTCGGCGACAAGCAGGAATGGCCGCGCTGGATCCCGACGCTGGACATGCAGAAGCGCGAGCCGAAGCACTATGGGCAGTACAAGGACGGCATGCCCGGCGGTGGCCAGAACCCGCTGGGCGCCCGCGCCATCTATCTCTATGACGGCAAGAAAGACACGCATCTGCGAATCCACGGCACCATCGCGCCGCAGTCGATCGGAACGAGCGCCTCCAACGGCTGCTTCCGCATGATCAACGAGCACGTCATGGACCTTTACAGCCGCGTCAGGGTAGGCACCAAGGTCGTCATCATCTGACGCCAGCATCCATCATGCCGAAGGGCCGGCCTTTGCCGGCCCTTTTGTTTTGACTTGCCCCAAGCGCGTTGCGTTGAAACGGATTCAATCGACGCGCTTTAGTTCTTTGTTTTGTGCATGTCGTTGTCCCAAAAACTGCTTCGCGCTTTGGGCGACATGCATAGGGGTATCGCGCCTTCTTGGGAAAAAACCTTCGCGGCGGTTTTTTCTCTGGCGGAATCAATCCGGCCGCGTTAAGCGATGACTCCCATGGCGCGATATGTATTCATCACAGGCGGCGTGGTTTCCTCACTTGGAAAAGGCATTGCCGCAGCGGCCCTTGGGGCTCTCTTGCAGGCGCGAGGCTATCGCGCACGCATCAAAAAACTCGACCCCTACCTCAATGTCGATCCAGGCACGATGTCGCCGTACCAGCATGGCGAGGTTTTCGTCACCGATGACGGTGCGGAGACCGATCTCGATCTTGGCCACTATGAGCGCTTCACCGGCCGCTCGGCCAACCAGCAGGACAACATCACAACCGGCCGCATCTACAAGAACATCATCGAGCGCGAACGGCGCGGCGACTATCTCGGTGCCACCGTGCAGGTCATTCCGCACGTTACCGACGAGATCAAGAATTTCGTCCTCAACGGCAATGACGACTATGATTTCGTGCTGTGCGAGATCGGTGGCACGGTCGGCGACATCGAGGCGATGCCGTTCCTCGAGGCGATCCGTCAGCTTGGCAACGACCTGCCGCGCAACAACGCCGTCTACGTGCATCTGACGCTGATGCCCTACATTCCGACGGCGGGTGAGCTGAAAACCAAACCGACCCAGCATTCGGTCAAGGAACTGCGCGGCATCGGCATCGCGCCCGACATTCTGCTGGTTCGCGCCGACCGCGCCATTCCGAAGGAAGAACGCAGAAAACTGTCGCTGTTCTGCAATGTGCGCGAAAGTGCTGTGATCCAGGCGCTCGACGTGCCGCATATCTACGATGTGCCGATGGCCTATCACAAGGAAGGGCTTGATTCGGAAGTGCTGGCCGCGTTCGGCATCGATCCGGCGCCGAAGCCGCGCATGGAGCCCTGGCAGGCAGTATCCAACCGCATCCACAATCCGGAAGGCGAGGTCACCATCGCCGTGGTCGGCAAATACACCGGCCTCAAGGATGCCTACAAATCGTTGATCGAGGCGCTTTCGCATGGCGGCCTGGCCAACCACGTCAAGGTCAAGCTCGACTGGATCGAATCGGAGATCTTCGAAAAGGAAGATCCGACGCCCTGGCTGGAAAAGGTGCACGGCATCCTGGTTCCCGGCGGCTTTGGCGAGCGTGGCTCCGAAGGCAAGATCCTGGCGGCGAAGTTCGCGCGTGAACGCAAGGTGCCGTATTTCGGCATCTGTTTCGGCATGCAGATGGCTTGTATCGAGGCCGCGCGGTCGCTGGCCGGTGTCGAGCATGCCTCATCGACCGAATTCGGCCCAACCGACGAACCGGTGGTCGGGTTGATGACCGAATGGCTGAAAGGCAACATGCTGGAAAAGCGCCGGGAAACCGGTGATCTCGGCGGCACGATGCGGCTCGGCGCCTATCAGGCCGATCTCGCCAAGGGCTCCAAGATCGCCGAGATCTACGGCGATACACAGATTTCCGAGCGCCATCGCCACCGTTACGAAGTCAATGTCGATTACAAGGAGCGGCTTGAGGATTGCGGCCTGGTGTTTGCCGGCATGTCGCCCGATGGCGTGTTGCCGGAGACGGTCGAATACCCCGACCATCCCTGGTTCATCGGCGTTCAGTATCATCCGGAACTGAAAAGCCGGCCGCTAGACCCGCATCCGCTGTTCGCCAGCTTCATCGAGGCGGCAGTGGAACAGAGCCGGCTGGTATAACGACTTCTGGCTGGCTAGAACATGATGCCGAAAAGTGTGAAGCGGTTTTCGGACGACATCATGCCCTATCTCTTTGATTTAGATGCGGATTCAAATTTCAGGTCGATTCGACCTGAAATCGTCCGGCTCTAGCGATGCAGACTTACGTCGCGCTCCTCTACAGCATCATCCTGGGCGAGGGACGGCGGCTCGTCATGGCCGACCTGAAGGCGATGGCGGAAGAGCTCGGCCTTAAGAAGGCTCGCACCTTGGTTGCGACCGGCAACCTGGTCTTCGAGACGCCGGCAACGGCAGTCGCTGATCTGGAGCAACGGCTGGAAGCAGCCTTCGAAAAAACCTTCGGCAGGCATGTCGATATCATCGTGCGCGGTGCTGAGGACTGGCGGACGCTTGCCGCCGGCAATCCGTTCCCGCGTGAGTCCACCGAAGCCGGCGACCAGGTGGCGGTGCGCGTGATGCGCAAACCAGCGCCAGTCGATGCTGTAGCAGCGCTCCAGGCCTATGCCGCCGCGGACGAGAAGGTGCTGTCGGTCGGTGGCGATATCTGGGTCGTCTTCTCGCGCGAGAGGCCGAGTTCGCGACTGCTTTCGGCGACCAACCACAAGCGTCTGGGCATCGGCACGTCGCGCAACTGGAACACGGTGCGCAAACTGGCCGAGATGGTTGGCGCATAGGATCCGGGGCGGCCTTGCACCGCCCCGGACGATGCCTGTCAGGCCTTCGCGGTCTTGGCGCCAGCGCCCAAAGCCGCAGTGCGCAGCACGTAGTAGATGGTGCCGGCGATCCCAACGCCGAAGAACCAGCCATAGACACCCCACCAGGACGGCAGCCAGTTGGTGAAGTTGGGCAGGATCGACGAGAAGATGGCGCCGATGCCGGCGGCGATGAAGGCATTGACGTGCCAGCCGCCCTGGAAGCGGAACTCGCCGTCCTCGCGATAGAGTGCTTCGACGTCGACCTCACCTTTGCGGATCAGATAGTAGTCGACCATCATCACCCCGAAGATCGGTCCCATCGTCGCGCCGATGATGTTGACGAAGGAGGCGGCACTGCCTTCCCACGGCGCGAAGGGATAGAGCACCAGCGCGATCAGCGCCGCGATATAGCCGCCCTTCTTGAAGTCGATCTGCCTGGGAAAGACGTTTGAGAAGTCGAAGGCCGGCGACACGAAGTTGGCGACGACGTTGATGCCAAGCGTCGCCACGGCGAAGGTCAGGGCCGCAAGGGCTGCCAGGTACCAGCTGTCGAATTTCGCCGAGATCTGGTCGGGGTGCAGCAGCACTTCGTGATAGACGTCGTAGGCGGCAATGGTGGTGACGCCGGCGACAAGCGAGAACAGGATGAGGTTGACCGGCAGGCCCCAGATGTTGCCCTTGCGCAGCGACGCCTGATCGGGCGCATAGCGGGCGAAATCGCAGAAGTTGAGATAGAGCGCCGAAAAATAGGTCACCCAGATCGCGGCCACCGCAAACAGCGCGGTCCACGAGCCCGGCGTGCCCGGCACGCCCGCATCCTTGGTCTTCTCCAACAACACGTCCATCGGGATGTCGCTGGTGAAGGCGAAGGTTCCGGATTTGACGCACAGGTAAACCGCCAGGATCAGCATCATCACCCAGACCGCCGGACCCGCCCAATCCTGGAAGCGGCGCACCGTCTCCATGCCGCGCTGGATGATCAGAAGCTGCAGCGCCCAGATAACGACGAAGCAGATCACTTGCAGGCCGGAATGACCGAGGAAATGCGAGTTGGCGTTGAGATCGGCGAACCATTGCGAGCGAATCAAGAGTGCCACGATGGCGCCGGAGGCTGCCGACGTCTGCGCGCCGTACCAGAAGCAGGCGACGATGGCGCGCACCAGCGCCGGTATGTTGGCGCCCCAGATGCCGAATGAGGCGCGGGCGAGCACGGGATAGGGCACGCCAGTCTTCACGCCGGCATAACCGACCATGTTCATCAGCGCGTAGATGATCAGCGAACCGATGCCGATGGCGATTATGAAGTTGACGAAGCCACCACAGAACAGGAACAGGCTGGCAGCCAGGTAGTAGCCCCAGAGGCTGTGAACGTCCGACGTCCAGACGTTGAAGATCGAGAATGGTCCCCAGTTTCGAATTTTGGCCGGAGCCAGATCCTCGTTGTACAGATCAGGTGAAGCACCCTGTATTGTCATTGCAAAGTTCCCCTTTTGCAGCACGCGCCCTCACGCGTTGGCCGCACGCAGGGTAAGCTTGACGCTGGGGAACGGACAAGCAACCTATTTGCCGGCTTTGGCCTTAAAGATATTCAATGAGAACTGCGATTATCGACGGGGCGCAATGGTGGGCCGCGTTTGCCGGTCGAATGATTCGAAATTCGGCATATGGCGATTTTTTATGATTCCGCTTCTTTACACGGAACCAAACCGTGGATGGTACGTTTCGTAAGGTTCGATCGCGTGCATCGCGGTCAACCGGGAGGAAATAATGGATTATCTGCACTTCTTTTCGCCTGTGCGGATTTCGCGCGGGCAGGGGTATCCTGCTGAGGAAATCGATAGTGTTGCCGAGGCCATGGTGTTCTTGAGGAAATGGCCGACAGGACGGCGCGGTCCAGTCTATCAGTGCGCGCTCAATTGCTGCTCGGCCGCCCTGTCGGGCCAGATGTCGCCCGAGGAAGCAAGGAAAGCGTTCACAGGCTTTGCCCGCATCACGCGCCTTCTCGACGATGACATGGCGTTGCCCGCAGCCAGCGAAAGCATGGCAAAGGTGTACGCGCTGCGGCGGTAAGGGCCTGTTGTCTTGACGGTCATGCGAGGGTCTCGCGCCGTGACGGCGCGGGTTTTGGTTTGAGATGTGCTCCGAAAATCACTGGTCGAAAGCTCCTCCGGATCAGGCGCTTGCCTCAGGTGGCTCAGGTGACGGAATAACGGTCGATCACCCATAACCAGCTGCCATCGCCTTGCCTCCGGGCAACCTCGCTGGTCACGTCGCCGTCGGGAAGTCGGGTCGAGGTCAGGGCAAGGTCGCCGCAAACGAGCGCCGGCCGCTGCTCGCCCACGGCAAATTTCCGTCCGGACGCGACGATCTCCGCATAATAGCTGCGAATGGCGTCCTTGCCGCGCAGCAAATTTCCGCCGCCGCAGTCGATCACCGCATCGGGTTCGAATAAGGCCGTCATGCCGTCGACATCGCCCGCATGCTGCCGCGAAACCAACAGGGGCTCCAGTTGCTGGGGATCGTAGACAGGCTTTCTGTCGGCTGTGTCGTCCACTCTGGCCTCCGCACGTCATCCAGTCGGAACCTTATCGCAAAAGCTCTAGGCGTGTCGGACCAGGGACTAGAGTAAGCAGGTTGCACCCGTAGCTCAGTTGGACAAAGCGCTGCCCTTGCAAGGTGGAGGCCAAACGTTCGAATCGTGTCGGGTGCGCCACTTCGGTATAAAACTGGGAACCTCGACGCGTTGCGCGAGCGCATGCAAATGGTCTCGCCAGTACTTTCCATCTTCGTTCTGCAACTGGCGGCTACACGGCCGAAACAAATGCATATCCGTGCCCCTCTTTGACTATTCTGCCGATGCCTGGTCGTCCTAGGTGGGCGCCGGCTAGCCAAGTATTTGCCCCCGCTGCGTCTTGGAGCAGCTCGATCCGGCTAGCCCTCGCCATGGACTCGTCAGCGTCATAGGCCCAAGTAAGCTCGGGACGAGCAAACTGTGCAGCAGGAACGTGGATCAGGTCGCCGCAGAATAAGATATCGTCCTCGCCAGTGCTGAGGAGATAACCCATATGGCCCGGAGCATGTCCGGGTATCGTCACCGCCAGCAAATGCTCGTCCAGCCGGTCTCCTCCACTGATTGGGGCCAGGAGTGGCCGAAAATCCGCTAGTCGTGGCTCGGCGAGGAAATCCTCAACGGCGTCCTCCCCAATCACGATCTTGCTCAAGTTTCTGAATGCTCGCCGCCCGTCAGGCGCAAGAAGACCGTTGATGTGGTCGCCATGGGCATGGGTGAGGGYGACCATCGTGATGGATGATGTGTCGATGCCTGCCTCGAACATGGCCTCCTCGAGGTGGCCCATGGACGGCTCCCAACTTCCCCCCGCCCCACAATCTATCAAGATGCGGTCGATGCCGGAGCGATCGAGCAAGAAGCAGTTGACCGAAAGTCGAACGAGCCCCTCTTCCCGTTGAGGCGATGCTGTCTGCGTATATATCTTGTCGTTCGGATCTCTGAGCAATTGGGCCGGCAGGTCGACATATCCGTCGGAGAGCGACCAAACCTTCGATGATCCCGAAGCACAGGCCATGGTGTTGGCGCTTTGAGACAGCAATTTCACGGGGCAACCTGTCATGCGGGGGGAATTTAATCTTCTAGTACGGGACTTGAAGCCGTTACGTTTTCGAGGTCACCACCTTCTGAACGATCTTCCAGGTTCCGTTGACCTTCAAGCATGACAGGAGGTCCGTGAAGTGGTGTGGCGGTACCCGCAATCTTACCTTCAGAAGCGCGAGGTCTCTCTCGACGTCAATTGATAGGATCTCGTCGTCACGCTCCACGCCTTGTTGTTTTGGAGCTTTTGTGTTGCGGACAACTGCAAGCCATATCGCAACCGGCGTCACGCCCACGTCGCCGTCGTCGGCGACCTTCGTCACGGAGCTCGAGGGATGAAATACGGATGCAAATTTCCCAGCATCCATTTCATAGGCGGCGTCAAAATAGGTCTGTGCCAGGGTGCGCAAAGCGCGAACATCGGTATCCATGGGTCACCTCGTTGTTACGTCCAACCATTCCATACACGCGGCAATCGCGTGACGAGCATCAGGCAAGCCGGAGTCGACTTTCTGTCGGTCAAACCTAGGACAAGGGCACTTATGAGACTAGATATGCTGCACAGGATGGTGTCATGAGTGAGATTCATAAATCATGGGAAATGAGCTGAATGAACTCGCCGCGTTTGCAATCGTCGCCAGCGAGCGAAGCTTTACACATGCTGCCGCGAAGCTGGGCGTCTCCCAGTCCGCCCTGAGCCACACCATCCGGAGACTTGAGCAGCGGCTGGAGCTCCAGCTTCTTGCTCGGACCACCAAGAGTGTAGCGCCAACCGCTGCGGGCGCAGCTCTTTTGAAGGAGCTGTCTCCGGCGCTTGAGCAAATTACTCGTGCGCTAGACAAAGCCCGAAGCGTTCGCCACCGACCTGCGGGACGTCTTAGAATTGTGATGTCACGGTCGGCTGCGACGATGGTGTTGTTGCCGAGGCTCACAGCATTCGCCGAGGCTTACCCTGACGTCGTTCTTGACGTTGTCACTGTCACTGGTCCCGTCGACATCGTCGCGGGCGAGTTCGATGCCGGTATTCAACTCGGCGAGTATATTCAAAAGGACATGATCGCGGTGCGCGTCTCGCAGGAGTTGCGTTTGGCGGTAGTGGGATCGCCCGGCTATTTTGCGTCACGAAGCATTCCTCGGAAGCCCAAGGATCTAAATGATCATCGATGTCTAAACCTGCGTCTTCCGAACGGTCCGTATCGGTGGCAGTTCGAGCAGGGACGCAAGGCGATCACAATCGGTGTGAACGGCCCGCTCGTAATCGACGATACCAACCTGGTGATTCAGGCGGCGCTCACCGGAGCCGGCCTTGGGCTCGCTTATGAAGAGCAGGTTGCGGGGCATGTTGCTGAGCACCGCCTCATTCGAGTGCTTGAGAACTGGACGCCCCCCATTCCCGGCTTCTTCATGTACTACCCCAACCGCGAGATGCGCGAACGCCTTTGGGAGCGCGTTCAGCAGCACGCCGGCATGGCGCCGAAGGGGATGAAGCGTCCGGCGACGCTATGGGTCAAGCCGGGCATGCGGCACGCCTCTTTGCAGGATTTCCGGGAAGAATAAGCAAGCGCGGAAGTGATTTTCTCTACCATTGGATATCGGAGCATTTACCGGATCATCCGATTATGCACCCGGTTCTGCTGGTGATCGATATGACTGTCGACGCGAAACGGGCGGCCGAAACCCAAGGCATTCCCGGCCGAGAGATCGATGAAGAGATTCGCACGATCTACGAATTCATCATGCAAGGGTTGCGCTAACTGCTTAGCTCCTACCTATGGCAGAGAGGAAGGGAACGTTTAGAGCATTCTAATAGTTGTTTAGTCAGCAGGGGCAGCCAACATTTCCCCGGCAAGTCCCTGTGATCCCTAGGGACGGCCCGCCGCTGCCGTGCGGCGGGTTCTTAAAGGTTAGGGGAACCTAATATCGGTAAGCAGCTTCTTTGAGGATGAGCACACGCGGCGTCTACTTCCTAGACCAATGGCTGAGCAACAATGTCCCTGAGATGACGAAGGCCAATGTCCACAAGCTGATTGCTGACGCCAAGGTGATCGGGATCAGGCGGGAAGAGATCGACGGGGAAGTCGACAGCGATCCTCGATGCCATCGTACAGTACGAGCCTGGCTCCCCGGAATAAGCTTCGAGCCTTGGCCATGCGTCGCTTCGAGAGCGACTGCCACAGGTTCGCTTCCTCGATGAACCCACTCTCGAAGGCATCAATGACTTCGGCGGCAAGCAGACTTCTCTGCTCCCCATCCTTCAGGGCCAAACAGCGCTCTTGGCACAGTTGGTTGAATACCCGCTGGATAATTTCCAAATCGGCAGGCGCGAATATGCTGCTGAATTTTGTGAAGGGCATGACGCTCTCCTTCCCACTCATGGCGGACCGATAGCTTACGGCCGGCGGTGGTTTGCAAAGGCTAGCAGGGTCCGCAGGATGTGAGTGTTCCTTACGGAACATGGACACGGTGCGTACGGAACATGGGTAGGCCCTAGCGCTTGGTCGCGTCTGCCATATCAGCGAGAGGTATCAGGGTTCGGGCGTCCTTGAGCATTCGCAAGGCTTCCTCTTTGGTGAGGCCGAACTTGCGGGAATAATATACCGCCTCGGTCGCCATTTCGCGATCACGCGGAGATTCTGCGGCCGGGTAGCGCTGCCTATTTGCGCACAATCCAATCCAAAATGCTCTGGTCTGTGACCTCTGTCCCAGTCCATGCACGCACGAAAGCCGCGGCGTGATCGCGCTGCCGATCTTCCGGTACGTTCTCTTCCACTATCGATTTTCGGAACGCCTCGCGAATTACATCGCAATCAAAGGCGGATATGGGATTGGAATCGGAATTGATTAAGGCTTGGGCCACAGGAGCCTCCCGCGTCAATCTGTTGAGGCGGGAGCACCTGAGTTGACTTCCAAGCGCCCGTTTGCCGAGCAAGGTGTGGGCGACTTGTGAAGTATACGCTTCCGGACAGGATTAGCGAGTCATTCCGGCGAAGGAACCATTTGCCTCTGCCCTGTCGTTGGGTCGTCAAGGGACACGATGATGACTGACTAAGGGCAAAGCGCCTAGCAAGCCGGACGATGTCGTGCGTCGCCTGGTCAATGAAACTGGCATTACGGAAACGCAAGCCCGCGAGCTAATCGCATTCTTGGGTGCGCATGCTGGGCTTCGCTATTGCGGGAAGCGTAAACCGTAGGGTCGCCGCTGGGCTTACGCCATTCCCATGGCTTGTCAAATAAACCAACCCACAAGCCGCGATTCGCTGCCTTTGCTTCCTTCTCAGCCCGAACATAGAAGCCGGCGCTGTATCTTGGCCAGTCCAACGCATAGCCTTGGCGGACCATCCATTCCTTCGGCGGTGCAGACGGCAACCGTGCGTTTCCAGCGCCCAAATTCTGGTCTATGCGAGCAACGACCGCCCTTCGATTCGACAGCAGCGGACTTCGTGATCTGACAGCTCAATCGCTCCGACAGCGAGGTTTCTCGGTGACCTGTGCAGCAGGGGGCGCCGAGGCGCTGGCGGCTATTGAAAGGACGCCACATGATTTCGACGTGATCGTGTCACAGACTTCGCTATGCCAATGGTATCCGGAGTGGAGGTCATTCGGTTTGCGCGCAATCTACGCTCGGATTGGCCAGCGGTAATCATAACCGGGTACGCTGATGCGAGTGCGATTGCCGATCGTCCCTCGGACGTCCCGCTGCTAAGCAAGCCATTCCGCGAAAAGGATCTCATCGAGAGGCATGGGCGATCACGTGAAAGATCAGCTCCAAGGCGGTCAAGGCAGGATAGGGCAATCGGGTCCGCCACTTAACCAATCACGGCCCGGACTTGCGTGTTCGGGCCGATCCATATGAGGGCCCAAAGCGGAACTTGTCCACGAGAGGCTCGTTGTGACTGTGCATAGATGCCGCGCCCAGCCGCCTTGCAACGGGTTTTAGCCGAGCGCGGCGTGCATCAAATGAAACGCACAAGGAAACATATCATGATCCGCAAACTTTTGACCACCACCGCCGTGGTCACGCTCCTGTCATCAGGTCTGCTGGTATCGGGCGCCCATTCTGAAGATGCCACCAAGCCTGCCAACGCTGCTGCAGCCGAGCCTGTTGCGGTACCCGACGGGAGCCTCGTGAGCAAGATCATGGGTACTGCGGTCTACAACAGTGCTGCAGACAATGCCGAGAAGATCGGCGACGTTAATGACATTGTTCTGGCCAAGGACGGTAAAGCCAAGTTCATCATCATTGGTGTCGGAGGTTTCCTGGGCATTGGCGAAAAGAACGTCGCTTATGATTTCAGCAAGGCCGAATGGGTTGAGAAGAACGGCAGCCGGTGGTTGGTCGCCAAGACGACAAAGGAAGATCT